>CAYYUW010000175.1:0-12504 GCA_964474985.1 uncultured Alistipes sp. | reverse complement strand
CTGAAAAAGAGTGTAACCGATGCCGAGGCAGGGTTTCACCGCGAGCAGGCCGACTATAACGCCTACAGGCTGAAGGTGGCGCGTGCGATCGATTATGCCGTAATAACGCTCATTGTCATCCTCTGTGCGGCGGCGGCAATGACCTTCCGGCATTTGTTCCTGAAGCGCAAGCGCGAACGCGAGCGTTTTATGGCTATCGTGGCCGAGTTGAGCAGCAGCCGCGATATGCTGGACGACCGTCTGGCCGCCACCAATCAGAACAAACAGCGCCTCTCGGAAATGATGCAAAAGCAGTTCCGGCAGATCGACGACCTGATGAAGTCATACTACGAACAGCAGGACAGCAATAAACGCCAGTCGGTCATATACAACCGTGTCAAGCGAATGATCGAGAAGTTTTCCGACGACCGGCATACCTCGGAGATGTTCGACGAGGTGATCGACTCCACGCGCGACAACCTGATGTCGGACCTCAAACGCGAATATCCCAATATGCGCGCAGCGGACCTGTGTCTGCTCCGATACATATTCTTGGGTCTCTCTCCGCAGAGCATCAGCATCCTGATCGGCGAAACGGTGGACAACATTTATACCCGAAAATCGCGTCTGAAAACCCGTTTCCAGAACTCCGACTCGCCGTTGCGAATGCGGTTCATCGATGCCCTATAGCTGCCGGCCAAGGGCCGCGATTCCGCGCATACCCCCGACCATAACTATCTGCAGCACACCGCGTGCAACCATAAAAAGCAGAAACGCCAGCCACAGCGCATCGTTGCCCATCGCACCCCGCAGCAGATAATATGTGCCGAAATAGATCGCTGTCGCTCCGAACATCGAGTTGCGCAGTATGCGGGTCAGGGTGGCCCCGATCATTATGCCGTCCAACAGAAACGGCGCAAAACCCGCTATCGGCGAGAGTATTACCCAAATGCGGTAGCGCGCTGCTGCGGCGAGTATGGCGCTGCTGCCGGCGGCCTCGCTGTCGATGAACAGCTTCAGCAGATCGCTCCACCACAAGGTATATGCCGCTACGTAGGCGACCGCTATGGCCAGACTGATGCGGAACATCCGCCCGACGGCATCGCGCAGCGAAACGGCATCCCTCGCACCGACGAACCGGCCGGTGAGCGCCTCGGCAGCGTAGGCCACGCCGTCGCTCATATACGAGAACAGCGTGAACAGCTGCATCAACAGCGAGTTGACGGCCAGAACCGTCGGATCGCCCATACGCGCCGCCGCCGCGGTGAAGAACGTGTAGGCCGCCACGAGGCAGAACGACCGCAGGAAAATGTCGCGGTTGACGCCGAAGAAGCGGCGCATCGGCTGCCAGCGGATGCTTTCGCGCCAGTCGGCCAGCCGCAGAATGTGCCGGTACCGCCGCCGGAGAGCTATGGCCGCCAGTGCAACGCCTCCGTATTGCGAGGCCACGGTGCCCCAAGCCACGCCCTCCAACCCCATATCCGCCCCGAATGCAAACCAAATGCTGAACGCTATGTTCATCACATTCTGAACAATGGCGATCAGCATCGGGGTGGCGGAGTTCTGCATGCCGATCAGCCAGCCGTTAATCGCGAAGAGCGAAATGGCCGCCGGAACGGCCCAGATGCGGGCGAAAAAGTAGCGCGCGACAGCTTCATTGCCATTCATTAAGCCGATTGCCGCACGTCCCAGCGGCCGCTGCAGCAGCAACAGCACCGCCGCAAGCCCCAAGGCCATAACGATGCCGCGCAGCAGCAGGTTGGCGCACTCCTTCGGCTGTCCGGCGCCGAACGCCTGTGCCGTCAGCCCGCTGGTGCCCATACGCAGAAACGAACAGTTCCAGTATATGAAGTTGAAAATCGTGGTGCCGATAGCCAGTGCCCCGATCGCAGCCGTCGTGTCGCCCAACCGTCCGGCTATGGCCATATCCGCCATACCTAACAGTGGCACGGTGATGTTCGATACTATGTTGGGTATGGTCAAACGCCATATCTCGCGGGTCATACTCTTCATCGGCAGCCTCAGTTAGTCGCAATATGTTTCGCAGCCGCAAACAGCCGGTGAAAGGCTACTTGCCGGCGGCAGGTTTCGAGGCTTCGAACGATGTTTCGGTGAGCAGTGTCCGCGGGGCGGCGGAGCCTTCGGCCTCGGGCTTGTAGCGGAAGAAGTCGCGCACGGAGGAGACGATCTTTCCGGCGCGGGTCTTTTCGGGCTGCGGGGTCCGGTCTTCGACGTGGTGAACGTATATGTACTGCGGCTCGGGCAGTTCGATGCGGATGCCGGTCGAGTAGGACTTGCCGGCCTTGACATTGTCGGTCGGGACGGTTACGGTCGAGGCTGTTCCGGCAGCCAGCCTGAGCGGAATCTCGCCCTCGGCGACCGTGGATCGCCCGACGCGCACCGTGTAGGCGGCCACGACCTCTACGGGGGCCAGCTCGCTGAGGTTGCGCACCGTGTAGCTGTCATCGCCTGCCGGCGATACGGTGACGCGCGGTTGCGCTTTTTCAGGGGCAGGCCGGTCGTCGACACGGAGCAGATCGCTGTTCCACTCGCCGCCGGCATCGGGGTAGAGCACCGGCCGCGCAGTCTCGAGCGCCTTGAGTGCCAAGTAGCTTTCGTAGAGACAGTACCCGTTCGAAGCGTCGGATGCGATCGAAAAGGCCACTGCCGAAGGGTGGTTCTTGGACGAGTGGTATGTGGCGACGGCGCGGTCGACGTATGCGGCTTCCCACCGCGGATCGTTCGAGGGATTGCCGCCGCGGCGACGGCTCTGTTCGTGGCGCGAGGTGTTGACGCCGGCGCAGTCGATTACGTAGAGACCGATGCGGTCGCACAGCTCGTAGAAGCTCTCGGGCTGCGGTGCCGCTACGCGCACGGTGTTGTATCCCTGTGCCTTGAGCTGCCGCAGCTGCTCGGCCGTCGAGGCTATGCCGCTGCTTGTCGAGAAGTCGGCGGCGTGCAGCTCCACCGGTATGTCGTTCACCGAGAGCACTCCGTCGTCCACCGCGAGCTTGCGGAAACCGACCGGCACGGTCAGATATTCGCCGTAACGCCCCTCGTACTGGGTCTTTATGGCCACGGTGTAGAGATATGGCGCCTCGTGGCTCCACGCCATAACCGAGGGTATGTTGGCAAGAAAACGCACGGTGTCTTCGCGGCGCATATCGAGTTTCAGGTCGCGGTGGCCGTAGCTTACCACCTCGCCTGCAGGGTCGAGCAGCTCGTAATATACGCGATAGTCTTTCGGGTTGAGCATGTGGCTCTTGAGAATCACGCCCAAGGCGAACAGCCCGTTGCCGTGATCGGCGCGCGTGTCGATGACGATATCGCGGACGCGGACGCGGGGCTGCGAGACCACGTAAGCCTGCAGGGGCGCTGCTGCAGGCAGGGCATCCTCGATCTCGGCTGCTGCGGCATCGCCGTGGACCGTCACCACGACCTGATTGCGGCCGTCCTTGCAGTAGTCGGTGATGTCGAACTCGGCTGCCGTGCGGCCGTCTTGGCTGTAGCCGATGTCATTGCCGCCCACCTCGACGCTGAACGACGCTCCGGCCGACTCGATGTGCAGGAATACCCGCCGGTCGATCCACGCGAAGGGCATCGCATAGCTGCCGCTGTATATGCGGTCGCCGTTGCGCTCCTCGACGCTCAGCTCTATGGGCTGGTAATATTTGGTGCGCTCGAGACTGCCCACAAGTGCCTCGTCGCGTGACGGATAGCTTACGATGCTGCTGCGGGGCAACTCCTTGCCGCGGCCGGTGATTTCGGGCGTGCGCCACTCCTGTGCTGCTGCGGTCGCGCAGGCCGCAAGAGCCAAAATATATGGTACGATTCTCATTTTTCGCATTAATTGATTAATTTTGCCATTCGGTTGGTAAAGGTACACAATTTTTTTGAAACAGCTATGCACTCGCTCCCCAAACTTGACTTTCCGCCTGTGCGGCTTCGCGCTAAACGGTGCGCCGGCGGCCTGCAGGTGTGGGATACGCTGCGCGGCACGTGGCTTGTTCTTACGCCCGAGGAGTGGGTGCGGCGCCATTTGATCGCCTTTCTGACCGACCGCTGCGCCGTGCCGCCGCAATCGGTGTGTCAGGAGTATGCCGTGGAGCTGAACGGCCAGCGCCAGCGTGCCGACGTGGTGGTCTGCGACCGGCGGGGAAAGCCGTGGCTGCTGGCCGAATGCAAGGCTGCCGAGGTGTCGATCGACAGCGGCGCCACCGAGCAGGCCATTCGCTACAACTCGGTGCTCGGTGCTCGGTATGTACTGGTTACCAACGGTATGGTACACCGCTGCTTGGAACTTTCCGACAGCGGTTACGTGCCGGTGGCGGGTGTGCCGAGGTATGAATGACATTGCACCTCGCGCGGCGCCGGAAGCTGCATAAAAGACTGGAAAAATGGAAGACGAGATAAAAATATTCGGTGCGCGGGTGCACAATCTGAAGAATGTCGATGTGACGATTCCCCGCAACAGGTTGGTGGTGATTACCGGACTTTCGGGTTCGGGCAAGTCGTCGCTTGCATTCGACACGATCTATGCCGAGGGCCAGCGGCGTTATATGGAGACCCTTTCGACCTATGCCCGCCAGTTCATCGGCAACATGGAGCGGCCCGATGTGGACAAGATTACGGGACTCAGCCCCGTGGTGGCTATCGAGCAGAAGACCACAAACAAGAACCCGCGGTCGACCGTGGGCACCGTCACCGAGATCAATGATTTTCTGCGCCTGCTCTATGCCCGTGCGTCGCGCGCCTACTCGCCGGTTACGGGCGAGGAGATGGTGCACTATACCGACGAGCGCATTGTCGAGCTTATCGAGGAGGGGTTCGCCGGCCGCAAGATCGCGCTGCTGGCGCCGGTGGTCAAGGGGCGCAAGGGGCACTATCGCGAGCTGTTCGAGCAGCTGCTCAAGAAGGGGTACCTCTATGCCCGCGTCGACGGCAAGGTGACCGACATCTCGGCCGGTATGAAGCTCGACCGCTACAAGATCCACAACATCGATCTGGTTGTCGACCGGTTGGTTGTCGGCGGCTCGTCGCACGACCGTTTGGTGAAGAGCCTGCGCGAGGCGATGCGTCAGGGCAAGGGCACTATGGCCGTCTACGACTACGATGCCGACGCCTCGCGCTTTTACAGCCGCCACCTCATGTGCCCCTCGACAGGTCTGGCTTTCAACGATCCGGCGCCGCATACCTTTTCGTTCAACTCGCCGCAGGGCGCCTGCCCGCACTGCAACGGCTTGGGCGAGGAGGCGGTATTCGATATGGAGCGTATCGTGCCCGATCCGCAGCTCTCGATCCGCGACGGCGGCATCGAGCCGCTCGGCAAGGGGCGCAACAATCTGCTTTTCGCGATCCTCGAGGCTTTGGGCCGCCGCTACGACTTCACGCTCGACGATCCCGTATCCACACTCTCCGAGGAGGTTATGAATGTGGTCCTGTACGGCGATTCGCAGCCTATGACGGTCGACTGCAGCTCGTTCAATCCGGTTATGGGGCGGCAGATGATCGCTTGGGAGGGCGTGGCTGAATATATCAACAGGCTCGACGATGACGATTCGCGCCGCGGCAGCAAGTGGCGCGAGCAGTTCCTCGTGCGGCGCAAGTGTAGCGTCTGCGGCGGCACGCGCCTGCGCAGCGAGTCGCTGCAGTTCCGTGTGGGCGGTATGAATATCGCCGAGGTGTCAGATATGAGCATCGCCGACTTCGCCCGCTGGACCGGCACCGTAGGGGAGAAGCTCTCGGACAAGGAGCGCGCCATAGCTCACGAGATCCTCAAGGAGATGCGCTCGCGGGCCGGTTTTTTGGTCGACGTGGGGTTGGGTTACCTGTCGCTGTCGCGCTCGTCGCGCTCGCTGTCGGGCGGCGAGAGCCAGCGCATACGGTTGGCCACGCAGGTGGGATCGCAGCTTGTCAATGTGCTTTATATATTGGACGAGCCGAGCATCGGGCTGCACCAGCGCGACAACCGGCGGCTGATCCGCAGCCTTCAGGAGCTGCGCGACGCCGGCAACTCGGTCATCGTCGTCGAGCACGACGAGGATATGATCCGCAGCGCCGACTATGTCGTCGACGTGGGACCGCGTGCGGGAATGAAGGGCGGCAATATCGTCGCTGCGGGTACGCCCGCGCAGATCGTGCAGGGCGACTCGCTCACGGCGGATTACCTGACCGGCCGCCGGAGGATCGGGATTCCGCAACATCTGCGCAAGGGCAGCGGGCAGAGCATAGTGCTGCGCGGCGCTTCGGGCAACAACCTGAAAAACGTCACGGCGGAGTTTCCGCTGGGCTGCTTCATCTGCGTGACGGGCGTGAGCGGCAGCGGCAAGTCGTCGCTCATCAACGAGACGCTGCGCCCGATACTGAGCCGTGCGCTGTACCGCTCGCTTGACTATCCGCTGCCTTACGAGTCGATCGAGGGCGTGGAGAATATCGACAAGCTGGTGGTTGTGGACCAGTCGCCTATCGGGCGGTCGCCGCGCAGCAATCCGGCCACCTACTCGGGTGTGTTCGGCGATATCCGCAAGTTGTTCGAGGCTACGCCCGATGCTCAGGTGCGCGGATTCAAGGCAGGCCGCTTCTCGTTCAACGTGCGGGGCGGCCGGTGCGAGGAGTGCCGCGGTGCGGGCGTGCAGACCATAGAGATGAACTTCCTGCCCGACGTCTACGTCACCTGCAAGGTGTGCGGCGGCAAGCGCTACAACCGCGAGACGCTCGAGGTGAAGTACAAGGGCAAGAACATAAACGATGTGCTGAATATGACCGTAAATGCCGCCGCTGAGTTTTTCGCGGGCATACCTTCCATCGCCACCAAGCTGCGGGCCATACAGGAGGTAGGGTTAGGCTATCTGACGCTCGGCCAGCCATGTACGACGCTGTCGGGCGGTGAGAGCCAACGTATCAAGCTCTCTGCCGAACTGGCCAAGCGCGACACGGGCCGTACGCTCTACATTCTCGACGAGCCGACCACCGGCCTGCATTTCGAGGATGTGAAGCAGCTGTTGGAGGTAATCTCGAAGTTAGTCGACCGCGGCAATACCGCCATAGTCATCGAGCACAACATGGATGTGGTGAAGGTGGCCGACCATATAATCGACATAGGTCCCGACGGAGGCGCTGCGGGAGGCCGCATCGTGGCTGCCGGTTCGCCGCGCGAGGTAGCCGCCGTGGCCGAAAGCTATACGGGAGAGTTCCTGCGCGAGATCTTCGACCGTGCCGACGCCGGCCGGTAGCGATGCCGGAATGCTGCCGCCAAAGCCGGCCGTGGAGCCGCCGCGGCGATGTTTCTTTGCCGTTCGGACGCAAACAGAGGCCCGTTTTCTTTGTAAATTCGGCCTTTGTTGTTATCTTTGGGGCGTAAACCGAATGCTAACTTAAATAAATTTAGAAAAAGTTTTATGTCTCCACTCTCCGTTATCATTACCGTGCTGGCTTATATCGCCGTGCTGTTCATCGTGGCCTATTGGTCCGGACGCAAGGCCGATAACGCCGGCTTCTTCACCGGCAACCGCCGCACGCCGTGGTTCGTGGCCGCTTTCGCTATGGTCGGCGCCGCCATTTCCGGCGTGACGTTCATTTCGGTGCCCGGCTCGGTCGCAGCCGACGGTTTCTCTTATATGCAGATGGTGCTGGGTTTCTTCGTGGGTTACCTCATCATCGCATTCGTGCTCATTCCGCTGTTCTACCGGATGAACGTGGTTTCGCTGTACGAATATCTCGACACCCGTTTCGGCGTGCTGTCGCACAAGACTGGCGCGTGGTTCTTCTTCATAAGCAAGATGCTCGGCGCGGCATTGCGTGCATACGTGGTTTGCGCGGTGCTGCAGCTGTTGGTGTTCGACCACTATAACCTGCCCTTCGTGCTGAATATGGTCATCACGATGCTTTTGGTGTGGCTCTACACCCAGCAGGGCGGTGTCAAGTCGATCGTCTGGACCGATACGCTGAAGACATTCTGCCTGATCGGCAGCGTGGTGCTTTGCATCGTGTTCATTATGCGCGATATGAACCTGTCGTTCGCTGATATGACCTCGCAGATCGCCGGCCACGACTACTCGAAGATGTTCTTCTTCGGCGACGTCAGCGACAGCCACTACTTCTGGAAGAAGTTCTTCGCCGGCGTGTTTATGGTGATCGCAATGACCGGTCTCGATCAGGATATGATGCAGCGTACGCTCAGCTGCAAAAGCCCCAAGGACTCGCAGAAGAATATGATGATCTCGATCCTTATGCAGATGGTGGTCATATTCCTGTTCCTCGTGCTGGGCGTGCTGCTGTTCATTTTCCTCGCCCGCGAAAATATCGCTGCCGGCGCCGAGAGCCTGTTCCCGATGTACTCCGAGGGCGGCGAGGCGTTGATCGACAAGAGCGATCAGGTATTCTCGTTCGTTGCCGTCAACGGCGGATTCCCCGCTATCGTGGGTGTCCTGTTCGTGCTCGGCCTGATCTCGTCGACATATTCGGCTGCCGGTTCGGCCCTTACCGCTCTGACGACATCCTATACGGTCGACATCCTCGAGGGCACCAAACGCTATGACGACAAGAAGCTTACCTCGGTGCGCAAGCGCGTGCACGTGGTTATGGCCGTGCTTATGGGACTGGCCATTCTGGCCTTCAACAGCTGGGGCAACGACAGCGTAATCAATTTGGTCTACGGCGTGGCAAGCTATACCTACGGTCCCATTTTGGGTATGTTCGCCTTCGGCATACTGTTCAAGGCCCAAGTGAACGACCGCTATATGCCCGTGGTGGCTATCGCGGCGCCCGTGCTCAGTTTCATCATACAGAAGTTCGCACCGGTATGGTTCAACGGTTACCAGATCGGCTTCGAGCTGTTGATCATCAATGCAGTCATCACTATGATCGGAATGGCGCTTTTGATCCGCCGCCGCAAATAACTATGACATTATACAAACGAATACTCGCGACGCTGTTGCTCTGTGCAACGGCGTCGGGCGTATATGCGCAGAGCATAACGCCGCAAATGCGCCGCGATATGGGCGAAACGCTGACGCGCATCGCGCAGCGGGAGATCACCGTGGGCAATATCAAGGTCGAACGCACGACGGTGTCGCGCCGCTGCCTGACGCTCTACACCGATATCGATATGTCGTACTACCCGTTCCGCGAAGATAACATCCCGCCGCTGTACGACAGTATCCGTGCGGTCCTGCCCGAACGCTTCGCCGACTGGCGCATCCGCATCATCACCGACCGGCACGACATCGAGGAACTTGTGCCGCGTCCGCTGCGCAGCGATACGAGCGGTGCGGGGCAGCGCTTCGTCAACCGTGCCTCGCGGCCGTTGGTGACGCGCCTCTCGTCGCCTTCGCAGCCTCGGCGCGGCCTTGCCGGACGCCACATAGCTGTGTGGCAGAGCCACGGACTCTATTTCGACAATGCCTCGGCCGAGTGGCAGTGGCAGCGTGCGCGGTTGTGGGGCACCGTCGAGGATCTCTATACGCAGAGTTACGTGCTGCCTTTTTTGGTTCCTATGCTCGAAAGTGCCGGTGCCAACGTGCTGCTGCCCCGCGAGCGCGACACGCAGACGGCCGAGGTGATAGTCGACAACGATGTCAGCACCTCGTCGGTCTACGACGAATATACCGGCGACCGCACGTGGTACACCGGTCCGCATCGCGGATTCGCCGCCCGACGCGACTGCTATACCGAGGGGCAGAACCCCTTTGCCGAGGGCACTTACCGCGCCTCGGAGTGCGTGGGCGAGGGAGCCGACGAGAGCCGCATAGTATGGACTCCGGACATTCCCGCCGAGGGTGAGTATGCGGTCTACGTCTCCTACGCCACGGAGGACGACAGCGCCGACGATGCGCACTATACCGTGCACCATTTGGGCGGTGAGTCCGAGTTTTCGGTCAACCAGCGCATCGGCGGCGGAACGTGGATATATTTGGGCAAGTTCCGCTTTGCCGCAGGGGTCGACGAGACGCGGGGCAGCGTCACGCTGAGCAACCGCTCGGCGCACGGCGACCGTGCCACCGTGACGGCCGATGCCGTGCGTTTCGGCGGCGGTTACGGCAATATAGCGCGTATTCCGGTGCGGGAGAAGCGCAATCCCGATATCGAGTACGAATACCAGACCAGCCAGTCGCCGCGATACGTCGAGGGGGCGCGCTACTGGCTGCACTGGGCGGGATTTCCCGAGAAGGTATATAATCCCAAGGAGAATGCCGACGACTATCGCGACGACTATATGTCGCGGGCGCATTGGGTCAACTGGCTGATGGGCGGATCGGAGCGCCTGCCCGACAGTACGGGTATGGGTGTGCCGGTCGATATGGCGTTCGCGTTCCATTCCGATGCCGGCGCCAAGTTCGGCGACGAGACGGTCGGGACGTTGGGCATATTCTTCACCCGCGAGAACGGCGGCCGCTTCGAGGGCGGAGCGTCGCGATACCTTTCGCGGGATCTGGCCGATATGGTGCTTAGCAGCATCTGCCGCGATGTGCGGGCGCAATACGAGCCGCAGTGGAGCCGCCGCGGCCTGTGGAACCGCTCGTATTACGAGGCCCGTGTTCCGAGCGCTCCCACGATGCTGCTGGAGCTGCTGTCGCACCAGAATTTCGCCGATATGCGCTACGGTCTCGATCCGCGGTTCCGCTTTGCCGTCAGCCGAGCCATATATAAGGGCATATTGCGCTATTTGGCTTACCAGTACGAATACGACTGCGTCGTGCAGCCGCTGCCCGTGCGCTCGTTCGCCGTCGAACTGGCCGGTGACGACTCGGTGCGGCTCAGCTGGCGCCCGCGCATCGATACGCTCGAAGCTACAGCCGTACCCGACCGCTATATAGTATATACCCGCATCGGCGGCGGAGCGTTCGATAACGGCCGGACAGTCGAGGATACCGTGTGCCTGCTGCCGCTGCCGTCCGACACGCTGTACTCCTATCGCGTTGTGGCCTGCAACGACGGCGGAATGAGCTTCCCCTCGGAGACGCTCGCAGCCTGCCGCCTCTCCGACAGCAAAGGGTGCGTTATGGTGGTCAACGGATTCGAGCGTGTGAGTGCGCCGCTGAGCTTCCAAGGCGACAGCATAGCGGGATTCTTCAACCATATCGACGGCGGCGTGCCGTATCTGTCCGACATAAGTTTCATCGGGAGCCAGCGCGAGTTCCGCCGGTCGGAGACGCTGAGCGAGAACTACAACGAGTGCCTCGGCTCCTGCTACAGCGACTATGCGGCCGAGGAGCTGGCCGGCAATACGTTCGACTATCCGGCCCTGCACGGACGTTCGATCGCGGCGGCGGGATACTCGTTCTGCTCGGCATCGGTCGAGGCGGTCGGAAATCTCGACGTGCGCCTGACCGACTATCCCGTGGTCGACCTGATACTCGGCAAGCAGCGGGCCACCGCTATGGGCCGCGGTACGGGCGGCACAGAGTTCCGGACCTTCCCGCCGTCGCTGAGGATTGCGCTGCGGCACTTCGCCGCGGACGGCCGGCGGCTTTTGGTCAGCGGCAGCTATGTGGGCAGCGACCTGTGGCACGGCGAGGGCGCCGATGCCGACGCCCGCGAGTTCGCCCGCAAGGTTCTGCATTACCGCCTTGCCGGCTGGGGCGCCTCGCGCCGCGGCGTGGTGCGCGTGAAGCCGTCGCCCGCACATTTCCCCGCGGCCGAATACCGGTTCAATACCGAGCTGTGCCGCGACTGCTACGCCGTGGAGTCGCCCGATGCGCTGGCTCCGGTAGGGGAAGGCGCCTTCACGCTGCTGCAGTATCCCGACAGCCGTCTCGGAGCCGCCGTGGCCTTCGACGGCAATTTCCGGAGCGTGGTGATGGGCTTCCCGTTCGAGACCATCCAAGACGAAACGCAGCGCAATGAACTGATGAAACGCATACTCGATTTCTTCGAGTACGAGAAATAGCATAAAACGATTATGGCTTCTTCGACAGATTTTATCGATTACGTTTGCGAGCAGATCGCCGGTGTCGGCCGGATACGTTCGCGCAAGATGTTCGGGGACTATATGATCTACGTGGATGACAAGCCGGTGTTGCTCGTCTGTGACAATACCGTGTACGTGAAGAACCGCAAAGAGACTGCCGCATTGATGCAGGATGCGCAACAGCGATCGCCGTATGACGGCGCCAAACCGCATTTTGTGCTCGACATCGACTGCCGCGATCTGTCGTGTGCCGTGGTGCAGGCCCTGCTGCCTGTGACTCCGGTGCCTGCCCCTCGTCGCAAAACGGCGAAGTAGACCGCAACGGACAATTGGTTGCGTAATAATTTGCAGCAAAGTCCAGATTGCGGAGCAATCTGCGGTGAAGATCTGCATCGACAAGTTGCGGTTCTTTAGAACCGCGCGAGCCGCAGCCTTGGGGCGGCGGAGGCTCGCTATCGTTCACCTCCGCAGGCTGCGCCTCGCAACGTCGAAACCATATGTGACCCAAACCGTGCCGCCGCAAAGTGGGGGCCCGATTGGGCCGCGCGAGCCGCAGCCTCCGGCTGGCGGAGGCTCGCTGTCGCTCACCTCCGCAGGCTGCGCCTCGCAGCTTCGCA
>CAYYUW010000174.1:0-2167 GCA_964474985.1 uncultured Alistipes sp. | reverse complement strand
TTTCATCACGCGGATGGGCAGCGTGACGTCGGCCATCGACCAGCCCTCGTAGTAGTGGAAACGTCCCTGCATCGCCACCACGCGCACGCCCTCGACCTCGCCGAAGATCATGCGGCCCTTGTGGCCCTGCACCGTGGAGACCGGAAAGCCCGGAATATCCTTGTACTCAATCGAGTGGGCGATGTCGATCGAGTCGGCGAAGTCGCCTAAACCCGTACCCAGGACAATACCCACAACGGGGTTATAATCGGCCGTTTTCTCGCGCAGGAAGGCGGCCGTCTTTTTAATTCTTTCTAACATTGTTTTCAAGTTTTTGAAGGAAGTCGGTTTTAGAGTTGTCGATAAACGAAATATTGATCGGTACGTAGTAGAGTTTGCGGCGCACCACCTCGGGCATCTTCGCGGGGTTGAGCAGCTTCACGGAGTCCTTCTCGGTGGTGAGGATGATGGCTTCGGGGTGCTGCCGGAGCAGTTGGGCCATGCGGGCCATGTCGCGGCGGCGGTAGATGTGGTGATCCTCGTAGCGCACGTCGCAGAGCACGTTGTAACCTGCCTTTAGACCGCTGACGAAGGCCTCGGGGTTGCCGATGCCCGACAGCGCGATCACGGCTGCTCCGGGTTTAACCTCCTGTGCATCCGCATCTTTCGGGAAAACGGGCTGCGGGCGGAACGACTCGGTGCGGGCGAAGTAGACACTTTGGTAGGCCATTTTGACGAGCACTTTCTGCCAAATGCGGCGCTCGATGGGCGACATATTTTCCGGACATTTGGTCACCACGAAACAGTTGGCGCGGTGCAGCTGCTCGGGCAAATCGCGCAACGTGCCGTAGGGCAGCAGATGGTCGTGCTGGATGGGGCGCGTCGAGTCAATCATCACCACATTGATCTTCGGCTCGACATAGCGGTGCTGGAAAGCGTCGTCGAGGATCACCAAATCAATCTCGGGGTGTTCGTGGCGGATGCGGCGGATACCCTCGACGCGTTTTTCGCAGACCGCCACCACGATGTCGGGGAACTTGCGCTTGATCTGAAGAGGTTCGTCGCCCACTTTGCAGTAGTGCACATCGGGCCGGACCTCTAAGTAGCCTTTGGTGCGGCGACCGTAACCGCGCGAGAGCAGAGCGACGTGGTGGAAACGGGACATATAGCCGATAATCATCTCGGCCATAGGGGTTTTGCCGGTGCCGCCGACGGTGATATTGCCCACGCAGATAACGGGGATATCGAACTTGTGACTCTTGATCAATCCGCTGTCGAACAGGTAGTGCCGAAAGCGGATGGCGAGTCCGTAGAGCCAGGCGGCGGGTATGAGGAGTAACTTCAACATCGGTTGCGTGCAAATACAGTCTTATCCAAGTTTCAAAGGTAGTGATAATCCGCGGATTTGCCAAAAAAAACGGGCCGAATCTTATTAAAAGAGGTAAAAATGCGCAAAAAACGGTGCGCGGGGTTGCGGCGGTGACTCTGCATACGGGGCAAACAGGTTAAAAAAGTCGATTTTTTTATGATTTTGACGTCATTTGCTTTTTTGCAGTCGGATAGGATTGCATTTGCCTCAACGGGGAATCGGCGAGGTCGTTTTTTATTCAGGTGATGCACAATCGTAAAATTGGAAATCTGCAAAAAAAGTCGTAACTTTGTGCATTGACTGCATCCGCGAAAGGGGTGCGGGATAAATCGTAACTGAACACAGGACAACGAATTGAAAATGACAACAAAGAATAAAATTCTGCTTGCGGCGGCCGCGTGGGCTATGCTGGGCTGCTCGCACAATGGCGGCAAGGAGGCTGGGGATACGGCTGGCGAGGCCGAACAGAAGCCCGTGAATATCATCTACGGGATCAATGCCGACGACTACCGCGTCGAGACGGCCGAAATCGGCAGGGGCGAGACGCTCGGGGCGATCCTTTCACGCTACGGGGTCGACGCTACGGCTATCGACCGGTTGGACCGCAAGTCGCGGGAGGTCTTTCCGTTGCGCAACATCCGCGCCGGAAAGCCCTACACGGTGTTTATTCACGAGGATTCGCTCTACGAGTCCCATCTCGACTATTTGGTCTACGAAAAGTCCCTCTCGGAGTATGTGGTCTTCGGGCTGCACGATCGCGACTCGGTATCCATCACGCTGGGAGAGAAAGAGTTCCGCACCGTGCGGCAGAAAAAGAGC
>CAYYUW010000173.1:0-1625 GCA_964474985.1 uncultured Alistipes sp. | reverse complement strand
ATCAATGCCCGCCTGCTCGCCCGCAGCTCCGAGATCCGCTCGGCCGTGCTGGTCATCCACGGCGAAAAAGCCCACTCGCGCTACTTCGGCGAGGACGCTTTCAAGGAACTTCGCGGCGACAACAAGGAACTCGTAATTATCCCCGACGCCGTGCACGTCGACCTTTACGACAACCTCTCGAAGATCCCCTTCGACCGTATCGAGACTTTCTACACCACCTATTTGAAGTAGCTTTTCAGCGTGCGAGACACCGCGGGCGGAATCCTGTCCGTCCGCGGCTGTCCTCCTTTGGACCAAACGACAAATGAACGATATAATAGAAAAAATGCGGAGCGGGAAGCGGATTTCGGAAACGGATCCCGACTTCCCCCTTTTGTGCGAGGAGATCGAAAACACGAAACGGCTTGTCGGAGAACTGAACACGGGTTATCATTCGCCCGACGAAGTGCGGGCGCTGCTCGAACGCATTTGGGGACAGCCGTTGGATGCCTCCGTGCGTCTGTTTCCGCCGTTCTATACGGCTTTCGGAAAGACGACCCGTGTGGGTAAAAATGTATTTATCAATTTCGATTGCACGTTCCTCGACCAAGGCGGCATCACGCTCGAAGACGGTGTATTCATCGGGCCGGGAGCGAAGATTCTGACGGAGCACCACCCCGAAGAACCTGCCTTGCGACATCGGCTGCTGGTCAAGCCTGTAGTCGTCCGTCGCATGGCATGGATCGGTGCGGGTGCGATGATACTGCCGGGAGTAACGGTTGGCGAAAATGCCATCGTCGCTGCCGGAGCCGTCGTTACGAAGGACGTACCCGACAATACCGTCGTAGCAGGCGTGCCGGCTAAAATACTGCGGAAGATTAAATAATCCAGCCATAATGTTGTGCTCGTCGGGGCGGGATAGGACTCCGCCCCTTGCCGCGCGGGACATTGCGCTCAAGACCTCGGCCGTCGCCGTGCGTTTCGACCGTCAAAGCGGCCTGATGCAGGTCGAGGACCTCGCCTCGGGCCGAGTGGTGATCGAGGAGGCGGAACCCGTGCGGTTTGACAGCCGTCAGACCACGCTGACCCTGCGCGCACGGCCCGACGAGTACTTCTTCGGCGGCGGCGTGCAGAACGGCCGTTTCTCGCACCGAGGCCGCATCATCGCCATCGAAAACCAGAACAGCTGGACCGACGGCGGCGTCTGCTCGCCTGCGCCTTTCTATTGGTCCACAGGCGGTTACGGCATCTTCTGGCATACGTTCAAGAAGGGAGAGTACGATTTTGGGGCGACCAGCGCCGACCGTACGGTGCTGTGCCACCAAACCCCCTGGCTCGACATTTTCTGCATGGTCGACGAGGGTTGCGTGCCGCTGCTGAATGACTATTACCAGTTGACGGGTCACCCCGTGCTGCTGCCCAAATTCGGTTTTTATGAAGGTCACCTCAATGCCTACAACCGCGACTACTGGCGCGAGGACGCGGCGGGCATTCTCTTTGAGGACGGAAAGCGCTACAAGGAGGGCAAGCAGGCTGACGGCGGCGTGCGCGAATCGCTGAACGGCGAGCTGGACAACTACCTCTTCTCGGCCCGTGCCGTCGTGGATCGCTATGCACGTCACGATATGCCGCTGGGCTGGGTGCTG
>CAYYUW010000172.1:0-65366 GCA_964474985.1 uncultured Alistipes sp. | reverse complement strand
TTCAGTCTGTCCGACTCGGCCTCGAGCATCTTTATGGCCTGCTCCACCACGTCGGACAGCCGTGCGCTCTTGCGTTTGGCGAAGCTGCTGATAGTGGTATGCAGATCTTCGGTATTGTAGCCGTACTTCTCGAAGATCGGCTCGTAGAGTTTGATGCTGTCGAGATTCATCTCATCGCGCTGCACGTAGGCGTTGGTGAGATATACGTCGTGAAAAATCATCGCCAGCTTGTCGTCGGGGATGACGCGCGGCTTGTGGCAGGAGACTGCCGCAACCGTCACGAGCAGAAGCAATACCGTATCAATAAATCGTTTCATTGCGGTTGTATCGTTTTTTCGCTGCGGATCATACTGCATACTGTCAGCCGTGTGATCGCAAACGTTACGGCCGCCATAGCGGCCAGAATTATTATTATGTCGCGCAGCTTCATCACCACCGGATAGCTGCGCACAACGAACGTGTCGGCCGGAATCTGCACTAATCCCAGCTTCTGCTGCAACAGGCATACGCCGACCCCGAGCAGCAGCCCGAGCGCGGCTCCCAGCACGCCGATCAACATACCCTCGCAGGTGAATATGCGCCGTACGAAAGCCGTTCTGGCGCCCATAGCCCTCAGCGTGGCGATATTGTCGCGTTTGTCTATTATAAGCATCGCCAGCGAGCCGACGATCGAGAACGACGCGATCACTAACACCAGCAGCGAGATGAAGAATATTCCCCACTTCTCGTAGTTCATAATCCGGTACATAGCAGCCTGCTGCTCCTGTCGGGTCCGGATCGTCATCTTGCCTTGCGTTATGCGCTCCGCCTCGCGCCGGATACGCTCCACCGCTGCGCCCTTGCGCACGGCAACGAGCAAGCCCGATGCACGGTCTGAATAATCGAATAGCGACTGCGCGAACTCCAACGTAGTCAGCACATAGCGGCTGTCGGTCTGAGCATCCAAGGCGAAGATGCCCGACGGATATGCCTTGCGGTGCGTATAGGCGTCTATTGGCAGCAGCGTCGATATTTCGCCGCGGCGGGGCGAATAGAGATTGAGCGGCGTATCGAGGAACAGCCTCACGCCGAGATTGTAAGCGATGCCCTGCCCCACCAATGCCTGCTCTATCTCGCCCAACCTCAGCGCATATTCGCCCGATGCCACGCGCCCCTCTATCGGCAACACATCGCGGTAACGGTCATCCACGCCGCGCACCGTCACCACCGACTGCCGGCCTCCGTACTCGGCCAGCGCGCTCTGTTCCAGTACTGCCGCAACGGCTTCTACGCCGTCGATGCGGGCTATGGCGGCCGTATCCACGCTCTCGATCATAAAGGTCTTGCCTTCGCGCGGAGCCAGTGCCAGATCGGCATCGAAAGCGGTGTACATACTCTCGACCAAACCGGCGAAGCCGTTGAATACCGACATCAGCACGATCATCGCCGCCACCGGAATACCCACAGCGAAGACACTCACGGCGGAGATGATGTTTATCACCGAGTGAGACTTTGCCGAGAACAGGTAACGGCGGGCGAAGAGCAGCGACAGCATTCGACAGAACGGGGATTACTCCTCCTTGAGCAGATTATCGATATTGGCTATGTATTCGAGCGAATCGTCGAGAAAGAACTGCAGTTCGGGCACGCTCTTCACCTGATTGCGTATACGCTGGCCGAGTGCTTTTCGTATCAGCCAGTTGTTGTCAGACAATGCGCGCATCGTCTCGCCGCTGCGTTCGAACGGGAATATGCTGAAATAGACCTTGGCGTAGTTCAAATCGGGTGATACCCTCACCGCCGTCACCGACGCCACCACCCCGCGCACTACCGGCGCAGCCTCCTTGAGCAGTATCTCGGCTATATCCTTCTGTATCTGCCGAGCTATTTTGGCTTGTCTTGTATTTTCCATCTTGTTCGTTGTTTTTCAAATTATTACTTCTCCGAAGGCGCTATCTGAAGCGGCGACTTGCCCGACGCCGTGCCTGTGAAAGTCTTATCTTCGGCGGCGGCACGTTTCTGACGGCGGCGCTCCTTGAACTCGCGAATACGCTCGAAGCTGCGGAACTCCCCCTTGCCTAACCGATAGCCAACGCCGAAGGTCAGGTATATGTTATCTAACGGCGAGCGCAGCGGCGTCAGTGCGAACGGATTCACCGACGGATCGTCCGAGGCGTTGTCGTAATACTTGTTGCGGTTGCGCAGGATGTCGCCGTAGCCGAAGTAGTAGCGGGCGCTCACATTGAATTCGAAGCGGCCGGACAGATAGGCCACGCTGCCGCCGCCGGCAAGACCGTAGTTCCAGCGGTTGTCGCGCGACAGCTTGAACGGATAGGTCCCGCCCGCACCGGTCAGGTCGTTGGTGTAGGTCGAGGAGATGTTGTAGGAGAATGTCACCGCCAGATCGATCGACACGCGTACCCTGAAGTCTGCCAAATAGAAATGTGGCGACCACACCACCGGCATCACTATCGAATTGATGCGGCGGGTGTAGTATTTGTCAGGCTCCTGCGAATTGGGCATATAGGAATACCCGCGCTGCATAAACTCTAATTCGGCACCGACCGAACCCACGTAACGCTGCGCCGTATAGTAGCGCCAAGTGAGACCTCCGGTGATGCCGCCCCAAATGCTTTTGGTCTCCTGCTTGGGATAGAACCGCGCCGTGGAGGAGCCGTAACCGCCCTTCACGCCCAGCACGTGCTGCGCCGAGGCGGGCAGTACGGCCATCGCGGCGAGCAGCAATAAACATATCGTTTTTATCTTCATATAGGCCAACCGTTATATGCCGAAGCCGCCGAACGCCTTGCCGCTGGAGTTGCGCGTACCCTTCTCCTCCTGCCGGCGGCGTTCCTCGTCGGCCTTGCGTTTCTCTTCGTAATACTTCACAAGACGCACGCTTTCGCGGCCGTCGAGCTGTTTAATGAGGCTCTCCATCGTCACCGGTGCGAACAGCACATTCATATCGGCCTCGATCTCCACCTCCCAGTTCACCTTCGTGGGTATCGCCTCCTCGTCCTTGATGTTGCGGTAGAACTCGACCCGCTCGGGCTGCCTTCCCTCGACCAAATTGCCGGTATCCCAGCGGCCGTTGCCGTTCATATCCTCCACCACGCGCAGACGCACCTCGCCTTCAGGGACATAATTGAACGTATAGTCGCCCGTAACGGCTTCTTTTTTCTGCTGATGCACCTTCTTGCCATCGGCCGCGACCAACTGCAGAATATACTGCGCACTGTCGCTCTTGCCCTTCAGGTGTACGATCACTTTGGCGTACTTCTCGCTGCTCATAACGGTCATCTCCTTGGATATCGAGTCGTTGACATAACCGGCCACATCCGTCAGCGAACCCGCCGGAATATAGAGCGAGTACTTGCCGCCCTCGCGCCACTCGGTATTCATCACCCAGCGGCGCATATTCACCGTATCGCGGGTCATCGTCACGGGAACGCGCGCAAGCATCTCGTCCTCGCCCTGCTCGACCAGCGACACCGCCGCCGTATCCATCCTTACGAGCGGATACTCGAACTCGAATGCGACGCCCTCCTCGGGATTGATCTCGCCCGAGGTGACTATTCGGTACGAGAACGGATTCGGCTCCGGCTCGGGCACATACTCCTCGCCGGCCTCCTCGGCCTTGGCCCGCGCCTTTTCGGCCTTGCGGCGTTTGGCTTCCTCCTCCTTGGTCTCTATCTTGCGCCAGCTCAGTGTCAAAGGCTCAGTGGCGGGATTAAGCGTATTGGTCGTGTCGTGCTTCATATAGACTATGCGGCCGCGAATGGTGTCGGGCAGCGACTCGGGCGGCACGTTGAACCACAGCGCCAGCGTATCGCGCCCCTCGGTCAGATACTCCCATATCACCTTGTCCTCGGGAATGCTGTCCAAGATAAGGCTGTCGATGCGGGGATTGCGTGCGCCGAAGCGGAGTATGGCCTGATTGCTTTTGGGCCGTTCGCTCGACGAGAGCAGTTGTCGCTTGAACGTTCCGTCGAGGAACATACGGAAATAGAGCTGCGGCTCGCCGGTCCAGTAGTGGCGCAGCGAATCATACCAAATGGCAAATTCGGGCATCTCGGCCGGATTGTAGTCCGAATCGACGAACCCGACCAGATCGGTACCGGCATCGTACATCTGGTTATCGTTCTTGTCCTGAAAGGCATACACCCGATAGGACGTCGGCTTGAGGTTCTGCGTGGTGAATATGCCGTTGGTCTCGGCGCGGCCGATGAAGTCGGGCTGACGCTTCAGCAGCGTCGAGTCATAGCCCTCGGTCTCGGGCAGCGAGTCGGCTATATAATAATATATGTAGCTTTTGCCCACGCTGTCGGCCTTCTGCGCATCGGCCGTATAGCCCGACATCCACAACGAATCGATCTCTCCGCCCGTCGAGAATACATAGCGGAAAGAATGCAGTATGTTGCCCTCGTTGTTGTCGCGTATCGCCGCGCCGAAGTCGAGCGCATAGGTTGTGTTTTCGCGCAGCGTATCGCGAATGTCGATCTGAATGCCCCGACCGCGCACCGACAGCGTCGGCTTGGTCTTCATCTTGGGCGAGGTGAAAAATTCCTTGTGCTGGTCCTTCAACTGCACGTACTCGTTGAACTCCACGAAAATGCGCTTCTGATCGAAATTCACCTGCATATTCTCCGGCGTAGCTATGGCAGCCACCGGCGGCAGCGTATCGCGCGGACCGCCCTGCGGCGTCATCACATTCGCGCACCGCACCAACATCGACGCCAGCACGGCCAGCAGCACCGCGCTCTTGACAATCGCCGACAGCGATATTATGTTTTTTGTCCGATTCATTCCGTTACATCTTCATTCGGTGGTCCGGCCGGCTCCTCGCCCTCGTCCGGTTCCTCGGGTTCGGGTGTATAGAACTCGTTGACCATACGCCACGACCCTTCGATATAATAACTTCGCGCAGTCCACGGTCTGAAGGTCACGCTGACATAGAGTTCCGGCACATTCTCCGTGACCTCGGTCATACGCCAGCCGTAAATACTGTCCACGGCATCCACGGCGATGATCGTCGCCGGCGTCCCGTCTAACTGCAGCACTATCGTCCCATCCTCGGCGCTCTGCTCGGCACGCGATGCGTAGTCGCTGCGCTTCGATCCGTCCGCCTTCGAGGTCAGAACGCCGTTCAGCGCATCGTCGTACGAAGCCACCGTCCACAGCGTCGTGTCGGCCATAAAGGCATACGCTATCGCCCCCTCGGCCACGACGGTCTCGCCGCCCGACTCTGCCTGCAAATAGGGCCGCAGGTTGTAGCGGCAGTCGAAACCGACATCCTTGAAACAACCGCACAGCGCCGCAGCGAGTGCCAGCGACAATATCGTCTTCAACCGTCTATTCATTGCCTATCACTTCGCTTTCGCGTTTGGCGAGCAGTTCCCTGCGCAGCTGTTCGACAGTCTTGCCCGATACCGGATGCACCTTGTTCTTCATCAGCTCGCACAGGGGCGCCAGTACGAAATCGCGCTCCGCGAGCAGCGGGTGCGGAATAGTCAGGCGCGGCGACTCTAACACCAAATCGTCGTAGAACAGTATATCGATATCGATCATACGCGAAGTATACGGGGCACCGCTCTCCTCCTTCAGACGGCGCTCCTCGTCGCGGTCGCGGCCCAGTTCGTGTTCGATATCCTGCACCACGTCGAGCACTTCGTCGGCCGACAGCTCGGTATCTACCTCGAGCACCTGATTCGAAAAGCGTTCTTCGGCCTTGAATCCCCACGGCTGGCTCTTGTATCGGTGCGAGCATCTCAGCACGATGCCCACGCGATCGTTTATCAATCGTTGTGCGGTGCGCAGGCGCGACTTGACATCGCCCAGATTACCGCCTGTAATCAACACTACTCGTGCCATATTTCCTTTTATCTTTTAACTATCATTTTACTGACGCTCAGAGCAAAATGTGTCGCCACGATAAGCGAGTTGCCATTCTGCGCTATCTGCGAGCGTGCAGTCTCCATTTCCATAACGAGCCGTTCGATATTATGATTGCCCACGAACGGTGAAAAATTGCGGCAAAAATCGGCTTCGGCTCCCCACAGGTAACTTATTTCCGACATACCGGCATTCATCATATAACTCTCGCGCAGCAGTCTGAGGGCACTGCCGAAAAAGCCGATCTGCCTCTCGCGGCTGAGCGCGGCGAACCCCTCGGCCCACTCCAACAGCTCCAAATGTCTGTTGCCGTAGCTCAGACGCATCAGCGAGCAGAACATATCGAAGTCGGCTTCGGCCATATCGTCGCCGCCTTTGGCCAGCCGGCGCGCCTCGATCAAATCGCCGCCGGCAAGACGCGCCAGCTGCCGTGCCCGCTCCTGCTCGCAACCTGTCTCGCGGACTATCTCAGCACACAAATCCGCGGCATCGATCCGCGGCACAGCCACCTCCTGCGTACGCGACACCACAGTGGAAAGCAGCCGCGACGGCTGACGGCTCACCAACAGGAACAGCGTCTTGTCCCACGGCTCCTCGAGAATCTTCAGCAGCGTATTGGCCGCCTCGGTGTTCATCGTCTCGGGCAGCCATATAAGGGCGATCTTGTACTCTGCCTCGAAACTCTTGAACGACAGCTTCTTTATAATCTCGTTGGCATCGCCGACCGAGATCATCGCCTTGAGCGTCTTGCCCAGATCGAGCCGATCGTTCCACATATTCTCGTCGAGGTATCCGCCGGTTTCTATCACCGCCTCGCGCCACTTGTCCGTGAAGTCGCCGCATAGGACCTTCTCACCCGACTTCTTGCCCTGCTTGTTCACCGGAAAGATCAAATGCAGGTCGGGGTGGGCCAGCTGCGCCGTCTGCACGCAGTCGGGGCACACACCGCACGAGTCGCCGTCGTGCCGGTGCCGGCAGTTGACATACTGCGCATAGGCCAGTGCCATAGGCAGCGCTCCGCCGCCGCACTCGCCCGTGAAGAGCTGCGCGTGGGATATGCGCCCCTGCCCGACGCTGCGGATCAAGCGCCTCTTGACATCTTCATGCCCTATGACCTCCGAGAATGTCATTCTGCTACTCGTTATCCTTCAGGCCTCTCAACGACTTGGCGAACTGCACCACCCGCAGCGCCGCAAAAGCGAACATCGCCACGAACAGAGCCACACTCCACCAGTTGCACACATTGGCTGTCAATTGCTTTGCAATCATCACCACACAACATACTGCTACAAGCAGATACAGTACCGTAAAAGTTATCAGTTTCGTTTTCATATATCACATACGTTATTTTCCAGTTGAGCCGAAACCGCCCGCACCGCGTTCGGTATCGCTAAGTTCACTCGCCGGCACCCACTCGGCCTGCTCGCAGCGCGCGACCACCATCTGCGCGATACGCTCCCCGGGTGCGATCTCGAAGCTCTCCGAACTGAGATTGACCAGTATTACGCGTATCTCGCCGCGATAGTCGGCATCGACAGTCCCGGGCGAATTGAGCACCGTAATGCCATGCTTGGCGGCCAGACCGCTGCGCGGACGGATCTGCATCTCGCACCCCTCGGGCAGTTCGACATACAGTCCTGTCGGTATCATCGCCCTCTCGAGCGGCCGGAGCGTTACCGGCTCACGCAGATCGGCCCGAACGTCCATACCGGCCGAGAGCGGAGTGGCGTAGCGCGGCAGATCGAACTGCGAACGGTTTATGACTTTCACTTTCATCGTTTTTTATTATTTCTTACGGCTACCACCGTCTGTCTTATCGCTATCAAGAACAATCCTGTCGAGCTTACTATTAGCGGGATGTTGCAGCCCCCGCCGCGATCTGTCCGCAACGCCCATACGGCTACGACGAACAGCACCAAACTCGCCAGTAAAATTACAATTTTTTCACCCGTTTTCTGCTTCATACCGCTATCTTTTTGTGATCGAACGCAACATTGCGCCCAAATCTATCTTTTCGCGGCGTACTGCATAGGCCGCATAACCTGCCACCAAAACCGCATCTATAGCATACACCGCCGCCCGAATGCCGATGTAGCGCTCCGCCGCGACACCGGCGAAATAGACCGCCAAGGCTACGGCGACATACTCCGCAATCCGGCCGACAGCATAGGGTGTCGGGTAGTAGCGGCGGTTGAGCCAGTAGCTCACCGCAACCATAGCCGCCTCGCTCACTAACCGCGCCACGGCAGCTCCGTAGTATCCGTAGCGCGGCACCAGCGCCACATTGCACCCCACCGTGAACACCAACCCCACGAACGTCACAACGATCGCCAGCCGCGTACGCTCCTCACGCTTGTACCAAAACGAGAGGTTCAGCCACACGCCGCTCAGTACATTGGCGCCCAACACGACAGGCAGGATGAATATGCCCTGTCGAAATTCGCGGCCCACGATAAGCGCGAACAGATCCTTGAACAGGGCTATACCCAAGAATATCAGCATCGAGGCGATCATATAGTATTTGAGCGCCGCGGCGTTCATCGCCTTGAAATCCTCCTTGCGGTAGTTGGCCAGAAAGAACGGCTCGGCGGCAAGCCTGTACATCTGCGTGAAGAGCATCATCACCACAGCGATCTTGGTTATCGCACCGTATATGCCCAGCTGTGCCATAGCCCCGCTCGGCACCAAATACTTTATCATCTGCCGGTCGATAAATTCATTCGCCGTGCCTGCCACACCGCTGACCAGCAGCGGCAGCGAATAGGCGAATATCGTGCCCAGCAACAGCCAGTCGATACGCGGCGCCGTGCGCTGCACGGTCGTGAGTATGGCTATGAATGTCAGCACGCTGGCCGTCAGGTTGGCGACGAATGCCCACCCCACGCCGAAATCGGTGTCGAACAGCCCAATGGCGCCGAAAGCGAAAGCCAATCCTGTTTGCAGCGCTATGTTGAGCAGCTTGAAGCCTACGAAAGTCGATGCACGCCCCTGCTCGCGCAACCGCGAGAAAGGGATGCAGGTGCAGACGTCGAACATAATTATCGCACCGACCAGCACGACGTACTGCGGATTGGCGGCATAGACTTCGCCCATAGCCGCCGATACCGGCATACGAAACAGCACCACGCACACGAAGAACAGCGCTGCGGCCAGCGAGGTGATGCCCCACGTGGTGGCGAACAGCCGGCGTTTGGCGGCGGCAACGTCACCTCCGGCAGCTTCGGCCTTGGCCGAAAAGCGGAAATAGCTCGACTCCATACCCATCGTCAGCACCACCAACGCAAAGGGTATCAACGCATATATGTCCGTTATGACGCCATAGGACTCCAGTCCGAACACGCGGGTATAATACGGCGTCAGCAGGTAGCTCAGGAAGCGGCCTATTATGGTGCTGACGCCGTAGACGGCGGTCTGTTTTGCTAACTTTTCGAGCATATTACGACATTTGCAACTTACAAAGTTATAAAATTAATTCGTTTGCACAAAACCGCCGCGCCCGATATTCCACTGACAGGGCTGCCGGCGCGGCGCATCTGTCACCGGACACGGCCTTATTTTATCGGCGCTTGCGGTTTTTGTCGGCAAAAGCGTTACCTTTGCACGCGGAAAAACACTCAAAACCGGAATAATCTATGGCATCGTCCAATTTCGTAGACTACGTTAAGATTTTCGCCCGCTCGGGACACGGCGGAGCCGGCTCGGCGCATTTCCGCCGCGAGAAGTTCGTGGCGTTCGGCGGGCCGGACGGCGGCGACGGCGGCAAGGGCGGCAGCATCATCCTACAGGGCGACAGCCAGTACTGGACACTCATACATCTCAAATACCAGCGCCACATATTCGCCGAAGACGGCGGCAACGGTTTCGGCGCCCGCTCCTCGGGCAAGGATGCTCAGGACATAATCATCAAGGTCCCCCTCGGCACCGTAGCCCGCGACGCCGATACGGGAGAAACTGTCGGCGAGGTGACGGCCGAGGGAGAACAGCTCGTTCTGCTCAAGGGCGGCCGCGGAGGACTCGGCAACTGGCACTTCAAGAGCGCGATCAATCAGGCGCCGCGCTATGCCCAGCCCGGGGAGGAGGGAGCCGAAGGCTCGTTCATCCTCGAGCTGAAGGTGCTTGCCGACGTGGGTTTGGTCGGATTCCCCAACGCCGGCAAGTCGACACTGCTGTCGGCAGTCTCGGCGGCCAAGCCCAAAATCGCCAACTATGCCTTCACCACTCTCGAGCCTAACCTCGGCATCGTCGAGTGCCGCGACCACCGCTCGTTCGTTATGGCCGATATCCCGGGTATCATCGAAGGGGCGCACGAGGGCCGCGGATTAGGAACCCGTTTCCTGCGTCATATCGAGCGCAACTCGGTGCTTCTCTTTATGATTCCGGCCGACAGCGACGACATCCGCCGCGATTACGAGATACTGTTGGGCGAGTTGGCGCAATACAACCCCGAACTGCTCGACAAACAGCGGCTGCTGGCCGTCACCAAATGCGATATGCTCGACGGGGAGCTGATGCAGGAACTTGCCGGCCACCTGCCCGACGAGCTGCCTGCGGTGATGATCTCGTCGGTTACGGGTCTGAATATCCAGCAGCTCAAGGATATGCTTTGGGACACCCTGCACCGTTAGGGACAAAGCGCGCGCCTGTCATCTCCACCCGCCGGTAGTCGATTATCCTCAGCTGGTAAACACCGTTGAAATATGACAGCACACCCTCCGCGGCACCGCTGCCTGCCGGTATCGGCAGCACGGCGTAGTCGGCATACGGAGACGTATAGACGGCAAGAGTATCGCCCGCAGGGTCGACCAACCGGCGCACGGCGGCCGCCGCAACAGGTGCTCCGGTGTCGGGATCGGGCAGCGTGTCGCACCAGCCGCGCGGCAGATCCTCCTCGATGAACTGCACCGGCTCCAACCTCACCTGTGTATAGAGATAGCGCGGCGAACACTGCGCGATCGGGATGCTGTACGGTATGATCTCCGTCTGGCGGTCCGTTTCGACTGTTATATACACTCCGACCTCGGATTCAGCTATCGGGTCGACCTCGAAGGCCGCTGTCGGAGCTGCACCCAACTGCAGCGCACCGCCGTAGGCGCCAAGCCACAACCCGTTGCAGCGTACCGTGGTTCGGGCGCCGGTCCAATAGCGGCGATAGAGGTTTTCGGCTCCCACGCGCAGGGCAATGCCTCCGGTGGAATCCTCGATACAAATCGTATGGTAAAGATTACCGTTGCGGTCATTGGCCGTTATGCGGCCGGAGATGCACTGCTCGCCGCCGAGTCGGAGCGGAGCGGTACGGTAAAGCGACTTCAGGCCGGCTATCGACACCCTCTCGGGCGGTTCCTCAGGCCTATACTCCAGCTCGTTGGACTCGCGGCAACCGACGAGCAGCAGCACACACAGCAGCAGATCAACGAACCGCATCTTCATCGCTTATCTTTATCATAAAGCCGTTTCGGCCGCCGCTCACCTCGCCGTACATCAATATTCCGGTTACCGACACCGTATCCCGCGGTATCGGCCTGCCGGCAAAACGGGCGTATGGCGATACAGCTACATAAACCGAGTCACCCCGCGCATCGCGGAACTTGCGGCAGCAGCGATAACTGCCCTCGGCCCAGCACTGTGCATTGTCTGCCGCCGCCACGCGCCCGACAGTCACAAGACGGCCGCACAGGGCCTTCGACATCTCGCCTATGGCGATACGGTCAGGTGCGACCTGCGCGATATCGGTATCCCTGTACATATATTTATCTGCGACGGCCTGATGCGACATATAACCTGTGGTGCGGTAGTCCCACGTTTCGGGCAGCATCCCCACCTGCAGCACTCCGTCCCGCTGCCCGAGGGCAAGACCCTGCAGCCGCAGTACCAAACGGCTGCCCACGGGGTAGATGCGGTACAGATGATCCAAGCCGACCATAACCTCCACCGCGCCGCTGCGGTCCTCCACTATTAGCGAGCGGTAGAAATTGCCGCCCGCATCGCTCGAGACAACCCTGCCCTCGACCACTATGTTTTCGCGTATCTCGGCTGTCACTCCAGTGTATGCGCGCCGCAATACCGACATCTCGGCATTGGGCAGCAGCGGCACGCCGTCGAAATCCTCGACCGCATCGAACCGGTCGTAACTGCAGGCAGCCAGCACTGCGGCACAAAATATCGACAGGAAGCGTTTCATAATCATTGGAATTTATAGGTCAGCGACAGGTAAAACGAAAGCGGATATGCGTATGTATACCGCTCGGGCATCGGACGGTAGCTTATGTTCAGGCCGCTGCCGGAGCGGATTACACGCGAGGGTTCGTAGCCTGAATATACGGTCGAACGGTCATCGGTCAGGTTGCGCACCGACGCCACAGCCGTCAGCCGCGACATTACCCCGCGGATCGTCCAGCTTTTCATAACGGAGAGATCCACCCGCAGCGCATCGTCTAACCGGCGCTGCGATATCATCGCGTCGAATGCCTCGGGAGACGGCGCCAGATCGGTAACGCGGGCAAGGCGCCTTACCGGTGTCGGAGATACGTAGCGCCCCGACACGTATGCGGCGTCGGCACTCACGCGCCACCCCGAAGGCGTCGAGTAACACAGACGCGCCACGACGGCCGCCGCCGGAGCCTCGGCCGTATGCAGACCGCTCATATAGCTTACCGCCCGCTCGACTATCGCACTGTTGTCGGTATCGGCATATATCGACACCTCTGGATTCGAAGCGTAGGTATAGCTGCCGGCCGACAGTGCTGCCTCGAACTTCAGCCGAGACGAAAGTGGTATCCCGACGGCCGCCTCGACGCCGTATCTGAGTATATCCACTCCGCTGACAACAGCATCGGCGTACGTATACGATATGTCGTCGAAGAAACGAAGCGTTCGCGTGCGGTCCCGCTCTGTGCCGGCGAACGCCTTGACGGAGAGGCTGAAAGCTGATGAAGCATATCTGTAAGACGCCTCAGCCTCAAAGCACGAGAATACCGGCCCGACATCGGCCGTACGGTTGTTGTAGTCGGGTTGAAGCAGCAGATCCCTGATCGGGATCGCCTCGCGGCGGGCAGCTGCGGCGAACCCAATCCGGTGGGCGGCCGAAAAGGCGTAGGAAACCGCTATCTTGGCCTCGCCCTCGACGCCGCTGACACGTCGGGATCGGCCGAACGATCCTGCAGCCGGAAACAGCTGCTTTTCATACAGCCCCTTACGGTACTGCGACGCGGACGCGACCTGCACACCGGCGTCTGCCGAAAGGCGGTTGTCGCGATAGCGCACCATAGCTCGGGCACCCCAGCGCAGCGCCGCCGTCAGATAGTCGTACCCGAATTTGTCCCCGCGCCGCACACGCCTGTCGGGATTGCGCAGATCGTTTACGAGCGAATTGCCGTAGCGGTCGTCGCCGATAAGATATTGATCTATGTCTTCGATATATTCGCCGCCCAAAAGGTCGCGCATACGCTTGAAATACTCGCTCCGGCTATAATCGCCAGTGACGGCGGCCGTCAGCAGCGTATTGTGCGCAACACGAAATTCGCCGCCGGCCGCTCCGCGCACCACGAGCGGAGCCTCGACACGATCCTCGACCACATAAACCGCACGCTCTCCGGCCATAGCGTTGCGGGCATACAGCTCCTCCCAGTCGATCTGCGTATAACGTTCGTCGCGGGCCTGCCACAGCTCAGCCACGGCGTCGCCAACCTGTTCCGAATCGAAATACGACGGCAGCATCCTGTAGTTGTCCGGTGTGGGCGTGCGGCCGTCGTACCAGTCAAGACCGCTCACGGCACTCTCGCCGCCGCGTATATGCACCGTCGCAAACAGGCGTCCCGCACCCGTCTTTCGCTCCCCCGCCGCCGTCACCGACGGAAGCAGCTCGCGCCGCACGCGGCTGTTGCGCACACGGCCCCGCTGCATACCCCACGAGGGATTGTAGAGGTTGTCGCCGGTGAGTTCGAACGCCTCGGCCGAAGATGCCGAACGCAATCCCCGCTCCGACGGGGCGGCCAAGGCCACGATCGACAACCGGCCCGACGTCCAGTATTTCGTCAATGCTGCCGCGGCTTCCAAGCGTCGGGTGAAGACACCCGTTATCCGTGCGTCGCGGCCGCCGTCAGCAGCCACGGAGAGGGCATAATTCCAGCCGTGGCCCAACGGACGGGCGTCATACAGCCTGACGGCAATGCGGCGGCTGCGGTCGGTAGCGGCGAGCGACACCGCACTGCGCCGCAACTCTGTCGCGCAGTCGAAAGAGCGCGTACCGGCGAATCCTCCTGCTGTAAGGTCCGAAAAGCTCATGCCGTCGACATATTTTTCGCTGCGCAGCAGTCGGCGCAAGGCACCGGCATCATAGGCATTTACCGCAACGCCGTTCAACTCGACGCGAGGTGCGGCGCCGCGTCTCGACAGCCGCACGAACGAAAGGGTGTAGTCGGTAAGGTCGCGGAACGAATCTTCAGATCCGTATGCCGGCAGATAAAAAAGCGTAGGGTCGGTTTCGACGACGGGCACCGTTTCTCCGCGATAGAAAGGATAGTATTCGCCATCGGTCTCCTGCGCGCATACCGATGCCGTACACAATAAAATGACAATCGTAAATATTCGACGAACCGAAAATATCATCATTATAAACTTTTCAGAACACAAATATAACTTTTTTTCCGTATTAAAAACATTCTTATCCTGTCGAATATTAATCATTCAGGCGAAAAATTCGTATATTTGCAAGCGATATGGGAATATCGGGTCACAACATAGCCTCGCGCGCGGTCTTCGCAATATGTATCGCCGCACTGCTGCTCTGCTCGCTGCCGCATCACCACCACGGCAACAGCGAAGCGGTATGCTTCAATATCGTCCACTGTTTCCACAACACGGACGCCTGCCCCGATCACGACTGCTGCCCTGCACACCAGAGCAGCGAACCGGCATCCTGTCATCTGAAAATAGACGTGGCCGAGTCGCTCTCGCTGACTGGCAAACACTTCATACCGGCCCAGCCGGTCATTTTCCTTATCTCGCAGCCGGAACCTGCAGAGTGCGCTGGATCGGCATTTGCCCTGACGGCCGTAACGGTCGGCGCGTCGCATCCGAAACCTGAGCCGAACCGACTCATTACCGACTACATAGCCCGAGCTTTGCCCGCACGCGCCTCGACCGAGGCTTAACCCGTCGCATCCGAAACATATTTATCAACCCAAAGTCCGCCGGCTGCGGACATAAAACCATTGTATAAACCATTATGAAGAAAATATTTATGTGCCTGCTGGCACTCGCCGTAACATTCTCTCTCGGCAGCTGCGGCAGCTCGCACGACGCTCACCAGCACGAGCACGAAACCGAAGAACATCACCACGACCACGAAGGTCACGACCATGAAGGCCATGACCACGAGGCGCACCACCACGATCATGAAGAGCACAGTCATGAGGCCCACAACCACGAAGGGCACGATCACAAAGCTCACAATCATGAGGCAGAGGAGCACGGCCACGAAACCGAGGCTCACAGCAGCAACGAGATTATATTTCCTGCTGCACAGGCTGCCCGCACCGATTTCAAGGTGGAGACGGTGCAGCCAGAGACATTCCACCGCGTCATAGCCTGCACGGCCCGCATAATGGCTGCGCAGGGCGACGAAGCTACCGTAGTGGCGCCGGTATCGGGAGTAGTGTCGTTCGGATCGGGACGCCTTGCGACCGGAGCGCAGGTGGGACGTTCGCAAAATCTGTTCTACATATCTTCGCGCGAACTGGCCTCGGGCGATCCGACCGAGAAGATCGCCGCAGCCTACCGCAAGGCCGAAACCGAGTATAACCGGCTCAAGGCCCTCGTCGAGGATCAGATCGTCTCGCGCAGCGAGTTCGAGGCCGCTGAGAGCGAATACCTGAAGGCCAAGTCCGAGTACGATGCCGTCGCCGGCCGCCGCACGGCCAAGGGCAGCGGCGTAACCTCGCCCATATCGGGCTATGTCACCTCGCTGTCGGTCGGCGAGGGCGATTACGTGGAGATGGGACAGCCGCTGGCGACCGTATCGCAGAACCGCCGTCTGCAGCTGCGCGCCGATCTGCCGCAGCGCTACTACCGCGATCTGAGGCAGATACGTTCGGCCAACATAGTCGACCCCTCGACCGGCGAGAGCTACTCGCTCAACGAGATGGGCGGCCGGCTGCTCTCTGTCGGACGCATCGCCGACAGCGGCTCGACGCTGGTGCCAGTGATCTTCGAGTTCGACAACCGCAGCGACCTGCCGCAGGGAGCCGTTGTCGAAACCTACCTTATCGGCGCCCCGATTTCGGATGCCATAGTAGTGCCTCTTACCGCCGTCACCGAAGCTCAGGGTATCAATTACGTATATGTGCAACTCGATGAAGAGGGGTACGAACGCCGCGAGGTGCGCCTCGGAGCAGGCGACGGAAAGCGCGTGCAACTGCTCGACGGCGTCAAGGCCGGCGAACGTGTCGTGACGCGCGGCGCTGTGAACGTCAAGATGGCCGCCGCCTCGGGAGCCATACCCCACTCCCATTCGCATAACCACTAAACCGACTGAACGATGTTAAACCGAATAATAGATTATTCGCTGCGCAACCGCCTGCTGGTGATTATCGCAGCCGTGCTGCTCATCGTCACGGGTCTGTATACGGCCCGCCGTATGGAGGTGGACGTATTCCCCGACCTGAACGCCCCGACGGTGGTGGTTATGACCGAGGCGCACGGAATGGCCGCCGAGGAGGTCGAACGCACCGTGTCGTTCGTCATCGAAACTGCCGTGAACGGCGCTACCGGAGTTCGCCGCGTCCGCTCGGCATCGACCACCGGCTTCTCTGTGGTATGGGTCGAGTTCGACTGGGACACCGACATATACCGCGCCCGTCAGATCGTGACTGAAAAACTCGCCACCATAAGCGAGTCGCTTCCGGCCAATGCCGGCCAGCCCACCCTCGGTCCCCAATCCTCGATACTGGGCGAGATGATGATCATAGGACTCACCTCCGACAAGACTTCGCTCGAGGAGCTGCGCACAATAGCCGACTGGACGATCCGTCCGCGTCTGCTCTCTACGGGCGGCGTGGCACAGGTGGCCGTCATCGGCGGCGACATCAAGGAGTTCCAGATACTGCTGTCGCCCGAAAAGATGCGTCTGCTGAACGTCTCGATAGACGAGGTGCTCGACGCCGCGCGCGATATGACCGTCAACTCCTCGGGCGGCGTGCTCTACGAGTACGGCAACGAATATATAGTACGCGGAATGATCGCCACCAAGGACGCCGCGCAGATAGCGCGCAACTTCGTCAAGATGAGCAGCTCGGGGCAGCCCATAACGCTCGGCGACATAGCCGATGTTCGCACCGGCGCCAAGGCTCCCCGACTGGGTGTGGCATCGGAGCGCGGCAAGGCAGCCGTACTGATAACCGTAACCAAGCAGAACCAGACAAACACTATCGAGCTGACCGAAGCGCTCGACAGGCAGTTGGCAGAGCTGAGCAAGACCCTGCCGGCCGACATACACATTTCGACCGACATATTCCGTCAGTCGCGCTTCATATCCTCCTCGATCGACAACATACAGCAGTCGCTCATAGAGGGTGCGCTGTTCGTAGTCATCGTGCTGTTCTTCTTTATGATGAATGCGCGCGTGACAGCCATATCTCTAATCGCACTGCCGCTGTCGCTGCTCGTAGCCATACTGGTGCTGAAGATGATGGGGCTGACAATAAACACCATGAGCCTCGGCGGTATGGCTATCGCCATAGGTTCGCTGGTCGACGATGCCATAATCGATGTCGAGAACGTTTTCCGGCGGCTGCGCGAGAACCGGCTCCTGCCGGCAGAACAGCGCCGCGGCTGGTTCGAGGTGATATATGAAGGCTCGACCGAGATACGTTCGTCGATCGTCCACGCCACCGTTATAACCATCGTCGCCTTCGTGCCTCTGTTCTTCCTCGACGGAATGGAAGGCCGTATGCTCAAGCCGCTGGGCATCTCGTTCATCGTATCGCTGTTCGCATCGATGATCGTAGCCATGACCCTCACGCCGGTGCTGTGCAGCTATATGCTTACCTCAGAGAAAGCCCTGCAGCACAGCGACAAAGAGCCGTTAGTGGCCCGCACGCTCAAGAGGTGGTACCGCAAGGCTCTCGAGTGGGTGCTGCGTCACAAGCGCAGCGTGATAGGAGCTACCGCGGCGCTGCTCGCGGGTGCGCTGGCAGTATTCTTCTCGTTGGGCAGCAGCTTCCTGCCCTCGTTCAATGAAGGTTCGCTCACGATCAACACAGGAACCCTGCCGGGCATCTCGCTCGAGGAGTCCGACAAGATCGGACGCACGGTGGAGGAGATACTGCTCGAAATACCCGAAATCAAGACCGTAGCCCGCAAGACGGGACGCGCCGAGTTGGACGAACACGCCTTGGGCGTGAACGCTTCGGAGCTTGAGGCGCCGTTCGAACTGGACAAGCGCTCGCGCGACGAGTTCTTGGCCGACGTGCGTGCGCGCTTGGGTACGCTGAAAGGTCTCGATGTGGAGATCGGCCAGCCCATATCGCACCGCATCGATGCGATGCTGTCGGGCACCAAGGCCAATATAGCTATCAAGCTCTTCGGCGAAGACCTCAACAAGATGTACTCGCTCGGCAAGCAGATCAAGAGCGCTATCGGCGGCATCGAGGGTCTGGCCGACGTCACCGTCGAGCAGCAGGTCGAGCGGTCGGAGCTGCAGATAGTGCCGCGGCGCGAGATGCTGGCGCGGCACGGCATCACGCTGTCGGAGTTTTCTGAGTTTATCTCCGTCGCCCTCTCCGGCCAGACCGTTTCGCAGATATATGACGGCAGCGCCACATTCGATCTGACGGTCAAGGTCGACGGACGCAATCGCAACACTATCGAGTCGATAGGCAACCTGTTGGTCGACTGTGCCGACGGGAGCAAGGTGCCCTTGATTCAGGTGGCCGAGATACGCTCCACCTCGGGTCCCAACGCGATCAACCGCGAGAATGTCAAGCGCAAGATCGTCATTTCGGCCAATGTCGTGGGCGGCGACTTGGGCGGTGCCGTAAAACGCATCCAGCAGACCGTCGAGGAGCAGGTGCCGTTGCCCGAGGGATATTATATCGAGTACGGAGGCCAGTTCGAGAGCCAGCAGGCCGCATCGCGGACGCTGACCTTCGCATCTGTCATAGCACTGCTGGTGATCTTCCTGCTGCTCTATCAGGAATTCCGCGACTTCGGCCTTTCGGCATTGATAATGATCAACCTGCCGCTGGCATTGATCGGCGGCGTGGCGAGCATCTGGCTCACCTCGGGAATCGTCAGCATACCGGCCATAATCGGCTTCATATCGCTGCTCGGCATCGCCGTGCGCAACGGCATCCTGTTAGTATCGCACTACCGCCAGCTCGCCGGCGAGGGTATGAGCCTATATGAAAGCGTGATGCAGGGTTCGATCGACCGACTGAACCCGATTCTTATGACTTCGCTCACCTCGGCGCTGGCATTGATCCCGCTGGCATTAGGCGGCGACGTGTCCGGAAATGAGATACAAAGCCCGATGGCCAAGGTCATTTTGGGAGGTTTAATCTCCTCGACGCTGCTCAACGGATTCATCGTCCCGATCGTCTACATACTGTTCAACAAACGTAAAAACGTAACTGAAAATGCGTAAGGCAATATATATATCCGCAGCCCTTCTGCTTGCGCTCGGCGCACGCGCACAAGGCATCGACGGCGTTCTGCGGAGCGTCGAAACCAACAATCTCGCGCTTCGGGCGCACAGGTCGCTGACCGAGGCGCAGAGCATCGAAGCCCGTGCGGCCAACCAGTTAGAAAACCCCGAGGTGGAGTACATCCGCTCGTGGGGCGTTCCGAGCGAGGCGGGCGTCAACGGCGAACTGGTCGCCGCGCAGTCGTTCGACTTTCCGACGGCGTATGCTCGGCGCGCACAAATGGCCAAGATGCTGCGCAGCCGCTACGACAGCGAGCACGCCCTGCTGCGTCAGCAGACACTGCTCGAGGCCAAGCTGCTCTGCATCGATTTGGTATCGCTGCGCCGCTCGCTCGCCGTGGCTGCTGAACGCGAGCGCAATGCCCAGACCACAGCCCGACTGTACGCCGCCCGTCTCGACGCCGGCAAAGGCAACATCCTCGAAAAGAACCGCTCAGACATGGAGCTTACGGCGGCACGCAACGACCGCAATATGATCGAGATAGAGATCGAAGCAGCCCTTAACCGGCTCTGCACCCTCAACGGCGGGCAGCCCATAGAGTTCACCGACAGCCTCTACCCTGCCCAGCAGCCGGCTCCGTTAGCCGAGATGCAGGCTATCTATGCCGACGAGGATCCGGCATTGGCCATGGCTGCCGCCGAGGTCGAAGTGGCCCGTCAGCGCGTCAAGGTCGAACGCGCACAGACCCTGCCCAAAATCAAACTCGGATACAAGCTGACGCACGCCCCCGGGCAACACTTCAACGGTCTGCTTATGGGTATCAGCCTGCCTATCTTCTCGGGATACCGCAACACCAAGGCCGCACGCGCCGAAGTTGCCTACACCGAGGCCGAACAGCGCTCGGCACTCAGCCAGCAGCGGACCTCGCTGGAAGCGTTGTACGACCGCGCAGCAGTACTCGTCCGCTCAATAGAGGAGTACCGCAATATGGAGAAAGAAACCAAAAGCTACCGCGAGTATCTGACCAAGGCCGTCGAGTCGGGCCAGATTTCGGCCATCGAGTATTTCTCGTCGCTCGGCAGCTACTACGACGTCATCAGCGCCCGCATCGAGGCCGAGCGTCAGTTGCAGAGCATCTACGCCCGCATCGAAGCCGTGCTGCTCTGACCGGCACCGAACATTCAGGCTCATGCCCTCCGGCCATAACTGTATGGCCGAAGGGCATCGCCTTTTTACAGAACAGCCCTCGGGGCAGGAGCATATTATAAATAGGTATCGAGCGCATCCAAGGCGTTCATTCCATTATTTTGAGCTATTTCAATATTTTTTGTCGTTTTTATTTGGTTTATATTATAAACTTGTTTACATTTGTACCGAAAACTAAAACATCAGGATTATGAAGCTAATTTACACTGTCGCTTATGTTGGAGATTGCCGACGATGCAGCACCGTTCAACCTGTATATCTTGCACGACGAGGACGGCGACTGGCAGTTTAAAAAGGATGCTGACGGCAAGCCGGTCGAAGGTTATGCGATATCCCGCATCGAAGCCGCCGCGGATTCCGTAGCAGTTACAATGTGTTATGAACAAACCCAAAACTTCTAAGATATGGAAAACAATGACAACCTCAACGCAGTCGAAAGCATCGAACTGATTCGACGAATGATCGACAACACACGCCGGAACGTAATCCGCCTCAGCGGCGTACCCTTTCTTATTTGGGGATATGTCACGGCCGCCGTGTCCGTGGGCGTATACCTCGGACTGCACCTCACAGGCTCGTACTACTGGAACTGGCTTTGGTTCGCTATTCCGCTGTTCGGCTGGCCGGCGATGGCCGTGTTCCTGAAGAAGTCCCCCAAGCCCGTCACCACATACATCGATCGGGTCATCGGCTACATTTGGACCACGACAGGCATCGTCGGCGGACTTGTCAGCATACTGACCATAATCGGATCCTTCGCGTTGTCCGAACCGCTACACATTCCCATACTGTTCATCATAATACTGCTTATGGGTGTGGGCACGGCCACGACCGGACTGGTTGCCAATACGCCTGCAGTGACGATCGCGGGTCTGCTGTCGAGCATCGTACTGGCACCACTGACGCTGCTGGTACGGGGCGAAGGACAATGTTTGGTATTCGCTGCGGTATTCATCATAATGATGATAATCCCGGGGCATATTCTCAACCGTCAATCACGATCGCAATGCTGAAAGAACTGAATCCGCTGCTGCACTCCGAATTGAGATTGGGAATAATGTCGATTCTCGTAAGTGTCGAGAGCGCGGACTTCGTATACATCCGCACCCAAACGGGAGCTACGGCAGGCAACTTGAGCGTGCAGATAGACAAGTTGCAGAAAGCCGGATACATCTCCGTCGAGAAGACCTTCCGCGGCAAGATGCCCTGCACGGTATGCCGCCTGACCGACGCCGGCCGCGACGCCTTCGCCGAATACGTCGACGCCCTCCAAAGCTATATCGGCCAAGCACTGAATAAATAACAAAAAGCCGTCGCGCGATACTGTGCGACGGCTTTTTATGCAGAGTGTAAACTACACTTTCCTATTCGGTTACAATATCCTTATTCACATTCTTGCTGCCAACGAGGGCGTAGAAGAGGATATATGCCAAACCGGCGATAATGATCCAGTAGCTGGTCAGGTAGCTGCCGGTAACATCTACGATGCCGTTCTGCAGCAGCGGGAGGATACCGCCGCCGCAAACAAGCGCCATAAAGATACCGGATGCGCGCTCGGTATATTTGCCGAGACCCTCGACAGCGAGGTTGAAGATGCCGCCCCACATAACCGACGTACAGAGTCCCACGAGTACCAACAAAGCCGCATTAACGGGCACATTCGCCATAGCGAAGCCCTTCGCGCCGTCGAATACGGGCAGGTTGACCATCGTCGAGGGGCTGAGGAAGATAGCACCCAAAACCAAACATACGCCCAAAGTCGCAGCTACCGAAAGCATACTCTTGGCCGACACCTTGCTGCCGATAGCGGCGCCGAGCAGACGGCCCACGAGCATCAGGAACCAATAGGTCGCAGCCACGGTTCCGGCAACAGACTCTGCATTGACGCCGGCGCCCAGAACATTAAGATCGGGGTTCTGCAGCCACTTCTGCAGCACGTTGGGGATACCGACCTCGACACCTACGTAAACGAAGATAGCCACGGCGCCCAAAACGAAGTGACGGAACGACATAGGACCGTACTGCGACTTCTCGCCAACAGCTGCGGCGGCCGCGGGTGCGTTCTCTGGAATGACCGTAAACGAAATGACAACGAAAGCAAGTGCGAAGATAGCCAGTGCGGCATACATCAGCGGCAGCACATTCACAATCTGCGCATTCATAATGCCGTTGGGGATCAAAATACCGGTCAGGACGATGACGGCGGTACCCATCAGCGAGTTGAACGATCCGCCGATCTGAATCAGCTGGTTACCCTTGTTGCCGCCACCACCGAGTTTGTTAAGCATAGGGTTGACGACGATATTGAGCATACACATCGAGAATCCGGCTACGAACGCACCGAGCAGATAGATGCCGAAGCTCTCGGCGAAGCCGGACAGAGTCTGAATGCCCACGCCGATGAAACCGACAGCAATGGCAATCAAGGCCGTCTTCTTGTAGCCGTACTTCTGCAGCATATTGCCGGCGGGAATACCCATAACGGCGTATGCGATGAAGTTGGCGAATACGCCCAGCGTACCCATCCAGTTGGGGACACTGAACTGGTACTTCAGCACATCGCCCATAGGCGATGCCAGATTGGTCACGAACGAGATCATACCGAACAGCAGTATCATCACGATAATGGCCAATACGTTACTTTTCTTTTTTGTTTCCATACGAGATAATGTTAGTTGATATTTCAAGTTATATTTTCAATTCGCGATCAACTTAGCAAATATAGAACATTTTTTTCGCCCGCGCAACATCTGCGCCCGAAAGATAATCGATATAAGTCAATTATATGCCGCCGCGGCTATCTTGCAGTATAAACCACGCGCTTGGTCTCGAAAAACTCCTCGTCGAACCAGCTGGAAATGTCGTATACATTCCACCTGAGGCGGGTGAGGGCAAGCTCCTCGGCCAGATCGCCGCCCTTAAGGTACAGGATGCCGTTGGGCAGCGTGCCGTGCCGCCCCCGCTCGATACGGTTCCACACCCAGCCCACGAATGTCTTCATATCGGTCACGGCTCGGCTGACCGCATAGTCGAACCGCCCGTCGAGGCTCTCCACGCGGGCATTGACCGGTGTCACGTTGTCGAGTCCGAGTGCGGCACACACCTCGCGCACCACGGTAATCTTCTTACCTATCGAATCGACGGCCGTAAACCGCACATTCGGAAACAGTATGGCTAACGGGACAGTCGGGAAGCCGCCGCCGCACCCCACATCCACCACACGGGCGCCGTCGTCGAACCGGCAGGCGCGCGCTATGGCCAATGAATGCAGCACGTGCCGCAGGTAAAGGCTGTCGATATCCTTGCGCGAAATGACGTTTATGCGGGCATTCCACTCGTTGTAGAGCGACGGCAGCCGCTCGAAGCGCTCCCGCTGCAAAGGGGTGAGATCGGGAAAATATTTGAGGATCTGTTCCATTTCGGGATTCTACATTTTGTCTTCGACGATAAAGCGGCACAGCTGCTCGCGCGCACGGTGTATCTGTGTCTTGACCGTTCCCAACGGCAGGCTCAGCTTGGCGGCGATCTCCTCGTAAGAGTACTCGCGGAAAAAGCGGTACTCGACCAACACGCGGTATCGCGGCGTCATACGCTCGAGATGATGCTCGATGCGGGCGCGCTGCTGCGAGTTAATCACGCTCTCCTCGGGCGTGGGCGTATCGGAGGCCGGAGTTATTGCATAGCCCTTGGGCAGAGTGTCGATCGACAGATCGTCGCGGCGCTTGCGCACATAGTCTATGAAGGTGTTGCGGGCTATGGTATAGAGCCACTGCCCGAACGTATATTCGCGGTTATAACGGTTGAGGTTGATGAAGACCTTAACGAAAGTCTCCTGCAAAAGATCCTCGGCATCGTCGCCGTTGCCCGTGCGCTGGAGATACAGACGGCGTATCGACTCGGCATAGCGATCGAACAGATACTCGAACGCGGCATCATCGCCCGCAAGCACCAATTCGACCAACAAGGCGTCGTCTGCCACTATGTAGTCTTCTATCTCCATACGGTTTCGTCCTTATCTATACGCCGCGAAACGGAAAGTGCCATATCGACTATCGGGCCGAAAAGGTCATATATAAAATATGTCGCCATTATATGTTTTTCGCCCAGACGTTTGCGCACGGAGTTGACCGAGAGCCACACTGCAGCGTAACGTATAACCGCCAAAGCGGCAGCGGCAATGCGCAGCTCGGGCGGCAGGCAGATCATAGCCGTAACTGCGACAGCGAAGAACAACAGGCGGCTGCCGGCTTCCCACTCAACGAAATTGCGGGCTTCGACAGGATAGAAGCGGAACGTATGTCCGAAATACCGGCGGGCGCCGAGCCACCATTTAGCACCGCCCCAAACCTTCTGCCGCACCGTCGCACGCGGCGACACGATAACGCTGACTGGTCTGTCCCCTACGACGGACTGCAGGAACAGGTCATCTTCGCCCATATTCATATTCAGGCAGTTGAAACCCTTGACTTGGAGATAGAGGCTGCGGGTTATCCCCAGCGAGTTGCGGACACCACGATACGGCCGGCCCGAAATCGCGGCCGACAGCCACGCAGTCGATTCGGCCATACGCTGCGTGCGCATCAAGCGATTCGCCAAACCGCTGCACTGCTCGACACCGCAATAGCCCAGCACTACCTCCGCACGCGTGAAGCCCTTGGCCATCAAGCGCAGCCAGCGATCCGACATAATGACCGTGTCGCTGGTTGATAGCAGTATGTGTTCGTTCGCCGCGGCACGTATGCCGAAGTTCAAAGCCTGCTTGTTCGAAATCGGGAAACGGGAGTTCTGCTTGATATTCGTAACCTTAAGGCGGGGATAACGCAGGCACACCTGCGAGAGCATAATGGAGAAATCCTCGTTGGAGCCTACATACACCAGCACTACTTCATAGTCCGAATAGTCCTGCGTGAGGTAGGCCGGCAGCCGCTCCTCGACAAACTCGGCATCCTCCTGTGTCACTATCACCACCGACACCGGCGGCTCGGAGTCGAGACGCGCCGGCAGCGAATTGTTCTTGTATCGGGGCAACCGTCGGTATATGCCGGCATAGTAGCGCATCTGCACAGCGAAAAGCGCAAGCAGCACGAAAATCGATGCAAGGCCCTCCCAACCGTAGGCATCGAACAGATTCGAAAGCATCTCCATCTTCCACCTTAATCTAAAACATCTGCAAATATACGTAGAATATTCAATGAAAAAAATAGCGCAAGTCGGCCAAAGGCCGGCGCGCGGTGGCGGAGCCGATTTTTTGAATTAAATATACGAATAAGCGAGGGGCAAGATCAGCTCGCCAAAGTGTTCTGCGAGCCTCCGCCGCCCCCGAGGCTGCAGCCCGCGCGGCTCCTTAGGGACCGCTATTCGTTGCAAGAAATATTCGCAAAAAATTCGCGGGCTGTCCTTTGTCACAAAGATTCGCGCCCGCCCTCCGCCCCTTTATGGCGGGCGCGCGGGTTGCGTCGCAACCCGATTTTTGCTAAATACATTATGTTGCGGGTGGGGTGCGGGCTGAAGCCTGCGTGGCACGCGAACTGCGGGCCTCGCTGGGCGAGGCTTCGGCCCGCGCGACTTCTGAAGAAGTCGCAACTTGTCGCCGCAAATGTTCGTCGCGCAGCAGCATCGCCTCGGGCGATGCCACCTTCGGCTGCTCACGCCTTCGGCGTGCCCCCCCCCAGCAGCCGAAGGTGATTATAATGCAGTCCGCAAGGCACAAAGGAAACCACATCCTCTATCGCAACTATCACCCAATCCTCTGCAGGGCGCGCGGTTGCTAAAGCAATCCGATATTTCCCCCGCAAAGTTGCCCCCACAGCAAACAGATGCCAATAGCCTATACAATGAAAAATGCGGGACACCCAAACTGGCAGTCCCGCATTTTTCACTCGCCGCTGCGGCGCATCACTTCACGCTGTGCTTTATGTCCTTCACGCGCAGCTGCGTGGAGATGATGCCGCGGTAGTGGTTTTCGACGATCGTATAGCATACGTCCACCGGCCTGCCGCTGCGCACCCACTCGTAGTGCGAAGGCTGCTGGAAGGCTATAGCCTGAAGCGTGGTGTTTGGTTTCTGCCGCTGCATCAGGTCCATACGCAGATGCTCAAGCTCGGCACCCACCAGTCGGGCGTCGCCGTGGCTGCTCACGCCACGCGTTAGGAATACCGGTGCGGTATTTCCCGGGCCGAAGGGCTGGAACCGGTTCAGGTCATGCCTGAATGACGGCGTAATATCACTGAATAGCAGCTCGGAGTCGATCTCGACCTGCGGGACGAGCATCTGTGGATCGATATGCTGCTCGACATACTCGTTGAAGCGGCGCGTGAACTCGTCCACATTCTCGGGCTTCATCGTCAGACCTGCGGCGTACATATGTCCGCCGAAGTTCTCGAGCAGATCGGCACACGACTCCACGGCCTGATAAAGATCGAAGCCCGGGACGCTGCGCGCCGAACCGGTAGCGAAACCGTTGCTCATAGTCATAACCACAGTCGGCCGGTAGTAGGTCTCTATCAGACGCGAAGCGACGATACCCACTATGCCCTTCACCCACTTGGGGTTATAAATGACCGTGCTCTTGCGGTTCTTCATCTCGGGATCCGACTCGATAAGCCGGTGCGCCTCGATAGTCACCGAGCGGTCTATGCTCTTGCGGTCCTGATTGAACGAATCGATCATCGAGCCGAACTCCTCTGCAGCGGTTTCATTGCGTTCGATAAGCAGATTCACAGCCACGTGACCGCCCGAGGGAGCGGCATTCTCGTCATCTTCGTCCACACGCATGCGGCCGGCGGCATTTATGCGCGGCCCGATCTTGAATACGATGTCGTCGATTGTAATGGTGTGCTTGTCAAGCCCGCAGATCTTGATTATCGACAGCAGCCCCTTGCCCGGGTTCTCATTCAGCCGCTTGAGGCCGAAATGCGCCAGTATGCGGTTCTCGCCGGTCAGCGGGACGATATCCGACGCGATGCTGACGACCACCAAATCGAGCAGCCGCTCCACCTCCGAGAAGGGAATGCCGTTGCGCCGTGCGTATGCCTGTACGAGCTTGAAGCCCACGCCGCACCCCGACAGCTCCTTGAACGGGTAGGGGCAGTCGTGGCGCTTGGGGTCGAGCACAGCCACAGCCTGCGGCAGATGCTCGGCCGGCAGGTGATGGTCGCAGATGATGTAATCGATTCCTTTCGATGTCGCATAGGCCACTTTTTCGGACGCCTTGATTCCGCAGTCGAGCGTTATGACCAGACTCACGCCCTTCCGCGCCGCATAATCTATACTCTTGATCGACACGCCGTAACCCTCGACGTAGCGATCCGGAATATAAAATGTCAGGTTGGTGTGTCCCAACCGGCGCAGGAAAGCGTAGACCAGCGCGACCGCCGTCGTGCCGTCCACATCGTAATCGCCGTAGACCATGATCTTCTCATTGTTCTTCACGGCGCGTTCGATTCTTTCTACGGCACGATCCATATCCTTCATAAGGAACGGATCGTGCAACTCCTCCAAACGGGGGTTGAAGAATCGCGATGCTTTCTCTACAGTGTCTATGCCTCTTTGTACAAGCAGGTTAGCCAGAATTGGGGAGATACCTGTTCCGGCAGCCAACGCCGCCACCGCGGTCTCTTCGCCCCGAGATTTGACTACCCATCTCTTCTCTATAGGCATAATTTTTAATTTTTATATATTTTAACATTCAAATTTTTCTCTAAACAGTTGATAATCTTGTTTTTCACCTCTTGCATATCGACCTTCGAGCCTATTTCGCCTTCGATCGAAGCCACGCCGCGGTCGGCGAATCCGCACGGATTGATGTAGGTGAAGTATTTCAAATCCGTCGCCACATTCAGCGCGAAGCCGTGCATAGTCACGAACCGCGACGAACGTACGCCTATTGCGCATATCTTGCGCGGAGCGGCACCCTCGCGGCATATCCATACGCCGGATGCCGACGGTATCCGGCAGGTCACGATGCCGTAATCGGCCACGCAGTCGATCACCGACTGCTCCAATGCCCCGATATAATCTTTCAGACCTATGCCTATTCGCTCCAGATCGAGAATCGGATAGCCTACGATCTGCCCGGGGCCATGAAAAGTGACGTCTCCGCCGCGGTCTATGCGGTAGAACTGCGCCCCGAGCCGCGCGAGCTGCGCCTCGTTGAAAAGTATGTTTTCCTCCTTGCCGCTCTTGCCCAAGGTGTACACTGCAGGATGTTCGCACAGAAGCAGATAACCTGCCTCATCGGAAGGCTCGTTCTTGCGCGAAAGCACCCGATCGAAGAGCGTGCGCTGCAACTCCCAGCACTCCGCATAATCCTTCAGTCCGATATTCAGATACTCTACGCGCTTCATACTGTTATCCTCCGCATTTTTCCATCGCCCGCTCGGCCATATACGACGACCGCACCAGCGGGGCGCTGGCGACATAGTCGAAGCCCATTTTCTCGGCTTCGACACGATAATATTCGAATTTTTCGGGCGTTACATACTCGGCGACAGGATAGTGCGCCTCCGTCGGCCGAAGATACTGGCCGAGCGTCACTATACGGCAGCCAGCTTCGCGCAGATCGCCAAGCGTCTCTATCACCTCCTCCTCGCTCTCGCCCAAACCGACCATAATGCCGCTCTTGGCCCTCACCCCCGCATCGGCGATGTGACGCAGTACGGCCAGCGAGGTGTCGTATCGGGCGTGGGAGCGCACCAAAGGCGTCAGGCGCCTTACGGTCTCCACATTGTGGCCGACCACATCGGCTCCGGCGTCCAGAATGATATCCAGCAGATCGTTGCGGCCGTTCATATCGGGTATGAGCACCTCTACGGCCGTATCGGGATTAGTGCGCTTTATGGCGCGCACCGTAGCCGCCCAATGCGCGGCACCGCCGTCGGGCAGGTCATCGCGCGTCACGGAGGTAATGACCGCATAGCGCAGACCCATCAATGCGACGGATCGGGCAACCCTTTCAGGCTCCTCTTGATCGGGAGGCAAAGCTCGCCCCGACTTGGTGGCACAGAAGCGGCACGCTCTGGTGCACACGTCGCCCAAGATCATAAAAGTCGCTGTTCTGCGGCTCCAGCACTCCGCCTTGTTGGGACACATTCCGCTGCTGCAGATAGTATGCAGCCGGTGATCCTTCACAATGCGTGCGACATCGGCGTAATCCGCCGTTGCATGGAGTCTGATCTTCAGCCAATCGGGTTTGTTTCTCGCGTTTGCCTTGTCATAGACTTTCGGCATTTGTAATTTATTACTTTTCCAATTGAGGCAAAAATACGGATTATTCGAAAAAATTCCTAATAAAACACCCGAAAAGCTGGCGTTTTTACATTCTCGCGCCGCAGCGGGACATCCAACGGCATAATCTCCACCGAGATACCGGCGCACAAAAAAAGGCGGCAGACCGAGCTGCCGCCTTTCATAAGTCCTAAATTCTTGTCAATCCTTCATCGTAATCCAGCGGTACAGCTCCTTGTACGAGGGCTTGCGTCCGTGCATAAAGATTCCGATGCGGTATATCTTGGCTGCGACCCAAACCATAGCTGCGAACGACGCCGCCAGAATGGCCAGCGACAGAATGATCTGCCACGTCGGCACGTCGAACGGCAGTCGGGCCATCATAACGATCGGCGAAGTCAGGGGGATCATACTGCACCATACCGAGAGCGGGGCGTGAGGCTCCTTCATCGCATAGATCATTACCACCAGACCGATGATGATCGGCAGGGTGATAGGGGTCTGGAACTGCTGGGTGTCCTGAATATTGTCCACGGCGCTGCCCACGGCTGCGTACATTGCCGCATAGAGCAGATAGCCACCGAGGAAGTAGAGAAGGAAGCAGCCGAAGAACTTCAGCAGGAATCCGAAGTCGGTGGCATTGGCCAGAATGGTTGCCACTTCAGGGTCGACACCGCTCATCTGCGAGAGGTCCGCCGTACCGGCCGATACGGCTGCAGCACCCTCGACGAGTTCGGCCGGCACCATAAACCGCATAACCAGCGTGCCGGCTGCGAAGATGATGATTACCCATATAAGGAACTGCAGCACAGCCACCGAGGCGATACCGAGAATCTTGCCCATCATAAGCTGATAGGGGCGCACGGTCGATACCATCACCTCGAGCACCTTGCCGCTCTTCTCCTCGATCACACCCTGCATCACCATCGCGCCGTAGATTATAACGAACATATACATAATGAAACCGAATATGTACGCCAGTCCGAACGCGAACGCACTGGAGCTTTCCTTGTCGGTCTGCTCCTCGTCGCCCAGCTTGTAGCTGCGCAGATTGACGTCGGCCTTAACCTCCGCCATAATCTGAGGTAGGTTTTCGATGTCGTATGCCCTGAGGCGGATATCCTCTATAATCGCCTCTATATCATTGGCAATGCTGCTCTCCACCTCCATCGTCGAGGTCGAGAACGAATAGAGGGCCACATCCGCAGGGTCGTTGACGATATTCTCGCCGACAACCAAGAAGCCGTACAGCTGCTCGCTGCCTTCCGCGCGCAGCTCCTCGGGCGTGCGGTCGGTCGGCTCGTATACGATACTCTCGGTCGAGACGAGCGCCGGAGCTATCGCGCCGCTGCGGTCCACGACGGCTATATGCTTGGCATCGCCCACGTTGAGAGCCATTATAAGCGAAGTTCCCACCATAATTCCCACAAACAGCAGCGGCGTCAGAATCGTGGTGATGATGAAACTCTTTTTCATTACGCGCTCGCGAAATTCGCGGCCTATGATAATTCCTGTTGCTGACATGGTCTACTCCTCCTCGGTTTTAAGCTGGCCGGCTACGGCCTTTATGAATATGTCGTTCATACTGGGTATGATCTCGCGGAACGAACGCAGCTCGACACTCTCGTTGATACGCGAAATCACACTGCGCACGTCGCTGTCGTTCTCGATGTGTATCTTGATCTGCTCATAGATTCCTTCGGCTGCAGCGCCGTCGTCGAGCAGGGTGCAATGGCCTTCGAGCGCTGTGGCGAGCGCCGTGCGGTCGCCGCGGAAATCCACCTCGAAGATGTTGTTGCCGTGGCGGTGGCGAATTTCGTCGAGACGTCCGCTGAGTATGTTGTGAGACTTGTTTATCAAGGTGATATGGTCGCAAATCTCCTCTACGCTGGACATATTGTGCGTCGAGAATATTATCGTCGAGCCTTGCTCGCGCAGCCGCATGATCTCGCTCTTGAGCAGGTTGGCGTTGATCGGGTCGAAGCCCGAGAACGGCTCGTCGAAGATCAGCAGCTCGGGTTCGTGCAGCACCGTCACGATGAACTGCACCTTCTGCGCCATACCCTTGCTCAGGTCCTCGACCTTCTTGTTCCACCACTCCTGTATGCCGAAGCGGACGAACCACTCTTTCAGCCTGACCACGGCCTCGCGTCGCGACAGCCCCTTCAGTCGGGCGAAATAGATGGCCTGATCGCCTACTTTCATCTTCTTGTAAAGGCCTCGTTCCTCGGGCATATATCCTATGCGGAAAACATCCTTTTGGGTCATAGGCTTGCCGTTGAGCAGCACGGTGCCGCTGTCGGGCATAATGATGCGGTTGATAATGCGTATAAGCGTGGTTTTGCCGGCGCCGTTGGGTCCGAGAAGTCCGTACACGCACCCTTTGGGAATCGTCAGCGACACGTCGTCAAGCGCCGTATGCTCGGCGTAACGCTTGGTCAAGTGATCGATTTGTAATAAATCCATAGCGTAATCGTATTATTGATGCGACAAAGGTATATAAATATTTCGAACAAACAACAAAAAATTATCGAAAATCAATATATCGCGATACAAAGGCCGAAAAAAGTGCTTCGACCCCGCTGCTATTTGCTCCAGCCAAGGGCGAAGATAATCGTTTTCGGCCGCCGGAGGAATGCCGGCGGCCAAAACTTCAGGCCGTATCAATTCTTGTAATCGACCACGATGATATCGCTGTCGGCAAAGAAATGTGCAGCTTCGATGGCAGCGTTCTCGTCGCTGTCGGAGGCGTGGATGGCATTGTGCTGCACATCCTCGCCGTAAAGGCGACGGATCGTACCCTCGGCGGCCTTTGCGGGATCTGTGGCACCCACAACGCGGCGCAACTCGGCCACGGCGTCCTCACGTTCGAGCACGGCGACAACCACGGCTCCCGAGGTCATAAAATCCACGAGCGACGCGAAAAAGGGCTTGCCGCGGTGTACGGCATAGAATTTTTCGGCATCGTTGCGCGACATACAAATCATTTTCATCGCGCGGATAACGAATCCCGCACCGATAAGCTGATCGATGATTTTACCCGTATTGCCGGCAGCGACGGCATTGGGCTTGATGATTGTAAAGGTTTTAGTAATCATAGGTATATAATTAGGATATTAAAAGTCACAGCGCTGGTACGCCCTTATTCGCACTCGCGGGAGGCGGTGTATGTTTCCCACTTGTCGATCACGGCGCGGAAATCGGGCGGCAGTTCGCTCTCGAAATAGACTTCGCGGCCGGTCGAAGGGTGTACGAAGCCGAGCGAACGGGCGTGCAGCGCGTGACGCGGCATCAGGGCGAAGCAGTTCTCGATGAACTGGCGGTACTTCGAGAAGGTGGTGCCCTTGAGTATGCGGTCGCCGCCGTAGCGCTCGTCGTTGAACAGCGGGTGGCCGATATACTCCATGTGTACGCGGATCTGATGCGTGCGCCCCGTCTCCAAGCGGCACTCCACAAGTGTGACGTAGCCGTAGCGGCGCAACACGCGCCAATGCGTCACGGCGTGTTTGCCGTCGCTGCCGTCGGGATACACGGCCATTTTTAGCCTGTCGCTGCGGCTGCGGCCTATGTTGCCGGTCACGGTGCCCTCGTCCTCGTCGAAATTGCCCCATACCAAAGCCACGTAGCGGCGCGTTATGGTGTGATCGAAAAACTGCTTGGCCAATCGGGCGTGGGCGCGTTCGTTCTTGGCCACCACGAGCAGCCCCGAGGTGTTCTTGTCGATGCGGTGCACCAGTCCGGCACGCATATCGCCCTCCTGAAACATAGGCAGATTGCGCAGGTGGAACGTCAGCGCATTCACCAGCGTACCCGAGTAGTTGCCGTGCCCCGGGTGGACCACCATACCGGCGTGCTTGTTCACCATAATGATGTCGTCGTCCTCGTAGACAATCTCGAGCGGTATATCCTCGGCGATGATCTCGACTTCGCGCTTGGGATAGGGCATCACGATCGATATCCGATCCTGCGGCTTGACCTTGTAGCTCGACTTGACAGGCGAGCCGTTCACCAGTATGTTGCCGTTGTCGGCAGCCGTCTGAATGCGGTTGCGCGACACGTGCTCCATACGCACCGTCAGATACTTGTCGATGCGCATCATCGTCTGGCCGCGATCCACCGTCAGTGCGAAATGCTCGTACAGTTCGTCGCTCTGCTCAGTCTCGTCAAGTATCGGCTCCTCGTCGTCGATCATCTGGTATGCTGTTAAAAAAACTCCTCCTCAAACGTCTCCTCGGACTCCGCCTCCACTGCCGTGGAATCGGCCTGCTCGGCCGCCGCGCGTGCCGCCTCGATAACCATCAGCGAGTCGGTTATCTGCGCTATGCGCAGTTCGCGTTCGCTCTCCAACGCACGGGCCTTGCGGTCCGAAGCGGCGCTCTGCTTCTCGACCTCCTTCATATCGAGCGTCAGCCGCAGGTCGACCTTTTGGCCGAGCGTCAGCACCGTATTCTGCGCGGGCGACTGGATATACACCCGAGCATCCTTGCGCTCCAACACGCCTATCTCACGATCGAAATCCACGCGGCCCACGTTGAGACCAATCTCCCACAGGCGACTCTTGGCCTCCTTCAGGGGGAAACCGACCAACTTCGGCACCGTCACCGATCCGCTCTCGGGCGAGATTCCCACCACGAGCGTCACACCCGAACCGGCTTCGGCCTCCACATCGTCACCGCGCAAGATCACGCGGTCGCGGAAACGCTCCTCGAGCACGTTGTTGGTCGCCATATCCGAGCGGTAAATGAGTTCGGCGATCTCCAGTCCGGCTACCTCGAGGTTGTTCTTGGCCTGCCGCAGCGAGTAACCGGTAACATACGGTATCTTAACCTTTTTCTGAGCGAAGGAATTGATCGTGACATAGACCTTGCGCCCGGGCTTGACGTCCACCGCGGGCTTGGGATTCTGCTCTAATACGATGCCGCCGTCGTACACGGGCACATAGAGCGAATCGTTCACGATGATCTCCAGACTGTGCTTCTTGGCGATATGCTGCGCATCGCCTATGGACACGCCGGTAAAGTCGGGCACCGAGCAGCGCGCACCGTGCCGCGTTCCCAGCTGCATCAGGTAATGTGCGGCGACGAGTATCGCTATCACTACTAATACGATTTGGACGAGCGCCGTCAGGAGCGGCGAATTGCGAATCGTCCGGTATATTTTCCTCAGGAGTTCCATGCCTGCTGTGTTTTATTGGGTTAGAATCATTTAGGAGCCTTGCGATAGAGATAAACGGCTATGACGAGATATAATATATTGGGTATCCACACCGACAGTCCCGCGGGCAGCACCCCTCCCTTGGCAAACTCCTCGAAGAAGCGGCTGAAAAGGATGTACGAGAAGCAGAGGGTGATGCCCACGCCTATGTGCAGGCCCGTACCGCCGCGCACCTTGCGCGAGGAGAGCGAGACGCCGATAAGAGTAAGGATGAACGTCGAAAGCGGGTAGGCGTAGCGCGTATGGCGTTCGACCTCGAACAGTCCGATCATATCCGACCCTTTGTCGCGCTGCTGGCGGATGAACTGGTTCAGCTGTCCGATCTTCATCGTTTTTATCAATTCGTTCACGCGGCCAAGCTCCGTGGCATCGAGGTTTATCAATGTATCGAGATTGCGGTGCTGCGTGAATTTCTCGTTGCGCAGCGAGTCGAACTCGCGCGTCACATACCGCTCGGCTGTCCAGTGCCGCGTATCGGGGTCGAACTTGACATCGGCCGCCTCGAGCGCCGAGAGCATCTCGTTGCCCTCGTACCGCTCCAGCGAGAAGAACGAAGCCCGCTGGTCCGTTCCCGAGTAGCCGCGGATATAGGCGAAAGTCCCGGGTTCGATCTGCCGGTAGATATGGCGGTCGTAGCGTATGTTCTGACGCTTCTTGAGGTACTTGGACTCGAAGTCCACCTGTTTCTCGTTGGTCACCGGTATGACGAACAGGTTGAGCACCAGCGACAGCGAGGCTATGATCACCGAGGAGAGAAAGTATGGCCACATCAGGCGGCGGAAACTGACGCCGCTCGACAGGATAGCCGTAATCTCGGTCTGGTAGGCCATCTTCGAGGTGAAGAATATCACCGCGATGAAGGTGAACAGGCCGCTGAACTTGTTTATGAAGAAGGGAACGAAATTGGCATAGTACTCGAGCAGGATAGCCTTGAGCGGCGCTTTCAGCTCGAAGAAGTCGTCGGTGTGCTCCACCCAGTCGAACACCACGACGATGACGATGATCAACGCAATGGCGAAGAAGTAGGTTCCGAGGAACTTGCGGATGATATACCGATCGAGTATTTTCAGTCCCGGGTTGCGCATATCTTACAGACGTTTGAGCAGTTTAACGACCATCTCCCGCTTCCACTCCGAGAACGAGCCGTCGGCAATGCGCCGGCGCGCCTCGCCCACCAGCCACAGGTAGAACGATATGTTGTGCAGCGAGGCGATCTGCGCAGCGAGCATCTCGCCGGCGATGGTCATATGCCGCAGGTAGGCTTTTGTATAGGTGCGGTCGACGAAGCTGGTGCCGTCGGGATCGATCGGCGAAAAGTCGTCGCGCCACTTCTGGTTGCGTATGTTGATAATGCCTTCGCGGGTGAACAGCATACCGTTGCGGCCGTTGCGCGTAGGCATCACGCAGTCGAACATATCCACTCCGCGGTCGATAGCCTCTAAAATGTTCACCGGCGTGCCGACACCCATAAGGTAACGCGGCCGGTCCTCGGGCAGAATCGCATTCACCACCTCGATCATACGATACATAACCTCGGTAGGCTCACCCACGGCCAAACCGCCTATGGCGTAACCCTCGGCATCGAACTGCATAGCAAAGCGGGCCGCCTGCTCGCGCAAATCGGCGTAAGCGCAACCCTGAACTATCGGGAACAGCGCCTGCGAGTGGCCGTATTTTGGCGAGGTCTGCTCGAAGCGGTTGAAGCAGCGCTCCAACCAACGCTGCGTAAGGCCGAGCGACTTGGCCGCATAATCTTTCGGGGCATCGCCCGGGGGACATTCGTCGAAAGCCATCATAATGTCGGCGCCTATGGTGCGTTCGGTATCCATAACGCTCTCGGGGGTGAACATGTGGCGCGAGCCGTCGATATGCGAGGCGAAGCGGCACCCCTCCTCGGTAAGCTTGCGGCAGGCGGCCAGCGAAAAGACCTGAAAGCCGCCGCTGTCGGTCAGCATCGGCCGGTCCCACGAACTGAAACGGTGTACGCCGCCGGCAGCCTCCAGTACGTCCATACCCGGGCGCAAATAGAGGTGATAGGTATTGGCCAGTATGATTTTGGCGTCTGCGTCGTCGCGCAGGTCGCGGTGGAATATGCCTTTGACGCCCGCAGCAGTGCCCACGGGCATAAAAATAGGGGTCGGAATCACGCCATGGTCGGTCGTGATCTCGCCCGTGCGCGCCTTGCTCGACGGCGCCTTATGCAGTAATTCGAACTTCACGGGAACAAAGGTACGCAATTTTGGCGGGAGTTCGATCGCCGCACGTAAAATTAGACCGTTTTTAATGCGCGATCGCACCGATCGCCAGCCCTCTGTTCTTAATAAGACTCATAATTCCGGCAAAATGTTGCACGCCACATTTTCCGATCACCTCATAACCTGCTATGCCCGACCGAAAGCATTGTCGTCATATATCCTGCCCATAGAAAACGGTTCTCCGCATATCATATTCGAACCGATAGCAGCCAACGGCCTTACGGAGCAGATACACAGTTCAGACGAACGGTTCGCCGAATTGAAGGAATATTACAACGACACGAAATTCAACGATACGCTGTATTCTGCTATTAATTATTTCTTTCCGTATGGTGCTCCTCTCGCAGACCCGATAGCATCCGTCGAAGTGACTTGCGACCGCGATGCCGCACACCCTGCCGGAACCTCCCTGAACGACTGCCTCCGCTTTCTCAGTTCGTCGGTCAAGCCCTTTATCGACAGCGGATACAAAAAAACTTTCGACTGGACCGGTATAGACCCGAAGCACTGGTACCACGTACACGGATCGCCATACAAATGCAGGCTGCATAACTCAAAGCATCTGCACCCCGTAGACAAGCCGCTGGTGCAGACGACGCAGGAGGATATGACGCTGTTGGTAGGTTCGTTCGATTTTGCAAGCGGGCGCTCCGTTTTCCTGCTCCGCTTCGAAACCGTACCGGCCGAAAAGGGTGAATACACCTTCACCACGGTCGTCAGATTCGCCGACGACCACAAACTCACCACAACTGCAAAATATACATTCTGAGGTTTGAGTCCTCTTTTGCGCGGGCGCAGTGCGTCCGCGTTTTTTTTCGCCTGTTTTTTTACGTACCTTTGCATATTATGACTCTCTATGCCGACATAGTGCTTCCGCTGGCGCAACCGCCATACACCTTTGCAGCCGAGGGCGAAACAGCCGAACAGCTGCGCGAGGGAATGGCTGTGGCCGTACCTTTGGGCGCACGCAAGATCTACACTGGCATAGTGTGGCGCATCGGCCGCCAGAGGCCCGACTACCGGACCATAAAACCTGTGCTCAGGATTTTATATACCTTTCCGCTTCTGTCCCGCGAGCAAATGCGGCTGTGGGAGTGGATAGCCGACTACTACATGTGTACCTTGGGCGAGGTTATGCGCGCGGCCCTGCCGGCGAAGATGAAGCCGAGCGGCCTGAGCGACGAGGAGTTCGCCCGCGACCAGTTTCGCCCCGCCACCCAGCGCACCATCTCCATAGCCGAGCCGTTCAGAACTGAGAAGTCCCTGCACGAGTGTTTCGAAAAGCTGGCGCGGCGGGCGCCCAAGCAGTATGCCGCTCTGATAGAGGTCGCCGAGCATCTCGGCAGCGGGGATCTCGGCGGCGAGGTTCCGGCGCGTATGCTCCATAGCGACAGCGGCATCCTAAGGACATTGATCGGCAAGGGCATCGTCGAGGAGCACCAGCGCGAGTGCGACCCCTCGTTCGCCGAGCCGTTGGACGCACCGCTGCCCGAACTGTCCGAGCGGCAGCGGGAGGCATTGGAGCAGATACGCTGCCAGCACAACCTACACCGCTGCGTGCTGCTGCACGGAGCGACAGGCTCGGGAAAGACCGAGATATACATACACCTTATAGCCGACGCCCTCGCCGAAGGCCGCGACGCCGTGATGCTCGTACCCGAAATAGCGCTCACCGGACAGTTGATATCCCGCCTGAGGCGATATTTCGGCCGGCGCGTGGTGGCCTACCACTCGAAGCTGACCGATACGCGCCGCAGCGAACTCTACCTCTCGCTGCTGCGCACGCCGGCAGGGAGGTTGATCGTCGGCACCCGCTCGGCGCTGCTGCTGCCGCTGCAGCGGCCGGCGCTTATCGTCGTGGACGAGGAGCACGACGCCAGCTACAAGCAGACCGAACCGGCTCCGCGCTATAACGCCCGCGACTGCGCCGTGGTGGCCGCCGGAACATACGACTGCCGCTTGGTTGCCGGCAGCGCCACGCCGTCGATCGAGAGTTTCGTCAATGCCCGCCGCGGCAAGTACGGCTATGTGCTGCTCGAGGAGCGTTATGGCGGTGTCGAGTTGCCGCACATAGTCATCTCCGACACTCTGCGCGCCGTGAAGCGCGGCGAACGGCACACGCACTTCAACAAAGCGCTGCTCGACCGTCTGCATGGCGTTCTGAAACGCGGCGAGCAGGCTATGCTGTTTCAGAACAGGCGCGGCTTCTCGCCCTACGTCGAGTGCACCGAGTGCGGCCGCGTAATCGAATGCCCCCACTGCAACGTCTCGCTGACATTCCACCGCAGCGACGGCCGTATGCGATGCCACTACTGCGGATACACGACCGCACTGCCCGACCGCTGCCCCTCCTGCCACAATGCCGACGTCACGCTGCGCGGATTCGGCACCGAGAAGGTCGAGGAGGAACTGCAGCGCATATTCCCCGAAGCCCGCATCGACAGGCTCGACCGCGATACAGCCACGTCGGAACGCGCCTACGACGCGATAATCCGGCGCTTCGAGAGCGGCGAGACCGACTTTCTCGTAGGCACGCAGATGATTACCAAAGGGTTCGACTTCTCACGCGTTACGTTAGTCGGAATACTGAATGCCGACAACATACTCAACTACCCCGATTTCCGCGCCTCCGAGCGTGCCTTTCAGATCCTCACGCAGGTGGCAGGGCGCGCCGGCAGACGCAAAGGCGGCGCAGAGGTCATCATACAGACCTCGCAGCCCGAGAACGCCGTCATCCGCTATGCCGCGGCATACGACTACCGCGCAATGGTCGAGGCGCAGCTGCGCGAACGCGAGGCGTTCCACTACCCGCCATACGCGCATCTTATCGGCATAACTATGCGGCACCGCGATCCACAGCTGCTGCGCGAGGCTGCCCGACGGCTCGGCGAGCTGCTGCGCACCGAGTTCGGCAACCGCGTGCTGGGACCTCAGTCGCCGCCGGTGGACCGCATTAGGGAGGTGTACATACTCACGTTCCTGCTCAAGATCGAAAATGCGCTGTCGCTGGCCCGCTCCCGCGCCGCATTAGACTCCTGCATAACCTCGCTGCGCAGCCGCAAGGAGTGGAGCAGCATATTCATCTTCTGCGATGTCGACCCGCAATGACACCTTCCGGCCGCTGCGCGACCTGCACGACCTGCTCTTTCCGCCGGCCTGCCCCGTATGCGGCCAGACTATGGGCGAAGGCGCCGAGATAGTCTGCACCCGCTGCCGTATGGATATGCCGCTCACAGGCTTCATCGGGCAGATCGACAACCCGATGACCCGCCGCCTGTGGGGCTTGATACCCATAGTGCATGCCACAGCCCTGTTCTACTATATCGAGGGGAGCGACTTCCGCCGCCTCATTTTCGACTTCAAGTACCACGGCCGGTGGACTTTGGCCCGCTCGATGGGCGAATGGCTCGGCAGCGAAATGGCCCACGCAGGAATATACTCCTCGATCGAGCGGATAATTCCCGTGCCGCTGCACTTTCTGCGGCGGCTCAGGCGCGGATACAATCAGGCTGAATATATTGCCGACGGCATCGGTTCCCAGCTCGGCATACCGGTCGAACGCCACGTTCTCTACCGCCGCTCCTGCAACCCGAGCCAAACCCGCCGCACCAAAGAGGAGCGCTGGGACAATGTCCGCGGCCGCTTCGCCGTCCGCCACCCCGAGCGGCTGGCAGGCCGGCACATACTGCTCGTGGACGACGTCTTCACGACCGGAGCCACCCTGTGCGCCTGCGCCGAGGCGATCCTCGCGGCGGTCCCCGACTGCCGCATCAGCATAGCGACCATAGCCGTATCGAAGCACGAAACAGCCGATTTCTTCTGACCCGCCGGCCGACAAAAAAAGGCATCGCACGATATGCGATGCCTCTGAATATAACGAACTCGCGAATGTTAGAAATGGTGTCTGTCAGTTGTTAGAATCCCAGCGGAGTGTACTCCAAATTCCAAGCCTCGGCGACCTTCCTGTAGACCACCTTGCCCTCGATAATGTTGAGACCGGCCTTAAGTTCGGCGTTATCGCGGCAGGCCTTTTCCCAACCCTTGTCAGCCAGCTGAATGGCATACGGCAGGGTTGCATTGGTCAGGGCGAGCGTCGAGGTATAGGGCACGGCGCCCGGGATATTGGCGACGCAATAGTGCAGAATGCCGTCGACGTAATAAACGGGATCCTCGTGCGTGGTGGGGTGCGAAGTCTCGAAGCAACCGCCTTGGTCGATAGCCACATCCACCATAACCGTACCGGGTTCCATATCCTTGAGCATATCGCGGGTGACCAACTTGGGAGCCTTGGCGCCCGGGATCAGGACCGAACCGATAACCAGATCGGCCTGCTTCAGCTCCTGACGGATATTGTATTCGGACGACATAAGCGTCTTGACATTCTTGGGCATCACGTCAGCCAGATAGGTGAGGCGCTGCAGCGAAATGTCGCAAATCGTCACATCGGCACCCGTTCCAGCAGCAGTGCGCGCAGCGGCCGTGCCGACCACGCCGGCACCGATGACGAACACCTTGGCCGGCTTCACGCCCGGGACACCGCCCAGAAGTTTGCCCTTACCGCCGCGGGGCTTCTCGAGGAAGTAGCGGCCCTCCTGCGTGGACATACGGCCGGCGACCTCCGACATCGGGATAAGCAGCGGCAGCGAATGGTCGGCGCGCTCGACGGTCTCGTAAGCGAGGCAGACGGCGCCGCTTTCGATCATAGCCTCGGTAAGGGGCTGGCAGCTTGCGAAGTGGAAATAGGTGAATACCAACTGACCGCGACGGATGAGCTTGTACTCGGCGGCAATCGGCTCCTTAACCTTGACGATCATCTCGGCAATAGCGTAAACATCCTCTATCGTGGGGAGGATCTTGGCGCCCATCTCCTCGTATTGCGTATCGGGAAAACCGCTGTTGACACCGGCCGTAGACTGAACGTAAACCGTATGTCCTCTCTTGATGAGTTCTTTCGCGCCCGCAGGGGTCATACCGACGCGGTTTTCGTTGTTTTTGATCTCTTTGGGAATACCAATAATCATAGATCTTGAAGTTTTAAAGGTTGTTAGTAAGGTTGTTATACGATCCGAAGCGCACGGCTCCGATCGCTTGGGCAAATCTCGAATACGCAACTTCGCATTTTGCCGATGTCAAATATCGGAAATGTCGATAAAATAAACAACTTTTTCGGCTGTTTTTTACAGCTGCAGAGGCGATTTTTTTCGATTACTCGATCCACGAATCCTTCAGGCCGAGAAAATAGAGCACTCCGTCGATGCCGATAGTCGAAATCGATTGGCTTGCAGTGGCCTTGACCTTGGGTTTGGCGTGGAACGCGATGCCGAGACCGGCAGTGTTGAGCATCGGCAGGTCATTGGCTCCATCGCCCACGGCCACGGCCTGCGCGATGTTGATCCCCTCGAACTGGCACAGCAGCCGCAGCAACTCGGCCTTGCGCTTGCCGTCGACCACATCGCCGATGAAACGGCCCGTCAGCCTGCCATTCTCGATCTCGAGTTCGTTGGCGTACACATAGTCGAAACCGTAACGCTCCTTAAGCGAACGGCCGAAATAGGTGAAGCCGCCCGAAAGTATGGCGGTCTTGTATCCCACCCGCTTGAGCACGGTCATCATACGCTCCAAGCCCTCGGTTATCGGCAGGCTCGCCGCTATCTCGGCCATAACGCTCTCCTCCAACCCCTTGAGCAGAGCGACGCGGCGCGTGAAACTCTCGCGGAAATCTATCTCGCCGCGCATCGCGCTCTCGGTAATGGCGCGCACCTCAGCTCCGGCGCCGGCACGGTCGGCCAGTTCGTCGATCACCTCGGTCTGTATCAGTGTCGAGTCCATATCGAAGCAAATCAAACGGCGCGAACGGCGGTATATGTCGTCGAGCTGGAACGAGATGTCGATGCCGTGGGCATTCGATAGCGTCATAAGCTCCGACTGCATCTTGCCGCGGTCGTCCGGAGTGCCGCGCACCGAAAGTTCGATGCAGGCCTTGGGCGCACGGGCATCCGCCTCGAGCGGAATGCGGCCCGTAAGACGGTGTATCGAATCGATGTTCAGGTGCTGCTGTGCGATTACCTTGGTAGCCTCGGCAATCTGGCGGGCAGTCAGTTCGCGGCCGAGCAGCGTCACGATATAGCGGTTTTTGCCCTGAAGGCCCACCCAGCTGCTGTACTCCTCCTCGCCGACGGGCGAGAAACGTATGTTTATATCCAGTTCATACGCCTTGAGCAGCAGATCCTTCATTATCTCGCCCGAGCGGTCGGATGTGGTCTTGAAGAGTATTCCGAGCGAAAGGGTCTGGTGAATATTGGCTTGGCCGATATCGAGCACATAAGCGTCATATCGCGCCAGAATGTCCGTAAGCGATGAAGTTACGCCGGGTTTGTCTATTCCCGAAATATTGATTTGTATGATTTCTGCCTGCTGTTCCATAATAGGTCGGATTTATTCGATACGCATTTCAAAATTACTTATATTTCGCTACTTTTGCAACTCGGAACGATAAAATCCTATACATATTATGATTTTGCAGACAGTTGATCCCAAAAAGATCGCACAGACAGACAGCCTGTTGAAAGCCAATGCAGCGGAACAGATCGCCGCTCTGAAAAATATGTCGGCCGAGGATATGATCTCCTCGTTAGCATCGTGGGCACTCGAATTGGGTATGAAGATAGCCATCGCCCTGCTGATCTACTTTGTCGGCCGCTGGTTCATCCGCCGCATAACCAAACTTATGCAGCGCGTTTGCGACCGCCGCGGCGTCGACCTCTCACTGCAGCTCTTCTTCAAACGACTCATCGAGGTCGTACTATATATAGGTATCGCCCTTACGGTCATAAGCGTGCTCGGCATCAACGCCACTTCGCTGGTGGCGATGTTCGCTTCGGCTTCGCTGGCCATAGGTATGGCCCTGAGCGGCACGATGCAGAATTTCGCCGGCGGCGTGATGATTATGCTGCTGCGCCCCTACCGCATAGGCGACTACGTCGAAGCACAGGGGCAGGCCGGTACTATCAAGGAAATACGCCTGTTCAACACCGTGATAACCACCTACGACCACAAGACCGTCTACATTCCCAACAGCACCATATCCAGCGGCATAATCAACAACTACTCGCAGGAGCCGCTGCGCCGCGTGGACTGGAACATAACGATCTCCTACGGCGACGACGTAGCGGTAGCCCGCCGTGTGCTGCTCGATATGATGAAGGCAGACAGCCGCATCAAGAGCGATCCGGCTCCGGTGGTTTACGTCTCGTCGCTCGGCGACAACGCAGTCAACCTCTCGGCCCGCGGGTGGGTCAACAACGCCGACTACTGGGAAACATTCTTCGACCTCAACGAGCGGATATACAACGAGCTGCCACACCACGGACTCAACTTCCCGTTCCCGCAGCTGCAACTGCACTACGACGACAAAAAGGCCGAACAGCAACGTCCATAATACTAAAGAAGCGAACCCTGAAAGCACTCGACTTTCAGGGCTCGCTTTAATATAGCAGGACTCCCTTTACTGTACGAACGGCAGCTTGACTACCTGAGCCTTGATCGACCGGCCGCGGATGACCACGGCGATCTCGCTGCCCACAGCGGCGAACGGCGTCTTGACATAGCCCAAACCGATGCCCTCGTGCAGCGTGGGCGACATAGTGCCCGAAGTCACATGCCCGATGACATTGCCGGCAGGGTCGGCCAGCTCGTACCCGTGACGCGGAATGCCCCGTTCGATCATCTTGAATGCCACGAGCTTGCGTTCTGCGCCCTCGGCCTTCTGACGGGCCAGCACCTCACGGTCGATGAAATCCTTGCCCTCGACGAACTTGGTAATCCAGCCCAGACCGGCCTCGATGGGCGATGTGGTGTCATCGATGTCGTTGCCGTAGAGGCAGAAGCCCTTCTCCAAACGCAGCGTGTCGCGGGCGCCCAGACCAATGTTCTTCAGGCCGTACTCCTCGCCGGCTTTCCACAGCGCCTCCCAAAGGCGGTCGGCATCTTCATTGGCCACATAGATCTCGCAGCCGCCGGCACCGGTATAACCCGTAGCCGAAAGAATGGCGTTTTGGATACCGGCCACCTCGGTCTTGCGGAAAGTGTAGTAAGGCATATCCTCGATCTGTTCGGGGCACATCTTCTGAACGATCTTCATCGCCAGAGGACCCTGAATGGCCAGCTGGCAGATCTCGTCCGAGGCGTTGTACAGTTCCTTGCCGTGTCCTGCCTCAAGTCCGAAGGCGCGGCCCTGCTCGCAGATGTGCGCCCAGTCCTTGTCGATATTGGCGGCATTGACCACCAGCAGATAGGTCTGCTCGTCGATGCGGTAGACGAGAATGTCGTCGACGATGCCGCCGCGGCCGTTGGGCATGCAGGAGTACTGCGCCTTGCCGTCGAAGAGTTTCGACACGTCGTTGGTAGTGATATGCTGCAGGAACGGCAGCGCTTTGGGTCCCTTAACCCATATCTCGCCCATATGGCTGACGTCGAATACGCCGGCACCGTTGCGGACGGTGTTGTGCTCGTCGTTGATGCCGCTGAACTCGATGGGCATATTGTATCCTGCGAACTCGGCCATCTTGGCGCCGGCTGCGATGTGATACTTGGTGAATGGTGTGGTCTTCATAGAATTATACTGTTTTGGGTTCATTTATTTATCGCGTCGTTTAATTCCCAGCGACGGGCAGCGGTGGAACTCGCGGGTGCGATCGAACAGATAGCGGTACGTGGTGTGCATCTTGTGGCGGGTGGCGCATACGTAGTTCTCCACCATACGCATCATCACCGGATTGAAATCGCCGATCCACGCCAACTCCAAAGTCTTGTAATGCAGACCCCGAGCCACTTTCTTTTCGAACTCGCGGATTATGCCCGCCTCGATGCCCTTGCCGTGGTACTCGGGCGTGACGCCGAAGATAAGGCCGAAAACACGGTCAGCCTTGTGCGCCACCTTCAGCAGCCACAGAAACCGCAGCTTGTTGATCAGTCCGAAACGGCCGTTGAAGCGGCCGATGATGCGGTTCAGGTCAGGGATCATAATGAAGAATCCGACCGGCTCGTTGTTGAAGTAGGCGAAGTAGATCAATTCGGGATCGATGATAGGTTTCAGCGTATTCATCACCCGCTCGGCATGTTCGCGGTCCATAGCCTTCACGCCGGTGAACATCGACCACGCCTTGTTGTATATCATACGGAAATCCTCGGTCACCTGCTTCAGGTTCTTCATATCGATATGCTCGAAGCGGTACCCGGGGGTCTCCTCCAGCCGCTTCACACGGGCATACACCGAGTCGCTCAGCACTCCGGCCTTGAGTTTGCGGATATAGGTGTGCTGGTTGAAGTAGACCTGAAAGCCGTAATGTTCGAACAGATCGCGGTAATATGGAGGATTGTACGGGTTGGCGTAGAGCGGCTGGAACTCGAAGCCGCCGGTCAGCAGTCCCCACCACTGGTCGCGCGAACCGAAATTGACCGGTCCGTCCATCGCCTCCATCCCCTGCTCGCGCAGCCAGTCGCGCGCGGCATCGAAAAGCATATCGGCGATGCGCTGGTCGTTGTCAGCCTCGAAGAAGCCACAGCCGCCCGTCGGCTGTTCGTTGTCGAGCGATGCCGTCTGCCGGTTGTAGAATGCGGCAATGCGGCCCACGGTCTCGCCCTTGTCGTTCAGCACGAGCCAGCGGCGGGCGTCGCCGTCGGCGAAAAGTTCGTTGCGCGCGGGATCGAACACCGATCGGATGTCGTCGTCGAGCGGACATACCCACTGGCGGTTGCCCTTGTAGATGCGCTTGGGCAAGTCGAGAAAGGCCCGCTCACCGCGCTTGTCGGTCACTACGTGTATCGAATAGCTCATAAAGTCATATTTTCGGAAAATCTTAGCAAATATACTAATATTTTTTTACTTTTGTAAACACACTATAATCTTTATGGAAGACATCGCAAATTCGAACGAACTGCACGGACAGCCGACTCACCGGTTTATGCAATATCGCATCCACAAGATACTGCTGGTTTGCTGCAGCTACGACGGTTACATACTCGAGGAGGACGGCCATATCGAAGCCCAAATCAATCAAGAGTATATCGACCTGAACATGAGCAATCCGCCGTCGCTTACGCGCGTCAGTTCCACTGTCGAGGCGCTGGAGCTGCTCGAGCGCGAGGACGGTTTCGACTTCATACTCACCATGTACAACGTGGGCGAGCTGGATGTGTTTTCATTCGCCCGCATAGTCAAGGAGCGCTACCCGTCGGTTCCCGTGGTGCTGCTGACCAGCTTCTCGAAGGACATCTACCGCCGCATCGAGGAGCAGGACCGCTCGGTGCTCGACTACATATTCTGCTGGCACGGCAATGCCGACCTGATAATCGCCATTATCAAACTTATCGAGGACAGGATGAATGCCGACAAAGATATTCTCGAAGGCGGCGTACAGTCCATACTGCTCGTCGAGGATTCGATCCGCTACTACTCGACATACCTGCCGGCCATATACAAGTTGGTGCTGCTGCAAAACAGCGAGTTTCTCAAGGACGCCTACAACGAGCAGCAGCAGATTCTGCGCAAGCGGGCGCGGCCGAAAATTCTGCTCGCCACCAACTACGAGGATGCCGTGCGCCTCTACGAGCGCTACAAGACCAACCTTTTGGGCGTCATCTCCGATGTGGGGTTCGTGCTGCATCCCAATGACCGCAGCGCCGACGAGAAATTCGATGCCGGCATCGACCTGTGCCGTATGATCAAGGCCGACAATCCGCTTATGCCGTTTCTGCTGCAATCCTCGCAGGACGATTTCCGCGAAGTGGCCGCCTCGCTCGGGGTGGGATTCATCCGCAAGAACTCCAAAACGCTGCTCACCGAGCTGAGCGAATACATAGCCGCCGAGTTCGCATTCGGAGACTTCACCTTCAAGGATCCCGCCGACGGCCGCGTGATAGGCCGCGCGAAGGATCTGCGCGATATGCAGAAGCTGATCGCCACCATACCCGACGAGGTATTCGAGTACCACACCTCGCTCAACCACCTCTCCAAGTGGCTTTATTCGCGCGGACTGTTCCCGCTGGCGGCCTCGATCCGCGCCCTCAACCGCGACCACTTCCGCACCATAGCCGAACACCGCAAGGCACTCGTGGCGCTGATAAGCGACTACCGCACTATGCTCGGTCAGGGTGTGGTGGCGCGCTTCGATCCCGAGACGTACAGCAGCGCCATAAGCTTCGCACGTATGGGCGAGGGATCGCTCGGAGGCAAGGCGCGCGGGCTGGCCTTCATCAACAGTATGCTGCTCAAGTATCACGAGTACAACAAATACCCGAATATCCGCATTATGATCCCGCGCACTATCGTCATAGCCACCGACTATTTCGATATGTTCATAAAGGAGAACGGTTTGGAGTACGCGATCAACTCCGATATGAGCGACGAGGAGCTGCTCGCAGAGTTCGTCGCCTCGCGGCTGCCCCAGCGGCTGAACGAAGAGCTGAAGGCCTACGTGCGCACGGTGAACTATCCGCTGGCGGTACGCTCGTCGTCGAAGCTCGAAGACTCGCACTACCAGCCCTTCGCCGGCATCTACTCCACCTATATGATACCCAATACGCCGGACGAGAACCAAATGCTCAGGATGCTCGAAAAGGCAGTCAAAAGCGTCTACGCCTCGGTCTACTTCGCCGCCAGCCGCGCCTACATAGCCACTTCGTCCAACCTGCTGAGCGAGGAAAAGATGGCCGTCATCGTGCAGCAGGTGTGCGGCACGGCCGAAGACGGCTGCTTCTTTCCGACCCTCTCGGGCGTGGCGCGCTCGATAAACCACTATCCGATAGGAGACGAACAGCCCGACGAAGGCATCGCCAACATCGCTTTGGGATTGGGCAAGATGGTGGTCGAGGGCGGACAGACACTCCGCTTCTCGCCCCGCTACCCGCAGAAGGCGCTGCAGACCTCGACCGTCGAACTGACACTGCGCGATACGCAGAAGGAGTTCTACGCCCTCGACCTGCGGCCGGCGGCGTTCCGCATTTCGAGCGACGATGCGGTCAACCTGCGGCGTATCGACGTGTCGAAAGCCGCCTCGATGCGCAATATGCGTTTTGCTGCCTCGACGTGGAATATGACCGAGGGGCGCATCAGCGACTCGCCGTTCGAAAAGGGCCGCAAGCTAATAACCTTCAACAGCATACTGAAATACGGATCGTTCCCGCTGGCTCGGATCATAACCGACCTGTTAGAGATGGGCGAGCGGGAGATGCGCTGTCCGGTGGAGATGGAGTTCGCCGTCAATCTGGACGTGCCCGAGGGCGGGCAGCAGATCTTCAACTTCCTGCAGATACGCCCCATAATCTCCGCCAACGAAGATATGCCCGTACACTGGGACGAGCAGAGCGCACAGGGAGCCATAATCTATGCCGAACGGGCATTGGGCATCGGCGCGATGTACGACATAGCCGATATAATATATGTCAAGCCGGAGTGTTTCGACAATCTGCAGACCGAACGCATCGCCGAAGAACTATTCGCACTCAATGCCAGAATGCGCAATGAAAAGGCCGGCTACGTTCTTGTAGGTCCCGGACGCTGGGGATCGAGCGACCCGTTCCTCGGCATTCCGGTCAAGTGGTCGCACATATCCGAGGCGCGCGTAATCGTCGAGTGCGGAATAGAGAATTTCCGCGTCGAGCCGAGTCAGGGCACCCACTTCTTCCAGAATGTCACATCGCTCGGCATAGGATACCTGACGATCAACCCGTGCGACGGCGACGGTGTATTCGATGTCGCGCGGCTCGATGCCATGCCGGCCGAATACGATGGCGAATTTCTGCGTTTGGTCCGCTTCCCGTCACCGCTCTATGTCAATATCGACGGCCGCAACAGCCGCGGAGTAATAAAGACCGAAAAATAAATCGGGGCAAACAGTTTCAATATATAAGAAAATTTATTAGTTTTGTCCATAAATTAAAACCTAAAAACTTATTACTATGAATGTAAACAATCTTATGGCGGACCTCGAACGCCGCCACCCGGGCGAAAAAGAGTACCTTCAAGCCGTGCGCGAGGTACTTATGACCGTGGAGGAGACCTATAACCAACATCCTGAATTCGAGGCCAACCGCATCGCAGAGCGCATCGTGGAACCCGATCGCAGCTTCACTTTCAAAGTCGTATGGGTTGACGACCGCGGCGAAGTGCAGGTTAACACCGGCTATCGCTTCCAATTCAACAACGCCATCGGCCCCTACAAGGGCGGTCTGCGTTTCCACCCCAGCGTGAACCCCTCGATCCTGAAGTTCCTCGGCTTCGAGCAGATCTTCAAGAACGCTCTGACCACGCTGCCTATGGGCGGTGCCAAGGGCGGTTCGGACTTCAACCCCAAGGGCAAGTCGGATCGTGAAGTTATGCGCTTCTGCCAAGCATTTATGACCGAACTGTGGCGCCACATCGGTCCCGAGACCGACGTCCCCGCAGGCGACATCGGCGTAGGCGGCCGCGAAATCGGCTACCTGTACGGTATGTACCGCAAGCTGGCCCGCGAGAATACCGGCGTGCTGACAGGCAAGGGTATGACCTTCGGCGGTTCGCTTATCCGTCCCGAGGCCACCGGCTTCGGCGCTGTATACTTCCTGCGTCAGATGCTTCAGACCGCAGGTGACGACATCAAGGGCAAGGTGATCGGTATCTCTGGCTTCGGCAACGTGGCTTGGGGTGTAGCCACCAAGGCTACCGAACTTGGTGCCAAGGTCGTGACTATCTCAGGTCCCGACGGTTACATCTACGATCCCGCCGGCCTGAACGAGGAGAAGATCGCCTATATGCTCGAGCTTCGCGCATCGAACAACGACGTCGTCGCTCCGTATGCCGAGAAGTTCGCCGGTTCGACGTTCTTCGCCAGCCGCAAGCCTTGGGAGCAGAAGCTCGATATCGCAATGCCCTGCGCAACGCAGAACGAGCTTAACGGCGACGATGCCAAGAAGTTGATCGCCAACGGTGTGGAGATGGTTGCCGAGGTTTCGAACATGGGTTGCACTCCCGAGGCTATCGACGCCTTCATCTCGGCCCGCATTCCTTACGGCCCGGGCAAGGCAGTCAATGCCGGCGGTGTGGCCACTTCGGGTCTCGAGATGACGCAGAACGCTCAGAAGCTCAACTGGACCGCAGAAGAGGTAGACGCCAAGCTGCACCAGATTATGTCGTCGATCCACACGGCTTGCCTCGAGTACGGCCGCGAAGGCAACTACATCAACTACATGAAGGGCGCCAACATCGCAGGCTTCATGAAGGTTGCCAAGTCGATGGTAGAGCAGGGCATTTTGTAATCTCCGCCCCACCGATTGCAGCAAACGCTATCGAGCCGATCCTTCAATGGGTCGGCTCTTTTTGTCCTCCTTGGAGCCAGCACGAAAAAAGGGCTGCTCCGAAAAGCAGCCCTTAAAAGCACATATTAAGTGTTTACTTGATTCCGCAAGCCTTCTTGATCGAGTCGGGGATACATTTTTTATTAACCACAAAATTCAAGGTCTTGTATGCGGTGAAGGGATACGAGAAGTAGTAGTATCCGGCGTAAGGACCAGTTTCGCCCCACGAGTTCTTGACCTTGAAGTATTTGTTACCAGCTTGATCCACAGCGCGGCCCACGATCAACATAGCGTGGTCGTCGGTGGTTTCGTAGTTGTCGAATGCCGTCTGACGCATCTGCTGGTCAATCTGGCGCTCTTTGCCGGGCTTGTCGAACGAATAGAGAGCCGCTTCACGTTCCTTGTCAGTCATCTTGCCCCAGCGCTCGGCCTCGGTGCCCTCCATACTCTCAAGGTCGACGGTCGGAACCACGCTGACAGCAAGAGTGCGGCTGAAGCCCTTCTCGCTGATGTCGGCAGCCCAATATATCGAACGGCCGGCATCGAGCGTTGCATCGATAAGCTGCATAAATTCATCGAGAGGCACGTTGTACGACTTGCCCCAAGCCCAGTTGTCGGGCACCTCGACGGCGAAAGTCTCGTAGAAGGGGTGATGTGTGAACGAGGTGAAGGAGATGTAATCGTCAAGATCGATCGGCAGCGATGCAGCGAACGACTGCGGGGTGTACTCCTTGCCCTTGTAGGTGAAAGTCTCGGGCTTAGCGCCGAAATAGGTGTCGAGAATGGCGTTGAAGCCGTCTTTCCACACCGGTGTCAGCGTCTTGTTCTTGATAATGGCATTCAGGTAAGCCGTAAGTACGGCATCCAACTCGCCGTGCTGGTGCTTCTCGGTGCCGTAGTTAAGACCCGCATATACCTCCTCGGGAACGATGCCGACCTCACGAATGGCATCCAGTACGTCGTGCGTGGCACCACCCTGACCGAAGGTCATATTGCCGTGCAGACGCACGAACTTCTCGGCCTTCTTCTCGTAGCAGTGGCGTACGACCCACATTTCCGAGAGATCGACCTCCTCGCCGCCGTTCTTCAGAATCTCGGATTCGAGATACGCCAGACCGGCAAAGCACCAGCAGGTGCCGCTGCGGCTTTGGTCCTTTATGGAGGTAGCCTCCACACAATCCTTGTCGGTGAATAAATAGCCCTCAGGCTTCTGCGCCTGCACGCCAGAGGCGAAGCAGAGTAACAATGCGCCGAACAACAGTTTCTTCATAATCATAGTGTTTTAAGGTTTATTTCTTACTTGTCGAGACGATTTTGAGGCACTCCTCCAGTGTCAACTCCTCGGGCTTGCGGCCCTTGGGAATGCGGTAGTTCTTGCCCTTGTAGGCGATATAAACTCCGTAGCGGCCGTTCTTGATAAGCATATCGGCATCCTCGGGGAATGTCTTCACCGGCATGTTGGCCGCAGCCAGCTGCTTCTCGTGCGCGGCGATCAACTCCACGGCGCGGTCGTAACCGATCGTATACGGATCCTCGCCCTTGGGCAGCGAAGTGAACTTGCCGTTGTTGCGCAAATAAGGCCCGTACTTGCCCAAGCCGACGACCAGCTTGTCGCCGTTAAGCTCGCCTAACTCACGCGGAAGCGAGAACAGTTCCAAAGCCTCCTCGAGGGTTATCGAGGCGATCAGCTGGCCGGCTTTGAGGCTGGCGAAACGGGCCTTCTCCCCCTCGCCGCCGCCGATCTGCACCATCGGGCCATAACGGCCGATACGCGCCGAGACCTCCTTGCCCGACACCGGATCGATACCCAAAACTCGCGCCTGAGCGGCCTTGGGCGACTGCGTCTCGAGCGCTTGGTCGACCGTCGGGTGGAACGACGAGTAGAACTCGCCGATCATTCGGCTCCACTCGGTCGACCCCTCGGCGATCTCGTCGAACTGCTTCTCGACATTGGCCGTGAAGTTATAATCCATAATCGTGGGGAACGATCGCTCCAAGTAGTCGTTCACGACCATACCTATGTCTGTAGGAGCCAAACGGTTCTTCTCCTTGCCCACGGTCTCGGCAAGCATAGTGCTCTTGATGCTGCCGCCTTCGAGTGTCAGCTGCTCGCACGAGCGCTTCACGCCGTCACGGTTCTGCTTGACAACATAGCCGCGGTTGATGATCGTGGTAATCGTCGGCGCGTATGTCGAGGGGCGTCCTATGCCCAACTCCTCGAGCCGCTTGACCAAAAGCGCCTCGTTGTACCGCGAGGGTGCCTGCGTAAACCGCTGCGAGGCGGTGATGCTCCGCGCATCGAGCGCCTGCCCCACGGCAAGCGACGGCAGCACGCCCTGCTCCTGATCGCCCTGCTCCTCGTCGGTCGACTCGGAGTACAGCCTCAGGAATCCGTCGAAGCGAACCACCTCGCCCGTGGCGATGAACTGGGCCGCACCGCCGTTCATATCTATCGTTATCACCGTGCGGTCGATCTCGGCGGCAACCATCTGCGATGCCACCGTGCGCTTCCATATCAAGTCGTAAAGCCGTTTTTCAGCCGCACTGCCCTCGATCGACGTGCGGTCGAGGTATGACGGGCGAATGGCCTCGTGAGCCTCCTGCGCACCCTTGGTCTTGGTCTTGTAGTTGCGGACCTGATGATACTTCTCGCCAAACAGCTTTATCACCTCCTCCTTGGTCTGTGCTATGGCCTGTCCCGAAAGGTTGACCGAGTCGGTACGCATATAGGTAATGAGACCCTGCTCGTAAAGGTGCTGCGCTACCGACATCGTCTGCGAGACCGACATACCCAACTTGCGGCCAGCCTCCTGCTGGAGGGTCGAAGTGGTGAACGGGGGCGCCGGCGTACGTGTGGTAGGCTTCTCCTCGCTCTTGACTACGGCGAAGCGCGCCCCGATGCAGCTGCGCAGAAACTCCTCGGCCTGCTCGCGCTTTTCGAAGCGGCGGTTCAGCTCGGCGCGGAACAGCACCTCCCTGCCGTCGAGCGTGGAGAACTGGGCCGTCACGCGAAAATACTCGCTCGGGTGGAACCCAATGATCTCGCGCTCGCGCTCGACAAGCAGCCGCACAGCGACGCTCTGTACGCGGCCCGCCGAAAGGCTCGGCTTGACCTTTTTCCACAGCACCGGCGAAAGTTCGAAACCGACCAAACGGTCCAGAATGCGGCGTGCCTGCTGGGCGTTTACCAAATTCATATCCACCGTACGGGGCTGTTCGATAGCGTTCAGAATAGCCTTCTTGGTGATTTCGTGGAATACGATTCGCTTGGTGGTATCGACCGGCAGGCCGAGCACCTGCGTCAGATGCCATGCTATGGCCTCTCCCTCGCGGTCTTCATCGGATGCGAGCCATACGGTTTTGGCTGCACGCGAGAGTTTCGACAACTCGGCCACCACCTTTTTCTTGTCGTCGGGGATCTCGTACACCGGCTTGAAGCCGTCGTTGAGATCTATGCCTAAATCCTTTTTCGAGAGGTCGCGTATATGACCGAAGCTCGACTTGACCATAAAGTCCTTGCCGAGGAATTTTTCTATCGTTTTCGCTTTTGCCGGAGACTCGACAATTACCAGATTTTCCTGCATAAGTTATTATATTTCGCTGTCTTTATCTTTAAACGAGAAAACCTAAGGCACAAGGCTCTTAGGTCGGTATCTCGCAGTCGGACAGATCGTTTATTTCAACAATGTGTATGTTATCACCACCTGTATGTCGCTGTCGCCCTTAAGCGCCACCTGCGAGAATGTAAACAGGTCATCGGCCTCGGGAGCTATGAACAGCGATCTGTCCTTGACTGCGGCGGGATCGCCTCCGCTCTTTTCCCAAGCAAGCCACAGCCGCTGCACATACGAGGTTATGTTCATCGTGTACTGGGCACGCGAACGGTTGAGCGTACCGTCATACGGCAATTTGTATGTGTTGTCGCTGTAATATGTCCGAAGCTGCTTTTCATACGCATAGTCGTAGTCGGGAATACCTTTCAGCTTCTTGTAGTCGGTGTAGAGTCCGAGGCGCTCGGGCGCGGCATTCAGCAGCGGGGTTATCGCCGCCATATCGTCCTTGTTGCCGTCCAAGGGTATGTACATCACGGCCTGATTGATAGCCACATTGGAGTAGCCGCCGTTCTTGGCCTCGTCGGTTATCTCGCCGAGAATCTTCACGAAGCTGTCGGTCACCTTCATATATCCCGTTACACCGCCCATACCCTCGACAAAGAAGATCCGGTCTGTGGGGCTGTCGGGCAGGGTGTCGTTCACCGTATAGCTGCCGACGATGCTGCCTGTATAGTCGTATTCAACGCTGTTGCCGGATACGTTGCCCAAATTGGCGCTCGCAGCATAGAAGTTGTACGACGCCGAAATGGTATCGTAGATCATATTGTGGTCGATGGTATCGTGGTCGCGCAGCCATATCTGAAGGCCCGTGTAGGAGAGATCGGTGCGGTAGACGGCCGACGACGCGCCGCTCTTGTCGGCCGGAGTGACGTACAGTCCGTGGAACTTGTTGAGCCAAAGCGTATCGTTGTAATAGGTCGTCGTATCGGTCTCCATAAGACGTTTGATATATCTCATACCCGACTCGGTAGGTATGGCGCGCACGGCGGTCTGCTTCGGGGAGTTGAACTCGAACTCGAACAGCGGCTCGGCGGATATGTACGGCGAGGGGTCGTAGTTGATGTAGAACGCCGTATCCTTGGGGATGAAATCATTGGTCAGCACCTCGTACACCAAGAACTTCTGCGCCATGGTCGTATCGCCGTTGTAGTCCGAGATCGAGAGGGTGAACTGCACCGAGTCGAAGATCGGGTCGAGACCGAATCCGGCGCGGTACGGCAGGTCGGTCGGCAGGAGCTGGCCGATGAAGCTGCAGCGGCGCAGGCCGAAGGTGTCGTTCTTGGTCTGACCCATATAGCCATGTCCAAGATTGCCCGACTCGACCGAATCGGTTTGGGTGATATAGGTCAGAAGATCGCCGAGGGTATCGATGCGGATCTTCATCCTCTGGTTTTCGGGTATGAGGTCCGAACCCAAGCGGTCGTCCACATCGGTACAGGAGGTGAAAGTCATCGCACCGGCGAGGGCGAATACCGCTGCCGCCGCGAACAGTCGGCGCAGGAGGCGTTTATAGGAGTTGGTCATAGAACTTCTGGTAATTATCCAAATACTGATTCGTTGTCTTGTCCTGATACCCGAGCGTAAGTTTTGCGGACTTGGCGATATGCTCCGCAATCCCGCAGTCGAGGTTCGGGGTTTCGACGATTACACCGTCGGCGTAATCAATAACGAGTCTTATCAGATTTTGGTATGAAGGATGATCAAGAATTTCCAATTTTTTGTCCTTTACTCCTTCATTTTCTATTTTCTTGCGGAATCCGGCGCTCAGTTCGCCCTCGAAAGCGTCGTCGTAGAGCGAAACCACGATCTTCACATCCTTGAATATGGGATCGTCCGAGAAGACCTTGCGCAGATAAATGGGCACCACACTCGAGAACCAGCCGTGGCAGTGGACGATATCGGGCTGCCAGCGCAGCTTCTTCACCGTCTCGAGCACGCCGCGGGCGAAGAATATGGCACGTTCGTCGTTGTCCTCGAACGGCTTGCCCTGCGCATCGGTCATCACGGCCTTGCGCGAGAAACAGTCGTCGTTGTCGATGAAGTAGATCTGCACGCGTGCCGAAGGTATCGATGCTACCTTGATGATAAGCTGATGGTCGTTGTCATCGATAATCAGATTCATACCCGAAAGGCGGATCACTTCGTGCAGCTGGTTGCGATACTCGTTGATACAGCCATAGCGCGGCATAAACGTACGTATTTCATTTCCGCGCTCCTGCATAGCCTGCGACAACGTACGGCACATAGATGCCGTATCCGATTCGGGAAGATAGGGATATATCTCCTGACAAACGTATAAAATCTTTTTCTTACCCATCGCTATTCGTTTACTTTCGGCAAAGATACGGAAAATTTTTCAAAGAATCAGCATAGCATCGCCGTAAGTGCCGAAACGATACCCCTCCTCCTTGGCCACATTGTAGGCGTTCATCACCGTATCGTAACCGCCGAAAGCCGCCACCATCATAAGCTGGGTGGAATAAGGCAGGTGGAAATTCGATATCATCGCATTGGCCACCGAAAATTCGTAAGGTGCGAAGATGAACTTGTTGGTCCAGCCGTCTATCGGCTTTAGCATACCGTTGGTGGACACCGAACTTTCGATAGTCCGCATCACCGTGGTGCCTACGGCGACCACGCGGTGACCGCTCTGCTTGGTGCGGTTCACGGCTTCGGCAGCCTCGGGGGTGATTATGATCTGCTCGGAGTCCATCTTGTGCTTGGTCAGATCCTCGACATCCACCGTGCGGAAATTGCCCAACCCCACGTGCAGCGTGATCTCGGCGCTGTTGATACCCTTGATCTCCATACGCTTGAGCAGATGTTTCGAGAAGTGCATGCCGGCCGTAGGCGCAGCCACGGCACCCTCGTACTTGGCGAAGATCGTCTGGTAGCGCTCGGCATCGATCGGCTCGACCTTCTCGCGTATCCACTTCGGCAGCGGCGTCTCGCCCATCTTGTAAAGGGTCTGCTTGAACTCCTCGTAGCTGCCGTCGAACAGGAACCGCAGCGTACGGCCGCGCGAGGTGGTGTTGTCGATGACCTCGGCCACCAACAGGTCGTCATCGCCGAAATAGAGCTTGTTGCCGATGCGGATCTTGCGCGCCGGATCGACCAGCACGTCCCACAGACGCTGCTCGCGGTTAAGCTCGCGTAGCAGGAATATCTCGATCTCGGCGCCGGTCTTCTCCTTGTTGCCGTAAAGGCGGGCGGGAAATACCTTGGTATTGTTGAAAATGAATATGTCTTCGGGGGCGAAATAGTCGATTACGTCCTTGAAAATGCGGTGCTCGATCGTTCCCTTGGCCCGATTTACGACCATCAGGCGCGAATCGTCGCGATTCTCGGTGGGATATTTCGCCAGCATTTCCGGCGAAAACGGGTAGCCGTAGTGCGAAAGTTTCATATCGTGTACTTAATTTAGAAACAGAGTATTAATTTCATTACGTAATCGTCGCGATTTTGTTTCGCCGCATCAGATATTTTCCAGAACTTTTTCCAAATTCTCAGCCAAAGCGAGTGTAAAACCGCCGCTTCGGGTGCGGCACAGCGAGCTGAGATAGGCTCCGCTCGACAGCTTCTCACCCAACTCCCGAGCTATCGACCGGATATAGGTGCCCTTGCTGCAGCGTATGCGCACCTTGATCCGCGGCATATCGTACTCCAACAGCTCCATTTCATAGATATTTACTAACGCCTGACGCATCTCGGTCTCGGTACCCTCGCGGGCATATTCGTAGGCGCGGCGGCCGTCGATCTTCTTGGCCGAATATACAGGCGGGGTCTGCAGCCGCTCGCCGCACAGCTCCCCGAGCGCCTTCTCGACGCTCTCGCGCGTAATATGGTCCACGGGATAGGTCGCATCGACCGGATGCTCCATATCGAAACTGGGCGTAGTAGCACCGAGGATCATCTCGGTCACATACTCCTTCTCCTCGGCTTGCAGCTTTTCGACCATCTTGGTGGCCTTGCCCACGCAAACGATCAACACGCCCGTAGCCAGCGGGTCGAGCGTACCGGCGTGGCCGACCTTGATATTGCGGAACCCGCGGCGGCGCAGTTGGAACTTGATCTTGCGCACCACATCGGTCGACGTCCACTCGTAGGGCTTGTCGACAACGAAGATATGTCCTTCGGTATAGTCTATCGGCAATTGCTCGTTCATCGGGCCGCTACATGACATATCCGACGATAGCCGTAACACCGGCAATGGCGCAATAGACGGCAAACCACACTAATTTGCCGCGGCGGACTATCTCGAGCATAAAGCGGCAGGCCAAACATCCCACCACGAAAGCCGACACGAATCCGGCCGCCATAACGCCCGTCGCGATGTCTGCGCCCGCACTGGCGCTGCTGCCGATAAGATCGAGCAGCGCTTCGCCCAAAATCGGGGGCAGAACCATAAGGAACGAGAACTGAGCCACGGCCGAACGGCGGTTGCCCAAGAGCAGACCGGTGGCAATCGTCGAGCCGGAACGCGACAATCCGGGCATAGCGGCACACGCCTGAGCGCAGCCGATGATGAATGCGTCGCGATACGACAGTGTCTCCTTGCCGCGCTCCTTGGCCTTGTATGCGAACAGAAGCAGCAGCGCCGTAAGCAGCAGCATCGAGCCGACGATAAGCATTATGGCCGGCGAGGCGAGCATATCGTTCAGGCGATCCTTGAATGCGAAACCCACGATGCCGATAGGGATCATCGACAGGGCGATCTTCAGCACGTAAGCCGTCTGCTCGTTGTACTCGAAGCGAAACAGGCCCCGCAGCAGATCGATGATCGGCCGGCGCAGGACCACTATCGTACTCAGCACGGTTGCGGCGTGCAGCGCCACGTCGAACGAAAGGTTCTCCTCTATCTCCACGCCGAGCAGCTCCTTGGCGATCTGAAGGTGGCCGCTGCTGCTGACCGGCAAAAATTCGGTAAGTCCCTGAACGATACCGAGAATTATTGATTCCAAATAGTTCATTTCTTGGATTTGAAGTTTTTCATTATTGCGTAAATTTCGAAGGCGAAGCCACCCAGAACCAGTATCGGGGCGAGGGTTATACGGCGGAAGTTGAACATCGAGTAGTCGAACTCGTCGGCCGACGACGATGCGCCTCCGGTCATAAGCACGAAGCCAAGCACTATGACGGCGAATCCGATCAGCATCAGACGGTAGTTGGCATAGTCGAGCGCCATCCTGTCGTTGCGTTCATCCGCATTCTTATCCTGTTTCATTAATAAAGGTGTATTTTATTCGATTTCATATTGACAAACTTGTTCACCGCAAAGGTAGTGAACAAAAGCGATATTACAATGCCGCCCACAACCATAGCGGCCAGTATGACGCCGGCATGCGAAAGCTGCGCCAGCGAATTAAGCTCGGGCATCGAACGGTCGATACGCCATATCATCACCGCGAACAGCACGGCGGCCGCACCGCCGGCCCAGATGCCCTGCACCACGCTGCTGACCATAAAGGGGCGCATAATGAACCACTTGGTAGCGCCGACCATCTTCATCGTGTTGATTATGTAGCGTTTGGAATAGATCGAGATACGAATGGTGTTGTTGAGCAGAATGAGCGAGATAAGCAGCAGCGCCCCGCCGAAAACTAACAGGATGGTGCGGATGCGCGACACGGTCGAGTTGATGCGCTCCACCAAACCCACCGGTGCGATTACATCGGACACACCCTTCATCCCCTTTATCTCGGCTATCAAGCCGTCCATCTCCTGCGCCCCGATCACCGCACCGTCCAGCAGCACCTCGTAGGAGTCGAGCAGAGGGTTCTCGCCGATCACCTGTTCGAAATCCTCGCCGACCATCGCACGGAATGACTCGTCGGCGGCCTTGTCATCTTTGGACGAGAACTCCACATTGGAGATGAACTCCTTGGCAGCAAGCTGTTTTTCTATACTTTCACGCTGCTCGGGCAATACGTCGCGACGCAGCTCGACGGTGAGCATAGCCCGATTCTGCAGCGTACGTGAAGTCGCCATAGCGGCCGTCAGCAGATAGCAGACCGAACCGAGCAGGAACAGCACCAGCGCGATGCTGACCGTCGAAATGATGTACGAGTTGCGCACACGGCGCTTGAGTTTTCGATTATCTTTCATCTTCTGAAGAATTTACATTTTTTCTGCGACGCCGCACCACCGCCGTGGCCGCAGCAGCAGCCGCGCCGCCCAGTATGGCGATCGAACATACGAGTGTCACCGCCTCGACCGTCGCGAAATCGGGTGCGCGGAAACGCCACTCAACGGTATGCGCACCTGCCGGCAGCGGCATTGCGCGCAGGATATAGTCCGCACGGCAGTACGGAGCCGGCTGTCCGTCGATGTAGGCCGTCCAGCCCTTGTCGTAATATATCTCCGAGAACACCGCCACGCCGGCCTCTGGCGCCTCGTATTCGTACTTGAGCAGGTTGGGGCGATACTCTGCGAGGTGTATGCGGGCACCGGATGCCGCAGCCGGATCGATACCCTCGAGCAAAGGCTCCGCGCTCCGGTCTATCACCGCCACATCGCGCGGATCGATCTCGGCCAAAGCTTCTATTTCGTCGTGCGCGCTGCTGCTCCAGCGGATGCTGTCGACGAACCATGCCGGACCGCAGTACTCGGGGTTCTGCGCCACCACAGCGCCGCCGTCGGCCGACCGCTGTATTATATATTTGGTATCGAGCATATCGAGCACCTTCTGTGCCGACGAATCTATGCCATAGTTCACACCCGACAGATAGCGGTCGATGATATCCTGATAGCGGCTCAGCTTGGCGCCGTGGTAGCCGCCTACCGAGCGGTGGAAATACGATGTCGTGGCATCATTGAACGGCGACACGGTAAGGTTCAGCACGCGGAATCCCAACTCCTTGTCCGCAAGAATCCGCTTGTCGGCCTCGGTGGGCTGTATCTGCACCTTTCGGGCGGATATGAACGTCGACTGCGGCAGGAATCGCAGATTCACCGCCACAAGATCCACAACGATAAGTGCACACACAGCGGCCACAGCCACGCCGTAGCGCAGCTTGGAGCGCAGGTAAAGCCATACAACAGCGGCAGCGAGCAGCACGAAAGCCAGCGAGCGCCAAGCATCGTTAGCCATAATCTCGGCGCGCTCGGCCACCATAGCCTCGGCCGAAACCAAACCCAACTCCTCGTGCAGTCCCTGCTGTATATACTGTTCACCGCCGGAATAGTAGAGCATCTGCTTCCACTGCTCGGTCATTATCGCCTCTGTATCGGCGCGGCCGAAATCGAATATCGAACCGCCGAACAGCGCCAGCACCAAACACAGGCCGCCCACGATGCCTGCGGCCCACCAAAGCGAGCGTTCGGCCGAAGGCTTGTCGCAATCCTCGTCGGCCAGCCGTGACAGGGCCATAGCGGCGAGCAGAGGCACGCTCCACTGCACCACTACAAGTATCATCGACACCGTGCGGAACTTGTCGTACCCGGGCAGTATTCTGAAGAACAACTCGGTCAGCCACATCATATTCTTACCCCAAGCCAAGGCCACGCACAGCAGCGAGATAGCGATTATCCACCATTTGCACCGCCCGCGCAGCACGAAGCATCCCAAGACGGCCAGAAATACCGCTGCGGCGCCCAAATATGTAGGGCCGGCGGTATAGGGCTGTTCGCCCCAGTAGGCGGGCAGCTGTCCGGCCAGCTGCTTCAATCCGTAGCGGTCGAGCGCCTCGGCCACCTTGCCGTCAGCCGCGAACGAGGAGGCCGACGAGCCGCCCATAAGATCGGGCACGAGCATATTGAGACTCTCCGTGCGGCCGTAGCTCCACGTCGTGGCGTATTGCAGATCGAGACCTTCGCTGCCGTCGCCGGCTTCGGCCAGCTCCGATCCGCCGCGGATCGTTTCGGGCGAATGCTGGGCGGTGTACCACAGGGGCGAGAAGTTCGACCCTACGGCCAAAATGCCCGCCGCAGCCACCGCGACAGTCGTTATGGCGAAGCTGCGCAAGCTCTTGCCGCGCACAGCCTCGATGAGCAGCCCGATCCACATAGCAGCCATAACCATTATGAAATAATAGGTTATCTGCGGATGACCGGCACCGATCTCGAGCGAGGCGAACAGTGCGGTCATCGCCGCGCCGGCCCAGCGGTCGCGTCGGAAAGCGTAGTAAACGGCGCCGACCATAAGCGGCGCATAGACCAACGCCCACATCTTGGTGATATGACCGGCACTTATAATAAGGAAGAAATAAGTCGAAAGTCCGTATGCAACTGCACCGGCCACGGCGGGCCAGCGTCGTATGCGCATCATAAGCAGCATCGCCCAAAAGGCGATCATAGCGAAAAAGACGAACGACGCGGGTTGGCCGACGATCTTCACGATCTGCCCGACAGTTCCCTTGACCGCCTCGGCGGGATAGGCCGTATTTATCAGATACGACGGCATTCCGCCGAACATCCGGCCCGTCCACTGCGGATCTTCGCCGTACTGCTCGCGGCAGTCGATAATATCGCGGGTCATACCTTCGTACTGCTGCACGTCATGCTGCGGCAGCACCTTGCCCTCGAACTGCGGCGAAAAATATCCCGCTGCAATAACGAAAAAGAGAATTATCGGCGCGATATATGCTTTTAGGAAAGCGGCTATTTTTCGAATGTCCATAGTGGAAACGGATTTTACAAATTGCAAAGTAACGAAAAATAGTTGGAATCGTAGACCCGTTCGCGAAAAATAACCTATATTTGCACGGAAATAATCCGTAAGAGACATTTTGTAATATCGATTATGAGTACACTGTCAGCCATACGTCGCCCGATCGAACACGATCTGCAACTTTACGAAGAGTTCATCCGCAAATTCTTCCGTGCCGACAGCGAACCGCTTCATTCGATACTCGAATACATCATCTCCAACCGCGGAAAAGGCGTCCGGCCTATGCTGGTTCTGCTTTCAGCCGGAATGTTCTCGCACTCGCCCGAAAGCGGCGCCGGAAAACGCACTATGCTCGCCGCGATGCTCGTTGAAATGATCCATACCGCCTCGCTCGTCCACGACGACGTGATCGACGAATCGGATATGCGGCGCGGCAAGCCGTCGGTCAATGCGCTGTGGCAGTCGCGCAATGCGGTGCTCGTGGGCGACTATATTCTGGCCGTAACGATGAACACGGGTATTCGCAGCGCCCAGTATGATATCGTAGCCCACATTATCAACGCAATAAGCGATCTGTGCGAGGGCGAATTGATCCAAAGCGCCCTCAGCCGCACACTCGATATGACGCGTGAGGCCTATCTCGACATAATCTACAAGAAAACCGCTACGCTCATCGGCATCAGCGCCTCCGTGGGAGCGCTGTCCGTGGGAGCCTCACGCGAAGAGGTCGCCCGAATGCGCCGCTTCGGCGACTGCATCGGTATGGCATTCCAGATCAGGGACGACATTCTCGACTATACCCCCGATGCCTCTACCGGCAAGCCGTCCGGCAACGATCTGCTCGAACACAAGATCACCCTGCCGCTGCTCTGTGTGCTCGAACACTGCGACGAACAGGAGCGCGCACGCATCGTGGACAAGATCCGCAATGACAACACCCCCGAAGCCCGCGCAGCCATTCAGCAGCTCGTGCTGGAGCGCGGAGGCGTCGAAGGCGCTGCCGGCGCAATGCGCGAATATCTCTCCACCGCCACTGCCATACTGTCGCGATACCCCGCATCCGATTACCGCGATTCGCTCGTAAACCTCTGTGCGTACATCGGCGAACGGGACAGGTAATCCATTTCTTCATCGCATTTTCCTCGCATCCTCTACGCCGCAATTTCGCAACGAAGATTGCCTGCAAAACCTGTTGTGACAAACAGCGGCCGTACACAAAAAGAACACACCCGAACTCGCGGGAGTTCGGGTGTGCCGGAATGGTTCGGCTTAGCGCCGTTATATTCAACGCTACGTCATATTCGGCGTCGCGTTGCTGTAGGTTGCATTACAGCTCTACGAAGTTGCTGCGACGGCTGTTGCTCAGCTTCCGGCTGTTTGCAGCAGGGGCGGCGATCGGTTT
>CAYYUW010000171.1:0-11622 GCA_964474985.1 uncultured Alistipes sp. | reverse complement strand
TCGCCTCTCTATTTTAAAAGCCTTTCCATTTTCCCCGACAAAAATACGAATAACTCCCCGGCAAATGCAAATTTTCCCTGTGCATTTTCCAGTATCTTTCGCCGCCTCCGCGGCTTCATTGAAACTGCAGCCTGTCGCAACAGGTTTTACAGACAGTTGTCGCCAGCGAAGTTGCGGGTCGAAGACTGCGGGGACCGCAAAGCGGGCCTCCGCTGGCGGAGGCTTCGGCCCGCGCGGCCCGTTGGACCGCAATTTTTCCGCAATAATTACGCAAACAATTGTTGGCGCGTTTTTGATCCTATACCTTTGTCGCGACAGCTCGCGCCCGCCCTGTCCCGCCATATACATTATATTGCGGGTGTGGTTGCGGGCTGAAGCCTGCGTGGCACGCGAATAGCGGGCCTCGCTGGGCGAGGCTTCGGCCCGCGCGACTTCTAAGGAAGTCGCAACTTTGCCGTAACAGGTTTTGCAGGCAATTATAGTCTCGAAGATGCGAGCAGCAGCCGAAGGTGATTTTTTCGTAACAAACTATTCGAGGCTTGAATCACAACAATTACCCGCATAACATATAAAAATGGCAGTGCATTCGTATTTATATTGGATGAAGCCAAATATACGCTCGGCAATGCTCAAATAAATTTGGCTTCCCCTCGATTATGCGAATATTTGACTAAAAAAATTGGCGTTGTCACCGCGCGCCGGCATTCAGCCGACGTTCGCTATTTTTTTCATCGAATAATATTTCATATATTTGTCGTGCATTACGGCGATAATTCAAAATATTACTATATATGAGAAAGAATGAGACAAATGCGGCGGCGGATAATATTCGCGTCCTTGCTGCGGCGATGGTCGAAAAGGCTAAATCGGGACACCCGGGCGGTGCTATGGGCGGTGCCGATTTCATAAATGTGCTCTATTCGGAGTTTCTGCAATACGATCCCGACGATGCGGCCTATCCGTTCCGCGATCGCTTTTTCCTTGACCCGGGACATATGTCGCCTATGCTGTACAGTGTGCTGGCGCTTGCGGGTTACTTCACTATGGAGGACCTGCAGAACTTCCGTCAGTGGGGCAGCATCACCCCCGGGCATCCCGAGGCGGATGTGGCTCACGGTATCGAAAACACCTCCGGCCCGCTGGGGCAGGGGCACGCTATGGCTCTCGGTGCGGCCATTGCCGAGCGGTTCCTCGCGGCGCGTTTCGGCGAGTGGACGGCGCACAAGACCTACGCATATATCTCCGACGGCGGCATTCAGGAGGAAATTTCGCAGGGCGTCGGCCGTATGGCCGGACATCTGGGCCTGAATAACCTTATAATGTATTACGACGCCAACAACGTGCAGCTCTCGACGACTGTCGAGGAGGTGGACAGCGAGGATGTCGCCAAGAAGTACGAGGCGTGGGGCTGGCGCGTAGAGTGCATCGACGGGCAGTCGGCGGAGGAGATCCGCGCGGCGCTGGCCGCTGCCCGCGAGGAGCGCGAGCGTCCGGTGCTTATCATCGGCCGCACCGTTATGGGCAAGGGCGCCGTGGGTGCCGACGGCAGCAGCCGCGAGAATCTGGTTTCGACGCACGGCCAGCCGCTGAGCAAGGCCGGTGTAGATGTCGCAGCCACGATCCGCGGCTTGGGTGGCGATCCCGATGCGCCGTTCGCCGTATTCCCCGAGAGCGAGGCTCTCTATGCACGCCGTCGCGCACAGTTGCGCGAGTGGGCTTCCGGACGCCGTGCCGTCGAGGCTGAGTGGCGCGCTGCCAATGCTGCCGAGGCTGCCGTGATGGACGGATTCTTCTCCGGCAAGCTGCCCGAAATCGACTACTCGGCCATATCGGTGGCTGCCGGTGCGGCTACACGTGCGGCGTCGGCCGCAGTGCTGGGCGAGTATGCGGCCAAGGTCGACAATATGATCGTGGCGTCGGCCGACCTGAGCAACTCGGACAAGACCGACGGATTCCTGAAGAAAACCCGACCGATAGTGAAGGGCGACTTCACCGGCCGGTTCCTCAATATGGGTGTCAGCGAGCTGACTATGGCCTGCGTGATGAACGGTATGGCGCTGCACGGCGGTGTGATACCGGTCTGCGGCACCTTCTTCGTATTCTCGGACTATATGAAGCCGGCGATCCGTATGTCGGCTTTGATGCACCTGCACGTGATATACGTCTGGACGCACGACTCGTTCCGCGTGGGCGAGGACGGCCCGACGCACCAGCCCGTGGAGCACGAGATGCAAATCCGCCTGCTGGAGCATCTGCACAACCACTGCGGCGAGCGCTCGATGGTGGTGCTGCGTCCGGCCGATGCTGCCGAGGCCGTAGCTTCGTGGAAAATAGCTATAGAGGAGCACAGACCCGTAGGGTTGGTATTCTCGCGTCAGAATATCGACGACATTCCCGCCCTTAGCGGTGACCGGCGTGCCGAAGCCATTGAAAATACGCCCCGTGGCGGATATGTGGTCAGCGACTGCGAGGGCAAGCCCGATGTGGTGCTGATCGCCAGCGGCTCGGAGGTTTCGACGCTTATGGCCGGTGCCGAACTGCTTCGCGCCGACGGTGTGGCGCTGCGCGTGGTGTCGGTGCCCAGCGAAGGCCTGTTCCTTGACCAAGGGGCCGAGTATTGCGCCTCGGTGCTGCCCGAGGGCGTTGTACGCTATGGACTTACCTCGGGACTGCCGGTGACGCTGCAGTCGCTTGTCGGCGCCAATGGCACCATACACGGTCTCGACCACTTCGGATATTCGGCGCCCTACAAGGTGCTCGACGAGAAGTTCGGCTTCTCGGCTGCGACGGTTTACGAGGAGGTGAAGCAGCTGCTGGCTTGATATGGACTTTCGCTCCTTCATCGACTTTATGGCCGTGGCCGAGCGGCTCAAGTGCAACACCCGCCACTCGTGGACCTCGACCGGACGTCACGAGAGCGTGGCCGAGCATTGCTGGCGGTTAGCGGTTATGGCTGCGATGCTGCGCGACGAGTTCCCCGAGGCCGATATGGATCGGGTGGTAAAGATGTGCCTTTTCCATGATCTGGGCGAGGCGGTCACGGGCGATATTCCGGCATTCGAGAAGAGTGCATCTGATGAACGTTCGGAGGACAGCCTCGTCGACGGCATCCTCAACGGCCTGCCTGAACCTGTACGGACTGAGCTGCAGGAGCTGTTCGCCGAGATGCGCGCACAGCGGACTGTGGAGTCGCGCATCTACAAGGCGTTGGACAAAATGGAGGCGGTGCTGCAGCACAACGAGGCCGACCTGTCGACGTGGCTGCCTCTCGAATACGATATGAATCTCGACTACGGCGCGTCGGAGGCTTCGTTTTCGCCTTACCTCAGAGAGTTGAGGGCGGCACTGCGGAGCGATTCGCTGAAGAAGATCGCAGCTGCGAAAAACAGATGAACGATTTGAAAAAACATATCCCCGGCAGCAGTTCGGGGACTCCGGCCGATATGGCCGCCCGTTTCGCCGCCGGACACGGCGACGGCTTTCCGCTGCGCATACGTCGGCTCGATGCGCCGTATTCGCGTATCGAGTGCCCGTCGCCGCCGATGCGGTCGCCGATACATACCTTCATATATCTTGAGAGCGGCGAAGCTATGGTCGCCGTGGGTGAGGAGCGGCTGCTGCTCCAGCACGGCGAATGTATGCTCATCCCCGCCGGCCTGACACTTGCTGTGCTCTATTATTATAATTGCGTGGGGTATATGGGCGGATTCCGGCCCGAACTGCTCGGCGACGGCTCCGCGGGCAATCTGCTCAGGCGCTGCGAGACGCTGCGCGGTTGGTCGCCCGTGCGGGTGACTTTCGACGAGGCGGGCGGCCGTTTCGTCGCCAACACGTTGGAGCGTTTGGCCGCCGAGGTCGCCGCGTCACGCAATATGGAGATCATACGCATCTATCTGGCCGCTTTTATGACGGAAATAGACAGCCGCTGCTGTGCGGCGGCCAATGCCGCGGACTGCGACGGGCATCTGTGCGAGAGGTTTGTGGCGATGATATTCGAGGCGTCGGACCGGCGTGCCCGAATAGGCGACTACGCCGAACGGTTGGGAGTGTCGTCCGAACGGTTGTATCGCGCCGTGAAACGCGCTACGGGCAAGACGCCCCTGAGGTGGATCGACGAGGCAGTGGTCTCGGAGGCCAAGGCGCTGCTCAGCCATACCGACCTGACTGTCGGCGAGATAGCCGGCAGGGTAGGGGTGATGGATTCGAGCTACTTCTCGCGCTTTTTCCGCAAGCAGGTGGGAATGACACCCGTGGATTTCCGCGCGGCGATGAAAAAATCCAGACGATAGCGACTATTATCCTATATATTTTCCGGCGCCGGCCGTACTTTTGCACCGTTCGTAAAATGATAAGAATATGCAATTGTTGGCAGCCGCATTTTTACTTGCTACAGCAGCGCCCGCAGTCGAAGATTCGCTCGCTGCGGACTACTCAATAACTCCGGTATCGGTGGTCAGCTCCCACAAGCAGGAGGGACTTGTCTTTCGTTCCGTAGCCTCGACCCTCGTTTTTCGCGATGCGGCCGAGCGCGAAGGTATTCACGATGTACGTTCGCTATCGTCTTTCGCACCCAACTTCCATATTCCCGAGTACGGCTCGCGTATGACATCGTCGATATACGTGCGCGGTATGGGTGCGCGCATCGACCAGCCCGCCGTGGGGCTGTATGTGGACGACATACCTTATATGAACAAGAACGCCTACGACTTCGACCTGCTCGATCTAAGGAGCATCCAGCTGCTGCGCGGACCGCAGAGCACCCTCTACGGCCGAAATACTATGGCCGGCGTGATGAACGTCTATACGCTCTCGCCGTTCGACTGGACCGGTACGCGCCTTATGGCCGAGTACGGAACCGCCAATGCCGTTCGTGCGCGGGCGTCGCATTACGTGCGCGTGGGTGACGAGACGGGCATATCGCTCGGCGGGTACTATCACCGCAGCGACGGCTATTTCGAAAATGCCTACAGCGGTTCGCAGGCTGACTGGGAGCGCGGCGGAGGCGGCCGTATGAAGGTCGAATGGCGGCGCGGCGGGCTGCAGATATCCAATACCTTCCATGCCGAGGGCATAAATCAGGGCGGCTGGCCGTACCGGTATATCGATCCCGAGAGCGGCGTGACGCAGCCCGTGGAGTTCAACGACCCCTGCCGCTATCGGCGCCTGACGCTCGGCGATGCCGTGAAGTTGGCTGCGGGCAAGGGGCGGCTGAAGTTCACGAGCGTGACCTCGTGGAGCTATCTCGATGACAGAATGATTCTCGATCAGGACTTTACGCCCCGCTCGATGTTTACGCTGCAGCAGTCGCAGCAGGAACATACATTCACCGAAGATGCCGTATTGCGCTACACGGCCAATCGCTATTCAGGGCTGTTCGGCGTGTTCGGATTCGCCAAGAACCTCAGGATGTCGGCTCCCGTGCGGTTCAAGAAGGACGGCATCGAGGAATTGATCCTCAAAAACGCCAATGCCGGCCTGCAACACGTGATGAAGGGTGCGCAGCTGAGCATCGACGAGGAGGAGTTCGACATTGCGAGCGATTTCCGCTATCCGGTGTGGGGCGCCGCATTCTACCACACCTCGGAGGTGCGTCTCGGCCGCTGGCTGTTAGGCGCCGGCATACGCTTCGACTACGAGCACGCCGCGCTGCGTTACGACAGCCACGCCGACATCAACTACACCTTCACGATACCGATGATGCCGATGCCTGTCAAAAGGCCGCTATCCTCACGCTTCGAGGGGCGCAGCACCAAGTCGTTCTTCGAGGTTCTGCCGCGTGTGGCGGTTTCATACGAGGCTCCCTCGGGTACGAATATCTACCTGTCGGTGTCGAAAGGCTACAAGGCGGGCGGATTCAACACTCAGATATTCTCCGATATTCTCCAGAACCAGCTTATGACCGATATGATGGCCGACCTGATGGCCGGTATGGGAGGCCATAAGAAGGCCACTCCCGATATGGGGACCGCCGCCGGCAGCGAGTACGACGCCGGCAAGGCCACCGGATACAAGCCCGAACACAGCTGGAACTACGAACTGGGTGCGCATATCGAGGATATCCGCGGGCTGACGGTCGACCTCACGGCATTCTACATCGATTGCCGCGACCAGCAGCTTACCGTATTCCCGTCGGGCAAGGGCACCGGCCGAATGATGACCAATGCCGGCCGCACGCGCAGCTTCGGCGTCGAAGCCGTGGCGGCATGGAATCCCGTGGCAGGGTTGGATCTGCGCGCAGCATACGGCTATACCGATGCGCGCTTCCTGCGCTACGACGACGGCCGCAACAACTACCGCAACCGATATGTGCCCTATGCTCCGCAGCACACGCTGTCGCTCAGCGGCGACTACGCTTGGCATCTGCATTCACGGCTGCTCGACCGCATAACCCTCCACGCCGACTGGCGCGGCGTCGGCCGGATCTACTGGAACGAAGCCAATACCCTCAGCCAGCCGTTCTACGGGCTGCTCTCGGCTTCAATCGGACTGCATCGCGGCGCGGTGTCGCTCGAAGTGTGGGGGCGAAATCTTACCGGTCAGGAGTATGACACCTTCTACTTCGTGTCGGTCGGCAATGCGTTTATGCAGAGCGGCCGCCCCCGCACCGTGGGCGTTCGTGTCGCATTCGAGTTTTAAAGATCGGATATAGTCTTTTTGAACGGTTCCTTTGGGCTGTGCGGGTCATTTTGATTGGGGGAGCATGCCGAGACCCGCAGACCTCGTGGAACCATATAATTTTACGGTGAATAAATCGGGTTGCGGAGCAATCTGCGCGCCCGTTCCTAAAGTTGCGGAGGGCGGGCGCGAACATTTGCGGCGAAGATTTGCGACGACAAGTTACGGCCCGAATGGGCCGCGCGGGCCGAAGCCTCGCCCAGCGAGGCCCGCTATTCGCGGTCCACGCAGGCTTCGACCCGCACCCCGTCCCTAAAGTTGCGTAGGTTCGCTATCGCTTACCTCCGCAGGCTGCGCCTCGCAGCCATAATTACCAGCAAAGTTAGTTGCGACAAAGTTGCGGCCCGTTCGGCCTGCAACTTTGCGGTAACGGATGATAACCGGTTACAGGTAGAGTATGGCGAGGAGTGCGACGATGAAGCCACCGAAGAAGCCGGCGGCGACCTGAAGCAGATTATGTGCGCCGAGTTGCAGTCGGGCCGAGGCGAGCAGGCCGGAGCAGAGTATGGCGGCGATGAGCGCCCAGAACATTTGGCCCATACCGGCGATGTTGAGCAGGAAGAAAAGAGCGGTGACGCCGCCCATAGAGATTAGGTGGAGGCTGATTTTCCAGAAAGGTGTTATTACGAGGGCGAAGGCCTCGCAGCAGGCGGCTGCCAGTACGAACTGCCGCACTGCGCCGGCCGAGGCCAGCCGCGATATGGTTATGGCGCAGAGCAGGTAGCAGATGATGCCGATGGCGAGTGGCAGCACTCTCGAGCGGCGTGTAGAGATGCTCAGGTCGCTGAGGATGCCCACGGTGCGCAGGAATCCTATCGACAGTGCCGGAATTATGGCGGCATAGAGCATCACCACCCACACCAAGTAGGTCTTGACCTCGCGGGTCAGGTGCGAGAGGTACGAGTCGGTGAAGAGCATCACGGCCAGCACGTACAGAGGCACGGCAAAGGGGTGCAGCAGCCACGACACCGTTTGTGCGGCACGCTTGAGCCTCGTGTCGGCAGAGTGCTGCGAAGTGTCGGTTGGCTGCTCCAATGTCGCAGCAGGCGCCTCCGAAGTCTCGGCATCGGGTGTCGGGCGCGTTTCGGCTGTCGAAAGATTCTCCATACGTCAGATCTGTTTGCGGAGGCGGGCCACGGGAATATCGAGCATTTCGCGGTATTTGGCGACCGTGCGGCGTGCGATGCGGTATCCCTTGGCATTCAGAATATCCATCAGCGTCTCGTCGGTCAGCGGCTTACGCTTGTCCTCCTGTGATATGCACTCCTGTAAAATGTGTTTTATCTCGTAGCTCGACACCTCTTGCCCGCTGTCGGTCTGCATCGCCTCCGAAAACAGCGACTTGAGCGACAGTATGCCGAAGTGCGTCTGCACGTATTTACTGTTCACCACGCGCGATATGGTCGAGACGTCCAGCCCCGTGCGGTCGGCTATGTCCTTGAGGATCATCGGCCGCAGGCGGCTCTTATCGCCGTCCTTGAAGTATTCGCGCTGGTAGTCGAGTATCTCGCTCATCGTGTGCATCAGGGTGTCGTGGCGCTGCTTTATGGCCGAGATAAACCACTTGGCCGAGTCGATCTTGCTTTTGACGAACTGCACCGCCTCGCGGTTCTCCTCGCTCACCGTTCCGTCCGGCGCGGCCATTTCGCGCATCATCTCGACATAACGCCGGTTGACCCGCAGCTCGGGAATGTTGTACGAGTTGAACTGCAGGTCGAACTTGCCGTTTTGGTAGTCGAGCAGAAAGTCGGGTATGATGTACGGTGCCGCATCGCCTCCGCCCTCGCTGAAGGTGCCCCCGGGCTTGGGTGTCAGACGGCGTATCTCGGCCGCCGCATCGCGGAACTCCTCCTCGGTAATGCGCAGCCGGCTTATCAGCTTCTCGTAATGTTTCTTGACGAACTCGTCGAAGTGATCCGACAGTATCTTCTTTGCCAAGCGGCGCGCCCGCGAGGTCATCGGCATCTGGCCGATCTGCAGCAGCAGACACTCCTGCAGCGTGCGGGCGCCTACACCGGCAGGCTCCAGCTCCTGTATGACGCCGAGCAGCCGCTCCAGCTCCTCGGTCGAGGTCTCGATGCCGACCGTGAATGCTATGTCATCGCTGACAGCCTCCATATCGCGGCGCAGGTAGCCGTCCTCGTCGAGGCTGCCGACAAGATAGCGGGCCAATGCCATTTCACGCTTCGAGAGGTTGCGGAACCCCAACTGCTCGATAAGCGACTCCTGCAGCGAGCGCCCGCCGGTAATATATACGGGACGCTGCTTGTCATCCTTCGAGCGGTTGTTGATATGGGCCTTGTACGACGGGGTGTCGTCCTCCTTCAGATACTCCTCGACCGAGATGCGCGCGGGCGCCTCGTCTTCGGGCTGCTCAGGCTCCTGCTCCTCGAGGACGATGTTGGATTCGATCTCCTCCTTTATGCGCGAGTCGAGCTGCGCCGTGGGCAACTCCAGCAGTTTGATCATCTGGATCTGCTGCGGCGAGAGTTTCTGTTGCAGGGTTTGAACCTGTCTCTGATTGATGTTTGACATAGTTAAGACCGTTTTCCAATGTTTGACAACCTTCAGTTACGGGTCTCTTCGCTATTCGTGTCGGGCAGCTCTCCGCAGCGGGAGAGACGATCAGAAGTCGGCGTTCTTCGGGGTGCGCGGGAACGGAATCACGTCGCGGATATTGGCCATACCCGTCACGAAAAGCAGCAGACGCTCGAATCCCAATCCGAAACCGCTGTGCGGAGCCGATCCCCAGCGGCGCGTATCGAGATACCACCAAATCTCCTTCTCGTTCATTCCAAGCTCCTCGACCCTTGCACGAAGTTTGCCATAATCGGCCTCGCGCTCCGAACCGCCGATAATCTCGCCGATTTTGGGGAACAAAACGTCCATTGCGCGCACCGTGCGGCCATCCTCGTTCTGCTTCATGTAGAATGCCTTGATATCCTTGGGGTAGTTGATAAGGATCACCGGACGCTTGAAGTGCTTCTCGACAAGATAGCGCTCGTGCTCGCTCTGCAGGTCGCAGCCCCAGTCTACGGGGAACTCGAACTTCTGTCCGCTGGCTTTCAGTATCTCGATGCCCTCGGTGTAGTCCAATCGCTTGAAGTCGTTGTCGACCACGAAGTTCAGACGCTCGATAAGCTCGTTGTCCCACATCTTGTTCATAAACTCGAGATCGTCACGGCAGTTGTCCAACGCATAGCGTATCAAGTACTTCAGGAAGTCCTCGGCGAACTCCATATTGTCTTCCAAATCGTAGAAGGCCACCTCAGGCTCGATCATCCAGAACTCGGCCAAGTGGCGCGGCGTGTTGGAGTTCTCGGCGCGGAACGTAGGTCCGAACGTGTAGATCTGCCCCAGCGACAGCGCTCCCAACTCGCCCTCGAGCTGTCCCGATACGGTGAGGTTGCAGGGCGTGCCGAAGAAGTCCTGCGAGTAGTCGATCCTGCCCTCGTCGGTGCGCGGCAGATTGTTCAAATCGAGCGTGGTGACGTTGAACATCGCGCCTGCGCCCTCGCAGTCCGAAGCGGTGATGAGCGGGGTGTGCAGGTAGTAGAATCCGCGGTCGTTGAAGTACTTGTGGATCGCGTATGCCATGGCGTGGCGGATACGCAGTATGGCGCCGAAAGTGTTGGTGCGGGGACGCAGATAGGCGATTTCGCGCAGAAACTCGAGCGAGTGGCCCTTCTTCTGCAGCGGGTAGCTCGAGTCGGCCTTGCCGTATATCTCGATCGCTGAAGCCTGAATTTCAACAGGCTGTCCCGAACCGACTGAATCGACTAACCGGCCGTCAACGCGAATGCAGGCTCCCGTGGTTATATCCTTCAGCAGCGCCTCGTCGAACTTGGCCACGTCGACCACGATCTGTATATTGTTTACCGTCGAACCGTCGTTCAGGGCGATGAACGCCACGTTCTTGTTTCCGCGCTTGGTGCGCACCCAGCCTTTGGCGACAACGTCGATGTCGCGTTTCTCGGATTTGAGCAAATCCGCGATTTTGGTTCTTCCTCCGCTTAACATAGCTTTTACATTAATAGTTCGATCGCGAAAGCGGCGTATCCTCTGAAGGCTCCGCCCCTCAGCCTTAATATGCGGCGGGCGATCGCTTGAATTACAAAATGCAAATATCGGCAAAATTTTTAATATCCCGACTATCCGCAGCCATTTTTTCGCAGCTGCGGTGCAGTTAAGCGGCGCCCGAGGTGACGGCAGCGGCTTCGGGCGGCCATTTACAGACTGCCCAAGAAACCGACAAGCGCTTCGGTAAGCCCGGGGGCAAGTGCGATAGTGTCGTTGATATAGACGAACATCTGAGCCTGAGTGCTGGTCGAGTCGCAGCACTTGAGCACGTGGTTCATCCCTTCGATAATGACCTTGCGGGCATCGGGTGCGGCCGAAGCCAGACGGTCGGCACTGTCGACCGGTATCTGTATGTCGGTGGTGCCTTGTATGATTATCAAGGGCTTTGTCAGCGTGCGGGCCTCCTCGGCCGGATCGTACTTCAGCTGCGAGATAAGGAAGGGCTGCACGCTCGGCCGGAACAGCGCATAGAGCGCAGGCGAGGGCTGAGCCACCATTCGGCCCGACTTCAGCGTATCGAGTATGGCGCAGCACTCCTCACGGATCGCTTCAGGCTGCTGAGCCAGCTGACGGCGCAGCGTCTCGTCCAGCGGTTCCGCCGGACCGGCCAGCGTCGCCACGCCGCAGACGACATCGGTGCGCTTGGCGGCTGCCAAGGCTATCAACGCTCCCTCGCTATGACCTAACAGCACCACGCGGTCGAATCGCGGATCGGCCGCAAGCTGTTCGGCCCACGCCACGGCATCGTCGATATACGCTTCGAACGTGAGCTGCTCCTCGGCAATATCGGGTGTGGCGCTGGCTGCGATGCCGCGCTTGTCGTAGCGCAGCGAGGCGTAGCCGTGTGAGGCGAGCGAATCGGCAAGC
>CAYYUW010000170.1:0-8102 GCA_964474985.1 uncultured Alistipes sp. | reverse complement strand
GTTTCATTGAAGCCGCGCGGGCCGAAGCCTGCGCCTCGCAACTTCGCTGGCAATAAGCGCCACAACATTTGCGACGAAATATCGGGTTGCCGGCGGCAACCCGCGCGCCCGCACTCAAGGGGGCGGAGGGCGGGCGCGAACTGGCGCGACAAAGGTATAGGATCAAAACCGCGCCAACAATTGTTTGCGTAATTATTGCGATAAAGTTGCGGCCCAACGGGCCGCGCAGGCCGAAGCCTCGCCCAGCGAGGCCCGCTTTGCGGTCCCCGCAGTCTTCGACCCGCAACTTCGCTGGCGACAACTGCCTGTAAAACCTCTTGCGACAGGCTGCAGTTTCAATGAAGCCGCGGAGGCGGCGAAAGATACTGGAAAATGCACAGGGAAAATTTGCATTTGCCGGGGAGTTATTCGTATTTTTGTCGGGGAAAATGGAAAGGCTTTTAAAATAGAGAGGCGAAGATTAGATATGATTAAGAATATAATATTCGATTTCGGAGGGGTTATCGGGCATTTGGATCGGGACGGGGCGGTTGCGCGGTTCGAGAGTCTCGGGCTGGCGGATGCCGACCGTTTTTTGGACAGTTATTGTCAGAGCGGAATATTTTTGGATGTGGAGAGCGGCCGGATCGATGCGGAGGAGTTTCGCCGGCAGCTGTGCGGGCTGTGCGGCCGAGAGATATCGTACGAGCAGGCGCAGTGGGGCTGGTTAGGCTTCTTCACCGAGGTGCCGCAGGCGAAGCTCGACTATGTGGCGGCTCTGCGTCCGAGATACCGCACCTATGTGCTCAGCAATACCAACCCGTTCATTATGGGCTGGGCGCGCAGCCGCAGTTTCACGCCGGCGGGCCGGCCGTTGGACGATTATGTCGACAAGATCTTCACCTCGTACGAGGTCGGAGCGGTGAAGCCTGCCCGCGCATTCTTCGAGTATGTTCTCAACCGGACTGCGTCGACGCCGTCCGAGACAGTTTTCGTGGATGACGGCAAAGCCAATACCGATGCCGCTGAAAAGCTCGGCCTGCATACGCTTTCGACCGACAACGGCGAGGACTGGCGGGATCGCCTTTCCGCCCTGCTCGACGAGCTGAATGCCCGCTGACCGACGGCCTAAAAACGCACAGGCCGAAGCGCCGAATCAAAAACGAAACGGTACCCCGTCATACAGACGCGGGTACCGTTTGTCGTCTTCGGTGCGGAGATCAATGCTGGTGCTCTGCGGGCTGCTCGCGGCGCTCGCGCTGCTCGTCCCATTCGTTCTTCTCGCCGTGCTCGCGATGCTCGTGCTGCCCGTATAACTCGCCGTGCGGGTGCTGTTCATCGTGCCGGTGCTCATCATGCGGGTGCTGCTCGGTGTAGCCCTGCCGGTCGCCGACCTCGCGCTGCTCCGTGTAGCCTTGCTGCTCGTGCCGGCGGTCAAGCTCGTTGTGCTCGCCGCGGCCATAGTCCTCTCGATCTTCACGGTTCTCGCGGCCCGCACCACCTTCCTCGCGGCCCTCGAAGGCTTTTTCGACCTCGTTGTGTTTGTCGCGGCTATCCCGTTCGGTGTATCCGTCAACATCGTTCACCATGCGGTCGATGTTGCGATCGAAGTCCTGCTGGCACTGGTCGCAACAGTTGTTTTCGTTTTTCATAGTGTGTGTTGTTATTGTTCGGAGGGGAGTACAGCAAAAAGCATACAAAAAACGGAGTGTCCTCTGAGGAGGACACTCCGCACGAACTACTGAATAATCTTTTCTAACCTAACAGAGTTCGCTTTAGAGAGTGCGAAGGATTAATACTTGGCATTCTGCGTTACGTACATACCTTCGTAATTCTGGTTCCGGCCCGAGATGCGGCAGCCGCGCATGGTGTGGAAGAAGCGCGCGCCGGTAGTAGCAGTCCAGTAGTCGGTGTAAACCGATTCTGCGCTGCCCTCACCCTTGAAGGTGTAGGTGAGCCAGCCCAGATCCTGACCGCTGGCCGAGATCTTCTTGGCCTTGTAATAGATCGAGCAAGTACCTACAGATACGACCTTGCCGGTGCGGTTTTCAGCGTCGTTGCGCGAAGATCCGCTGCCGCTCTGTCCGGAGCGCTTGGGGGCGTAGATATTGATGTATATCTTGGTCCACGCGGTGTACTCGCCGAAACCTACAGGGTCACCGACGGGATACCACTCCAGATCGTACGGGTTCTGGTAGTAGTACTGCAGCTTGTAGTCGCAGGGCTGGCCTTCCTTCTCGTACATCAGGTTGATGAAGCGCAGCGACTGGAATCGGGCTGCATTGTAGGGATCGTTGGGATCATCGGTCCAAGCGACCTCCTTGGTACCGCCGTAGGTGAAGTACTCGCGGGGTTCGGAGTTGTCCACCAGCAGGGGAGCCTTTGCATAGTCGTAGATGAAGAGGTTGCAGCACTGGCCGGCTTCGACGGTGAACTGCGATTCGTAACCGAGCAGGTACTCGCCGTTACGCTTGTAGTAGCACTGAATGGTGTGCGTTCCCGGGGTTACGGTATAGTATCCGGCAGTCGAGGGGACGGTGCCCATACGTGCCCATACGATGTAGTCGTCGCCCCACATATCCACGCCGTCGATTACCAGACGGTAGAAACGGTTGTCGGTCGCAGCAGCGGAGTAGTCGCCTTCGGGCACTACGCGGGTGATCTGTATTTTCGCCAAATTGGGATCGACGTTGTGCGAATCCGTGAATACGGTGTCCTCTTTGTCACAGGCAGTGAACATAGCGGCAGCCGCAATGGCGCAAGCGAGATATTTGAACAATTTCATAATTCGTTATCTTATTATTGATTTCCAAATTTGGTTATTCCAGCGAGTTGTCTGCATCGGGATAGCTCTCGGGATAGTCGCCCGGGTAGCAGAACCACGGAATCGAGCACTGGTAGTAGGGAGTAAGGCCGGAAATCGGGCGCAGCGCGCGCAGCGACGGCTTGTTCCACATGTACTCCGAGTTGTAACGGGGACGGATGCGGAAGCAGGGCGAGCCTTCGAGGTTGTAAGTGGTCGAGTACATCGACTTCTTGCCTTCGAAGCGTGCAGGGTGCAGATAGAATCCCTTGTAAACCTTGGTGGGATCCTCGTCGCGCTTCTGGTCAAGCTCGGTGCGGTTCCAGCCGTTGCCGTTGTAGGGATAGTCGCCGGAGTACTTGACATCGTAGAATATCTTGCGCATATCGACCCACGTAGCCAGCGAACCCCACGAGTAGAGGGCGACGAACTTCTGCATCATAATGTGCGAGAGAGTCAGATCGCTTTCGGTGACACCAGCTACGAACGGACCGTTCAGATACTCCTGAGCAGCCTGATTGAACAGAGCGACAGTGATCTTGTCGCCACCGGTGGTGGTCAGGGAGTTCTCGGCAGGAGCGCCGGTCTTGATGTAGCGTGCCGTGAAGGTCATATCGTCGGCGATGGCGTCCTTCCAGTACTGGAGAGCCTGTGCCTTCTGACCCAAGCGGAAGTAAGCCTCGGCGATGCAGAACTTGATCTCCGACGAGGTCGTCAGAATATAAGGAGCCTCGTCGTGATACAGCCAGCGGCCCTTGCCGTCGTAGATGTTCGAACTGCCTGCTTCGCGGCCGTAGAACGAAGGAGCCGAGCAACCTTCGGCGATAGGCGAACCGGTGCCGGTCGAGCTGCCGCCGTAGAACATGTGACGCTTGATGACGTCGAGGTTGTCGGTGTTCTGGTACAGGTTGTCGCTGTAGGTACCCAGTTTTACTACTACACGGGGATCGTAGTGGCCGGCAGCCATAACGTTGGTGTCGCAGATGATCTGCTTTTCAGCCAAAGCGTACTTGTAGCGGGGATCGTCCTTGGAGTTGGGATCCTCGTTGAGAATCCAGTTGCCGTTCTCGTCGTAAACGCGGACGGTGCCGGTGAATACCTGTACGGCGTAGTCGGACTGGAAGTACGAACGACCGAGGTTGCCGCGGTAGGTGCCCCAGAAGTTGTTGTAAGCCGAGTAGGGAGCATCGCTGCTGCCGCCTGCAACTGCGACGCAAGCGTCGTCGTCGGGCGACTGGAATGCCTTGTCGGCATAGCTGATAAGCTCGGGACCGTAAACGGATGCGAAGTCGGTCTTGTTGGTCAGCGAGATGAGCTGGCGGATAAGAGTCGAGTAGCAGAACTTGATCCACTTCGACTTGTCGCCTCTGTAGATCCAGTCGTTATTGGTGAGCTGGGATCCGTAGTCGGTGTTGTCCTGCATCTCGAGGTACTCGATAGCCTTCAGCGCCCACTCGTGAACCTTTGCGTAAACAGCATCCTGATAGTCGTAGCGGTGCTCGAGAAGGCCCGGGACGAAAGCGTCCTGCAGAGGCAGATCGCCGTTGACCTTGGTCATCGAGTCCCAAGAGAATGCCTTAATGGCCATACCTATACCGGCCATAGTCCAGTTTTCGTTCTCGATCGACTGGTTGATCAGGTTCTCGAGGTTCATACCCATATTCCAGTAAACCATACGCCAGTGCTCGCCGCCGGTATCTTTACCGGTAGGATATCTGTGCAGCGCGAAGGTGGTTTGCGAAGTGGTGCCCCACATCTGGGTCAGAGTGCCGGTGGCGTAAGTCGTATCCCAGTAGAATCCCTGCATGCTCTGTATGATACCCGACAGGTAGAGATAGGCATCCACGCGGTCGGGCGAGTCTACATTGTGGTTGACGTCCAGATATTTTTCGCAGCTCACGTTGGTAGCGGCGACGGTCGTCAACATCAAAAATCCTGCTAATATCTTTTTCATAGGATCGTAATTCATTTTAAGTTATTCTGTCGATTAGAACGTAAGGTTGATACCGAACGAATAGGTACGAGGAGTGGGGATGCCCCATACGTCGTAACCCTCACCACCGGTACCGCCTGCAGCTGCCGACATCGTATTGCCTACGGGATCGATACCGCGGTAGTTGGTCCATGTGCAGAGGTCGTTGGCAGCAACGAAGATCGAAGCACGCGAGATGAAGCCCTTGGTGGCACGCTTGAGCCAATCCGAAGGCAGCGAATAGGTCAGACGGACCTCGCTCAGACGCAGGTAGTTGACATCCTTCTGCAGCCAGTCCTCATCGTTGCCGCCAAAGGTCGACGAGCTGCCGAGGCTTGCGGGATCCAAAGCGATGGTGTTGCGGGTCGGGTGATCGGAGTTTTCGTTGCCGTCCTTAAGAACGCCTTCGAAGATGTGGAAGCCGCTTTCGCGCCAGCGAACCGATTCCCAGCTCAAGCCGTTCGAGAACAGGGTGCGCATCGTACCGTTGACGATGGTGGTGCCGAGTTTGCCCGAAGCCAGAGCCGACAGGCGGAAGTTCTTGTAGGAGAACGAAGTGGAGATACCGTAGTTCAGATCGGGGTTACGGTCGCCGATAACCGACCACGTTGCATCTACCAGCGGCTGGCCGTTGGTGGGAGAGATCAGTATATCGCCCTTCTCGTTGCGCTGGTATGCGCGGCCGGTCAGGGTGGTGATCGGGTGACCCATCATAACGCCGTTACGGATGCTACCCGAGTTCCAAGTGTAGGCATTGTAGTACTCGGTCAGGTTCTCGGGCAGCTTGGTCAGCTTCGAACCGGTGTGCGAGAAGTTCAGACCCATGTTCCAGCGGAAGCCGCTCTGCGAACGGATGATATCGCCGTCGACGTGTGCCTCCCAGCCCCAAGTCTTGAACGAACCGACGTTCATGTTGTTCAGCACGAAGCCGGTGGCGTAGGACATACGGAAACCGGTTACGATCTGGTCGGTGCACTCGGTCCAGAAGTAGGTGAAGTCGAGGTTGACGCGGTCGTTGGCCAGACGCGACTCGAAACCTACCTCATACGAGGTGTTCATCTCGGGACGCAGGGTCAGGTTGGGACCGGTGAAGCCGTACTTGTAACCGCCGCCGCTCAGGCCGGTGGTCTCCAGTGCGGGATAGATCGACAGTGCGGGAGCATCCTTACCCACCTGTGCGACAGCACCGCGAACCTTCAGGTAGTTGAGCCACTTGGCCTGCTTGAAGGGCTTCAGCTCGGTGAGCACGAACGATGCCTCGCCTGCGGGATAGAAGAATGAGTTGTTGTCGGTGGGAAGGGTCGACGACCAGTCGTTACGGGCACGGAACGTGAGGAAGAGCATATTGTTGTAACCGAACTCTGCCTGAGCCGAAACGGCCTGCAGACGACGGCGGGTAAATGTCTTCTTCGAGGTTATGGTGCTGGCGGTACAGTTGTTGATCGAGTGGAAGTCGATAACCATATAGTTGTTACCGTAGGTAGCCAAACTCTTGACGGTGTTCTGCAGCTGGTGGTAACCTACCTGAGCCGAGAAGGTGAGCTTGTCGTTGTACCAGCTGTTGCTGTAGCCGGCGATGACGTCGAGGCTGAAGTCGGAGAGGTTGTGCTTTGCGAGGTTGTAGGTACCCGTGTTATCGTCGTCCTTAGAAGTAAGGTTGTAGGTGCGATAGTAGGGGTGCTGGCCGTTCTCGTAGTTCGAAGCCGAGTAGTCGATACCGGCCTGAGCGCGGATGAACGTATGCTTCACAGGAGTGATGTTCAACGAGAAACGCGACATTACACGGTCGGTTTCATCCTCCATAAGGTTCTTCTCGAAACCGAACAGCGGGTTGACCATATCATCGTCCTGATAGTAGTCCGGCATACGCATGTGCTTGCCGTCCGAAGCGTAGATGTTGCGCATATCGTCGACCGAAGGCCACACGTAAGCGTAGTAGAGAGGACCCGACGTACCGCGGCGGACCTTGGTGTTGGTCTGGCGGATGTACTGGATCGAGGACTCGAGGTTCAGCCAAGGCTTGATCTTGGCGGTACCGGCGAGGGTAAGGTTCAGACGCTTCAGGTCGGTGGTCTTAACCACGCCCTGCGATCCGTAGTAGCCAGCGGCGCCGCGGATCGAAGCCTTGTCGGTTCCTGCCTCGAGGGCTACGTTGTGCTTCTGCGAGAAACCGGTCTGGAATACAGCCTCGGCATTGTCGTACATAGGCATATCCGACGGGAGCAGACCGCCCCAGCGGCTCTTGTAGTAGTAGTTGGTCTGACCGTAGCCGCCGTTGGCGTACTTGGTCTGAACCTCCGGCCAGCCGTATGCCTTCGACCACGAGAACTGGTTCGAGTAGCTTACGCGGCCGGTGCCGCCTGTATTGGCACCCTTCTTGGTGGTGATGACGATAGCGCCGTTCGACGCATCCGAACCGTACAGAGCGGCAGCGGCTGCACCCTTCAGCACGGTCACCGACTCGATATCTTCGGGTGCGAGGTCGTTACCGCGGGAAGCGTAGTCCATAGTGCGGACGCTTTCAGCTTCGGCGACGGCCAGATGTCCCGGGTTGAACGAAGAGTTGTTCATCGGAATACCATCGACAACGTACAGCGGCTGGTTGTTACCCGACAGCGAGGTGATGCTGCGGAGCACGACGGTAGTCGATGCACCGGGCATACCGCTCGACGAGGTAACCTGCATACCGGACACACGGCCCTGCAGTGCGGAGATGAAGTCCGTACGGCCGGACTCGATGATATCCGATGCCTTAACGTTCTGAACCGACGAACCCATAGCGCGGGCTACACGCTTCATACCGAACTCGGCGGTCACCACGACATCGTCGATGGTTGTTGCAGCTTCGGCGAGGGTTACAGTCATACCCTGAGCGGCGCGGACTTCGGCGGTAGTGAAGCCGATGCTCGAAACCACGAGGGTCGACCCTTCGGGAACGGTGATGGAGAACTGACCACCCATACCGGTTGCGGTAGCGACGGAGGTCGAACCCTTCAGAAGGACCGTAGCGCCGATCACAGCTTGGCCGGAGGCGTCCTTGACGGTACCCGAAATCTTGACTGACTTCTGAATCTCGGTGCTTTCGCTCCTGCTTTCAGCGGCCATCAAATTCGTTGCGCACACCGACAGAGCCAGCGCGAGCAACAAACCAATAGTCAATTTTCTTTTCATAGAGTAAAAAATTAGTTAGTAATTATAAATAGGGTGTTACGAATCAAAATGTAAAACCGCCTGCCGCATACGGCGGCTTCGGCGGAAATGTCTTCTTGCGAGGTGCATCATCGGTTGATGTTCTGTCATTTAGCTTTTCTGTGCTCATTATTGCAGATAATGGGTCATGCAACAGGT
>CAYYUW010000169.1:0-5241 GCA_964474985.1 uncultured Alistipes sp. | reverse complement strand
GCAGAATCTGGTCAGGCAACGTATTGCGGTAGGCAGTGTAGTTACCCAATGAACGGATAGCGCTAAGGTCGGCTCCGCTCAAGGTATATTCATCCAAAAATACTATTTCGGGTTTCATAGGCACTGTCAATGTTTGAACTTACGGAAGAATCTATCCGTCGAACGACTGCGCTCGACATTCATATTGAGACGCCGCAGCAGCAGCGACTGCAGATTATCGGCGGGGATATCGCGTTTCAATACACCGCCCTGTGCGATAGATATGCCGCCGGTCTCCTCCGAGACGACCAGCACTATGGCATCGGACACCTCGCTCATACCGAGTGCGGCGCGGTGGCGCGTGCCGAACGACTTGGGCACCTGCGACTGAGTTGTCGGGAGGATGCAGCGCGCCGCCACCACCCTGTTATGGTGAATGATGATAGCGCCGTCGTGCAGCGGCGAGTTCTTGAAGAACAGGTTCTCGACCAGCGATGCCGATATGCGGGCATCGATAGCGATACCGCCCTCGGCCATAAGGCTCAGGTCACTGGTCTGCTGGATAACGATCAGGGCGCCCGATTTGGCGGCGGACATATCGGTGCAGGCACGCACTATCTGAGCGACGTCGAGTTCGCTCTCCTGCTCCGACTCGAATATGCGCGAAAATATGTTGTAACGGTTTTGTTTCAGGCCTATCATCTGCAGAAAGCGCCTTATCTCCGGCTGGAACACCACTATCAATGCGATGACTCCCACCCCGATAAAGTGCCCCAGTATGGCTGAAAGAAGCTCCATATTCAGCGCCCGCACGATCACCCACATAAGGTACAGGATGACTATGCCGGTGATGATGCTCGGGGCGTTGGTACCGCGGGTGACGCGATAGATGTAGTACATCATCATCGCGACCAAAAATATATCGATTATGTCTATGAAAGTTATATGTATGAAATCCATCTCGGTGAAAATTTATGCGGCATTACCGTACTGCAAAACTACATAAAAAAAGAACATTCGCAAAGGATCGCGAATGTTCTTTTTTCGGTTATTGCCGCACCGGTTACTTGCCGGCAGCAGCCTTCTTGCTCTTGCGCATCATTTCGTAGGCCACGGGCGTTGCGACGAACACCGACGAATAGGTACCTACGATCACACCGAACATCAGTGCGAACACGAAACCGCGGATTGTCTCGCCGCCGAAGATGAATATCGCCAGCAGGGTCACGATAGTGGTGCCTGAGGTATTCAGCGTACGCGACAGGGTCGAGTTGATAGCCTTGTTGATATTCTCGGACTGCTGACGCTTGGGATAAAGCGTGCTGAACTCGCGGATACGGTCGAAGATCACCACGGTATCGTTGATCGAGTAACCGATGATAGTCAGGATAGCCGCGATGAACGACTGGTTAACCTCCAGTGTGAAGGGAAGCAGACCGTAGAGCAGCGAGAACAGGCCCATAACCAACAGAGCGTTGTGCGTCAGTGAAACGACGGCACCCATACCCCACTGCCACCTCTTGAATCGGAGAATGATGTAGAGCGCTATGGCGATGAGCGAGAAGATCACGGCCATCACAGCCGAGCGCGTCATATCGCGGGCGATCGAGGGACCGATCTTGTCGGCCGATATGATACCGTTGACGTCGTCCTGAGTGTTCTTGAATCCATCGAGGGTAATGTCGTAGGTGAACAGGCCCTTCAGAGCGCTGTAGAGCAGCTCGTCGACTTCGGCGGTAGCCTCCTCCGAGGTATCGTCATACTTGTACTGTGTGACAATGCGCATCTGGTTGTCGCCGCCGTACTGCTTTACCTCGAGGCTGACGCTCTTGGCATCGCCCGGGAATACGCCTTCGAGAGCCTTGCGGACTGCATCGGCCGATACGGTCTGGTCAAAGCGTACAACGTATGCACGGCCGCCGGTGAACTCTACGCCCTTGTTGAATCCGCGTACGAAGAACGAGCCGATCGAGAGCAGCAGCAGAGCACCCGAGATGATATATGCGACACGGCGCTTGCCGATGAAGTCGAATTTGGCGTTGGCAAGCATATTCTCCGACCACTTGCGAGAGAAGGCGATATTGCGGCCTTTGTTCACGCGGGCGTCGATGATCAGACGGGTGATGAATATCGAGGTGAACACCGAAGTGATGATACCGATGATAAGGGTGGTGGCGAAGCCCTGTACAGGACCGTTACCGAAGATGAAGAGCACGATACCGGTGATGATAGTGGTCAGCTGGCCGTCGATGATAGCCGAATATGCATTGTTGTAACCGTCGCGTATAGCCAGCGACAGGCCCTTGCCTGCACGAATCTCCTCCTTGATACGTTCGTAAATTATGACGTTGGCATCGACCGCCATACCCATCGTCAGCACGATACCGGCGATACCGGGCAGCGTCAGCACGGCGCCGAACGATACGAGCACGCCCATAAGCAGCAGCAGGTTGGTGAGCAGAGCCACGCAGGCGATCCAGCCGGCCGTCTTGTAGTACAGACCCATATAGAGCAGCACCAATATGAATGCGATGATGAACGAGAATATACCGGCATTGATCGACTCCTGACCCAGCGAGGGGCCTACCACGGTATCCTGAATAATGCGCGAGGGAGCACGCACCTTGCCGGACTTGAGCACGTTGGCCAAGTCCTTGGCCTCGTTAATGGTGAAGTTGCCGGTGATCTGCGACTGGCCGCCGTCGATCTTGCCCTGCACCGTAGGAGCCGAGTAGATGTAGCCGTCGAGGGCGATAGCGATCGAGCGGCCGATGTTCTGACCGGTCAGCTGCGCCCACTTGCGGATACCCTCGGAGTTCATCGTCATCGAAACCTGAGCGGCTGCGCCTTCACGCATATAATCCTCTTGTGCGTTGGTAATTACGCTGCCGTCCAGCGGAGCGGCGCCGTCGAAGGTGTTGGCCTTAACCGCATACAGCTCGAACTTGCCGTCATAGGGATCGAACTCGCCCTTGGCAGCGGCACGCTTGTTCTCGTAAGGCTTGACACTCCACATAAAGCGGGCGTCGCGCGGGAAGAGTGCGCGGATCTGCGGCATCGCCAAATAACGGTTCACGATCATCGTGTCGGTCGAAGTAGCATAGCCGATAACGGGATTGTTGACTACGCGGCCGTTCTGATCGGTATAAACCTGACCGGGCAGCAGGCGGGCGAAGAGCGGGTGCTCCTTCTCGTCGATTACCAGCGAAGCCTCTTCGGGGGCCTCTGCAGGCTCGGCAGCGTTCTGCTCGGCAACCTGCTCTACGAGCGAAGCCTCTTGTGTCTGCTCGGTCTGCTCGGCAGTCTGCTCGACCTCGGCTGTCAGCTCGGTAACATTCGCCACTGCGGCCGAATCTACACCGTCGGTCTGCTCGGCAGCCTCCTCAGTTGCGGGAGCGTTGTCGATATTGCGCAGCAGAGCATCGGCCTGAGCCAATATCTGCGATATTTCGGAGGTGTTGTAAGTCTCCCAAAATTCGAGCGATGCGGTACCCTGAAGCAGCTTGCGCACACGTTCAGGCTCCTTGATGCCCGGCAGCTCGACCAAAATGCGGTTCGAGTTGGGCAGACGCTGAATATTGGGCGAGGTAACGCCGAAACGGTCGATACGGCTGCGCAGAATGTCGTATGAAGCGGCGATAGCGTCGTCGCTCTCCTTGCGCAGCACCTTGATCACCTCGGCATCGGTGCTGTTGGCATTGATCTCCTTCATCGAAGGCGTGTTGAAGATCAGCGCCAGCGGCTGGCCGCCCGAAATCTGAGCGTAATTCTTGGCGAACAGCGCGATATAATCGTCGCTGCCGCTGCGCATCTGCTCGTCGGCAGCAGCCAGAGCCTTGGCAAAGTCGGCATTCTGGCTATTCTCCGAGAGCGAACGCAGAACATCGCCCTGCTGGATCTCCAGCATCACGTTCATACCGCCCTTCAGATCCAGACCCAAATTGATCTCCTTGTCCTGACAATCCTTGTAGGTATAATCGACTATACCCAGACTGTAAACGGGCAGATTCTTGATCGAGTCGAGATACTGCTGCTCCATTTTATCCTGAAGCTCAGCCGGATAGGTTGCGGCATAGGCCGCCGCTTTCTTTTCAGCCCTCCGTGTCGCGAACGAGAACGAGAGCTGATAAACACAGGCAATCGCCAATAGGAGTGCCAGTAGTTTGATTGCGCCTTTGTTTTGCATTTTTGTTAATCGGTTGTTATTGTTTTATTTTGTTTTTCTCGATATAACGCGCCAATAGGACGCAAAAATACAAATTTTTCTCAAAAAACAAGATTATTTCCACGAAAATGTCGCAGTTCCGTATCGATCGCATCGCCGGCACCGGCTGCAGCACCCCGTCAGACGCCCGCACCGGACCGATCAGGCAACCTGTTTCAGCCGCCGGCACCTACCCTGCCGCATCCCCCGAACAGCCCTCTGCTGCGAACGCCGCCTGCCACAAAAAAATCCGTGCAGTCCCTCACGGGCTGCACGGATCATCATATAGTTGCTATGGATTATTTTATATAGGTGTCTTTTTAACTTTCTTCTTTTCAGCTATGAAATTTAATCAAGGGGGATTGGCATCTTTTGTATTATTGAGCGGCATTACGGTTAATGCGGCTATTTATATTCTATATGATTATAATATACGATTACGCAATAATAATACTGATGACAGCGCTTTAAATTTATACATAATGTCTTTCAAACAAAAAATTAAAACGGTATTACTAACTGTTATTTCTTCCGTAGTCGGTTTTCTTCCTGTGGCTCTATCTGTATCTAAGGAATCATTTTGGTTCGCATTGGCATTAAGAACAATTGGAGGACTTATTATGTCTCTATTTACTATTCTGCCACTAATCCCTCGTCCGGTAGTCTGAGCCGGCATCTGTTGTGTAGAAAAACACATCTTCATAGAGCCGCACGGCTTCCTCACAGACAAATCCGTCGTTCTCTGCTCCGAAATAGTATGAGCTCCCCGATGCATCCCTCACCTGAGGACTCCAGAATCTTCTGCAGTTCGCCTACGTCCTAACTTCTTTTTTTGTTTGCCAGCAACCTTACCCCCCCCCATAGTCTCCCGACATTTCCCCATACAGTAACTTGATTCGGCCTATTGGCCTTTAAAATATGTAGTGACAAATTCCCCGACGCTCCTAAAACAAAATCAGCTAAACGATTATTGAATAATCATTTAGCTGATTTTCTGCGTGGTACCACCAGGAATCGAACCGGGGACACAAGGATTTTCAGTCCTTTGCTCTACCAAC
>CAYYUW010000168.1:0-4408 GCA_964474985.1 uncultured Alistipes sp. | reverse complement strand
TCACTCATTTTAGTCCTTATTTATTAGGTATAATCCGAAAATCATGAAAAAGAAAGTATTCGTCTCCGGTTGCTACGATATGCTCCACTCGGGGCACGTGGCATTCTTCAAGGAGGCATCACAATATGGCGATCTTTATGTCGGTATCGGTTCCGACAAAACCATTCAGGAACTCAAAAACCGCAAAACGGTCTATTCCGAAAAGGAACGTCTTTACATGGTAAAGGCGATCCGTTACGTTACTGACGCATATATCAATTCCGGCAGCGGCATGATCGACTTCCTCGACACCCTCGACAAAGTGCAGCCTGACGTATTCGTTGTCAATTCCGACGGCGGCAGCGACCTCAAGCGGAAAATCTGTGCCGACCGAGGCATAGAGTATGTCGAATTGCAGCGTGTACCTGACGCAGGACTCGACGCACGCTCCACCACCTCACTCCGCGCCAATGTGAAATCCCATCTCCCTTACCGCATAGACATAGCCGGAACATGGATTGACCAGCCCTATGTTTCGCAGTACGGGGCCGGCTGGGCGCTCACTGTCTCCATTGAACCGACCGTGGAGTTTATGGAACGTGGCGGCATGTCGACATCCACCCGCAACGCCGCCAAAAAGATCTGGCCCTACGAGCTCCCCAACTACAACGAGGAGATGCTCGCCCGTATTCTGTTTTGTTTCGAGAACGATCCCGAGAACAAGGGGCATGTCTCCGGAGCCCAAGATGCCATAGGCATCTGTATGTCGGGTCTTAACCGCCATTATTATAACGGGCGTTATTGGCCCAACAGAATTGAGTCGTGTCACGACGAGGAGATCCTGACTTGGCTGGAGAATCATATAGTGCTTGTTCCGATGTTTCCGCGCCGTCCGGGATGTTCGGTGGTTGAAGGTAAGGACATCGTGCCTGAAAAGGTGAAGAACCTTACTGAAGCGGCCGATAGATGTTGGGACGCGATCATGAAGAAAGACCTTGCAGCGTTTGCAAAGGCGTTCTGTGATTCGTTCAATGCACAGGTGGCTATGTTCCCGGCGATGATGCAGCCGGGAGTGGCGGAATGTATCGACAATATACGAGACAAGGCACTTGCATGGAAGATGCTCGGTGCCGGTGGTGGGGGACACCTCGCCCTTGTCCTCCCCGACGACGCAACCTTGACTGGAGAGATGATTCCTGTCAAAATCCGGCGCCGCGGTTTCTAATAACAACTAACAAACTCCAATCCACATGGAAAAAGATTCTAAAATTTATGTGGCCGGACACCGCGGTATGGTAGGATCGGCTATCGTGCGCGAACTCAAGCGCCAGGGTTACACAAATATCATTACCCGCACACACAAGGAACTTGACCTGACTCGTCAGGATGCTGTGGAGCGTTTTTTTGCTGAAGAAAAGCCGGAATATGTTTTTTTGGCTGCTGCCAAAGTAGGCGGTATCGTGGCGAACCAATCTGCGTTGGCTGACTTCATGTATGATAACATGATACTGGAGATGAACGTCATCCATTCAGCATGGAAGAACGGATGCAAGAAACTGGAATTTCTCGGTTCGTCGTGTATTTATCCGCGCATGGCACCGCAGCCGATGAAAGAGAGCTGCCTGCTGACCTCGGAATTGGAGAAGACGAACGAGGCGTATGCCTTGGCAAAAATTTCCGGACTGAAATATTGCGAGTTTTTGAACCGGCAATACGGCACGGATTATATCAGTGTCATGCCGACCAACCTCTACGGGCCGAATGACAATTACCACCCCGAACACAGCCATGTTCTACCGGCGCTTATCCGCCGCTTCCACGAAGCCAAGGAGTCGGGAGCTGAAAGCGTTACCTGCTGGGGAGACGGCAGTCCGCTGCGCGAGTTCCTCTATGTCGATGACCTCGCCAACCTGTGTGTGTTCCTGATGAACAACTACAGCGGCAACGAGACGGTGAATGCCGGAACGGGCAAGGAACTGACAATAAAGGAACTTACAGAATTAGTGGCGAAGATAATCGGCTATACCGGAGAAATTCGCTGGGATACATCACGCCCCAACGGCACGCCTCGAAAACTGCTTGACGTGTCGAAAGCTGCATCATTGGGCTGGACTTACAAAACTGAATTGGAGGAAGGAATACGCCTCGCCTATGAGGATTTCCTAAATAACCCGATGCGGGCTGAAAGGTAATTACACAAAAAATATCTTCTATGCAAATCATACTGTTATCCGGCGGCTCGGGCAAACGCCTGTGGCCGCTTTCCAATGATGCCCGCTCCAAGCAGTTCCTGCGCCTGCTTACAGCACCCGACGGGACGAAGGAATCCATGATTCAGCGTGTAGTGCGCCAGATAAAATCCGCCGGGCTGACCGATGACATTGTGGTCGCAACCGGACTCAATCAGAAGGATTCCGTCGAGAACCAATTGGGACACGAACTGTCCGTTGTGACAGAACCCTGTCGGAGAGACACTTTCCCGGCTATCGTGCTTGCCTGCTCTTATCTTGCATCCAAAGGTACTTCTATGGATGAGCCTGTCGTTGTTATGCCTTGTGATTCTTACACCGAGGATGCCTATTTCAGTATAATATCCAGAATGGGCGATGCGGTTGTCAATCATGTCGCCGACCTTGTGCTTATGGGCATCACGCCTACTTATCCGTCGGCTAAGTACGGCTACATCGTCCCTGACAACAGCGTCAAGGACATGGTGATGCCGGTCAAACGGTTCACTGAAAAGCCGGATGTCCACACCGCTGAATCTCTCATAAAAGAAGGCGCGTTATGGAACGGCGGTGTGTTCGCTTTCAGATTAGGCTATCTCATGCAGATAGCACAACGGGTAATGCCGGGAATGGACTTCGCGGAGTTGAGGGATTCCTACGAAGCCCTGCCGAAAATCAGTTTCGATTATGAGGTGGTAGAGAAAGCCGAGTCTATTGCGGTTATATCCTATTCCGGGCAATGGAAAGATTTGGGGACATGGAATACTTTGACTGATGAGCTTCACGAGAGTGTCCATGGCAATGTCCTTTCTGAATCGTGTGACGGTGCATATATAATCAACGAACTGGAGATACCTGTCGTGTGTATCGGAGCTAAAGATATGGTAGTGGCAGCCTCGCCGGACGGAATCTTGGTATCGGAGAGAAGATTGAGCGAGAACCTCAAACATCTTGTCGACGGCATAGGGAAGCGGCCGATGTACGAGGAACGCCGCTGGGGCGAATACAAGGTTATCGACTACATCGAATTTCCGGACGGATTCTGTGCGTTGACGAAGCAACTGACCTTGCGCCCCGGTTGTTCCATCAGTTATCAGAAGCATAATTGCAGGAAGGAGATATGGACATTCATCAACGGTGAGGGCGAGATTGTTCTCAATGGGGATCGCAAGCCGGTAAGACGCGGCGATGTTATCCATATACCCACGGGGATGCTCCACGCTCTTAAGGCAGTTACTCCGCTGACATTCATCGAAGTCCAGCAAGGTTCAAATCTCATCGAGGAAGACATCGAGAGGTTTGATTATGATTGGTAACACTCATTTTTTACAAGACAATACATAAACAAACTTACAGAACGGCTCAAGGACAGACCATTGCACAGAGACTGCACAGAAACAGAATGCAGAGGCTCATATCACCCGTACGAAGGGTGAAAAAGAGATATCCCGTCATAAATTACAGGATTATCTAAGTCTCAATCGGATGCTTTTCAACGGTATAATACGTTCATTTGAAGTGGAGTTGGACTATAGCTGATTCCCTGTTGGCGTAATGAGACAATCTGTATCAGATAAATACAGTTGCAAAGTCATTACCTCAAAAATGGGTAATTCTTCCAAAATCTTTTGTATAAGACGCTAATAAAAGTTTTCCAGAATTATGGAAAATTTCCGGAAACCCGCTTCCGTGCATGGATTTTCACCGAATATTGCTATCTTTACACACCGAAAAGCAAACTTCTTATTTTTGTTTCGATATGAAAAAAGACAACCGGATTTTCGAATTGATCGCCGCCGAACGTGCGCGACAGACTCGCGGGATCGAATTGATCGCTTCGGAAAATTTCGTCAGCGATCAGGTGCTGGAGGCTATGGGTTCCGTGTTGACCAACAAATACGCCGAAGGCTATCCGGCAGCCCGTTATTACGGAGGGTGCGAAGTGGTCGACCAGGTCGAATCGTTGGCCATCGAGCGCATCTGCAAACTTTACGGAGCCGAATATGCCAACGTGCAGCCCCATTCCGGCGCACAGGCGAACATGGCCGTATTCTTCGCGGTCTTGAACCCGGGCGATACCTTCATGGGGCTCGATTTGGCGCATGGCGGCCATTTGTCGCACGGTTCGCCGGTCAATATGTCGGGCAAATATTTCAAGGTGGTCAGCTATGGCCTCGACGAAGCGACCGGACGCATCGATT
>CAYYUW010000167.1:0-13133 GCA_964474985.1 uncultured Alistipes sp. | reverse complement strand
GATCGAGCAGATAGTGCAGGATCATCGTGTCGTACTTGAATCCGCGCACTTCGATGCCGTTGGCGCGCAGCACCATAATGTCGAACTTGATATTCTGTCCGATCTTGTCGATCGTCTCATCTCCGAGCAGCGGCCCTACTATCTCGGCGTATTCGTTGCGCCAAGGCACATACCATGCCTCGAACGGCTCCACGGACAGCGACAGCCCCACCAGCGCATCGTTGAAGAAGTCTAACCCCGACGTCTCGGTATCCAAACATATCTCACCGTATGTCTTCAGCCGCTCCACCAGTCGGGCAAGCTCCTCGGCCGACCGCACCGTGTGGTACGTGTGTGCAACCGTGGCCGCCGTGGCGAAGCCGCCCCTTTCGGCCGGCGCCTCAGGCTCCGTTTCCGCTGCCTGTGCGGCCGGTTCGGGCTGGGTGTCGAGCGTGGCGAACATATCCCCCTGACCGGCCAGCGAGGCGGCACGCTTGGCGCGCGACTTTTCGGCCGCCACCTTCGCCAGCTGCGTCTGCTTGGCCTGCGTGGGGGCGTCAGGCTCGGCCGGCGCCGACGGATCGCGCGGCAACTCGCGGGCGAACATATTGAAATCCAATTCTATAAACAGCTTGCGCAGAGTGTCGTAGTCCGGTTGCTCGACCGTCAGCTCCTCCGGCTTGAACTCGATGGGCACATTCAGTACGATCGTGGCCAACCGCTTCGACATCAGCAGCTGCGCCGCACCCTCCTCGATATTGGTGCGCTGGCGCCCCGTGAGCGAGTCGAGATTGGCGAGGATATTCTCAACGCTGCCGAAGCGTGCGACCAATTTCATGGCTCCCTTCTCGCCGATACCCGCCACACCCGGGATGTTGTCCGACGCATCGCCCCACAGTGCCAGCACATCGCTGACCAATTGCGGGTCGTCGAAGCCGTAATGTTCCCTTATGGCCTGCCTGTCGACGATCTCTATCTCGTCGCCCTTCTGCTTGTATATCTTGACGCGATCGGTGACCAACTGCCCGTAATCCTTGTCGGGGGTCACCATGAAGACCTCGAATCCGGCATCGGCGGCCTTGTGCGACAGGGTGCCGATAACGTCGTCGGCCTCGTATCCGGCCACCTCCAACACGGGAATGCGCATAGCTTCGAGCACGCGCTTTATGTATGGCACGGCGGCGATTATATCCTCGGGCGTGGCCGTGCGGTTGGCCTTGTAGCCGGCGTACAGCTCCTTGCGGAAGCAGCCCCCCGCAGGGTCGAACGCCACCCCGATGCAGTCGGGGCGCTCGCGCCGCAGAATGTCGCGCAGAAACTTGACGAACCCGAATATGGGCGAGGTGTTAAGCCCCTCGCGGTTGCGCATCGGCCGCGACAGAAAGGCGTAGTAGTATTTGAATATCAATGCGTAGGCATCGACTAAAAAGAGCCTTTTCATATATGGTTGTTGTTCTTTGTCGCTTTTTGTCCGCCGTGCCGCCTCAGGCGTTTTGGTCGTGCTCGGCGAAAAACTCCTCGACCGACTGGCGGAAGTGTTCGATTGTCTCCTCCATAGTGACGAACGACTTGCCGCCGGCGGCATTCTTGTGACCGCCGCCGGAGAAGTAGCGCCGTGCGAAGACATTCACGTCGACATCGCCGCGCGAGCGCAGCGACACGCGGATGAACTTGCGCGTGGCGAGGAACATGGCCGACATCTTCATCTTCTTGATCGAGAGCGGATAGTTGACGAATCCCTCGCTGTCGCCCAGCTGGAAGCCGAAGCGCCGCATCTCGTTCTCTTTCAGAGACATGTAGGCTACTTCGCCGTTGTGGATTATGCCCATCTTCTTGTCGATCACATAGCCGAACAGGCGTGCGCGCCCCTCGGTGAAGGCATTGTAGACGTTATTGTATATGGTGGGTATGTGGATGCCGGTCTCGAGCAGCGCAGCCACCATACGGAACAGGTCGGGCGTGAGGGTCGAGTACGAGAAGTTGCCCGTGTCTGTCATCATACCCGCATACAGCGCCTCGGCCATCTCGCGGGTGAGGTGATGCATACCGAACAGCCGTTCGATGATACGTCCGACAAGATACGAGGTCGAGCAGGCTTCGGGATGCGAGAACATCAGGTCGTAGACCGGCGGCGGTGAGAGGTGGTGGTCGATGAGTATGCGTTTGGCTGTGTCGTTGTGCTCTATGGCTTCGGTCAGCGCCTCGAGACGCGATATGATGTTGAAATCGAGGCAGAAGATCAGGTCGGCCTCGGCCACAGCCTTCAGTATTGGTTCCGGTTCGTCCTTGAATATGCGGATGCGGTCGATTCCGGCTATCCACTCCAAAAAGTAGGGATAGCGGTTGGGGACCACGCACATCACCTCGTGCCCCATATCCTCCAGCACGCTGCCCCACGCCAGCGACGAACCTATGGCGTCACCGTCGGGATTGGTATGCGACAGAATCACTATCTTTTGTGCTGCAGGCGCCAGCAACAGTTTGAGTCGGGCGAGGTCTTCGGCCGACAGCCTTACCTCTTTTTCGCTGATGCTCATCGTATTCTATTCTTTGGTCGAGTTATCCGTTGGCAAAATTATCGTTCCGGCAGTGCCTCGGGATGCGGGCATCATACCCCGACAGTCCACCGCACCGGTTTCGATGGTGCGGGCGGCGAGCGCCGAAACCTTGGCATTGCCGCTTATGGCCTCTATGGCACGGGCAAGCAGCGGTTCGTCCTCTTCGCCCAAAGTGCCCCAGTCGAGCCAGTCGAGCGAATTTTCGTCCATATATTCGTCGTAGCGAATGTCGGGCCTGAGTCCGTTTTCGTAGTTCGACTCTCCAAGCGCGTTGTATGAGCGGAACGATACGGGGCAGAGCGTATAGCGATAGTCGCCGAACACGGCCTTGTCGCGGCTGTTGTATTTGGTGTCGATCACCTCCATTCCGACCACTTTGCCCTCGGTGGTGTTGCCTATGTGCGTTACGGTCATACCCACGCCGCGCAGGTTGTTGATTACCAATTCGCTGGCCGAGGCACTGCTCTCAGCGGCGATGACATAGAGTCTGTCGAGATCGAGGTTGCAGTCGGCCACCTCGTTCTGCTTGAGCAAGTTGTACCAAGTGGTGGTGCGTGAGGCGTTGGGCCGGCACTCGAGGAATCGGGTGCCGAGTTTCGACACGGGAGCGATCATACTCGACAGCAGCTGGCAGGTGGAGACGAATCCGCCCGGGTTGTAGCGCAGATCGAGGATCATATCGCTGACGCCTTCGCTTCTGAATCCGCGGAACACTTCGCGCAGCTGCTCTTCGTATTCGGTGTGGTTGGCGGTGTCGTTGTCGTCGATGCCCCGCTTGAAGGCGTTGAACATCAGGTAGGCGACCTTCCTGCCGCCGATATCGAGCACCTTGTGTATGTAGATCGGGTTCTGCTCGACGGCGGCGCGGCTCAGCGTGATGCTCTTTTGGGCGTCATCCTCGGAGAATACCACTCCGTCGCCGCTCGAGTTGGCTTCGAACGAGCATTTGCGTATCTTGACCGACGCGCTGTTGTCGGCCAGCAGCTTGTTCAGGTCCGTGAAGTTGCTGCGGGAGATGATCTTGTCGTCGATGCGTCCTATCCAGTCGCCGCGCTTGAGACCCGCCTTGTCGGCCGGCGAATCGGGCGTGACGTAGTATATGCGGGCGAAGTAGCGCAACGTGGTCTCGCCCGAAGTGTTCCGGATGTTGAAACCGTAGGCCACCACGCGCATACCGTACGTGGGTTCGAATGTCACTGTGGCCGCCCTTGTGGCGGGTGTGCGCGAGATGTAGGAGTAGAACGAGCGGCTGCCGTCGGTGTAGATGTGTCCGTCGAGGGTGTTGACCGTGAGTCCGCTCAGGGTGTTGCTCAGAAACGACTGGTAGTCGGTGTCGTATTTCGGGGTTATGTTCTTAATCTCCTGATTCCACAGGTAGTAGTTTTCCAGAATCGTGTACGTCCACTTGTTCACCTGCACCTGTTCCGGCTCGTCGGGATCGGGCACGGGATCGGGTACGGGGTTCTTCTTGCACGACTGCAGCGTGAACAGAGCCGCCAAGAGCAGTGCAAGCATCGAAAGGTGCTTGGTTATGTCTGAAAACGAATGTATTTTCATATTCCAATACATTTTAGCGCAGGCGACATTGCCTGCCTTGTCAATCTACAAATATACGGCTTTTCGCACAAAAAGCAAATTCCGCACCTCTATTGCAGCTCGCCTTGGAGTTTGCCGAACGAGCGGCACCACTCCTTAAGTCCGCATTCGGGGCATTTGGGCCTGCGGGCGGTGCAGACGTATCGGCCGTGCAGTATGAGCCAGTGGTGCGCCGTGGGCAGCAGTTCGGCCGGTATGTGCGAGGTGAGCTGCTGTTCGGTCTGCAGCGGCGTCTTGGCACCGCGCGTGAGACCTATGCGCGCCGACACGCGAAAGACGTGGGTATCGACCGGCATCACCAACTTGTTGTATATCACCGCTCCCACCACATTGGCAGTCTTGCGCCCCACACCCGGCAGACGCTGCAGCTGTTCGATGTCGTCGGGCACCGTGCCGCCGAACTCGCCGGTGAGCATCCGCGCCATAGCCGCCAGATTGCGCGCCTTGTTATTGGGGTACGAGATGCTGCGGATATAGGGGTAGATCTCCTCCGCCGACGCCTCGGCCATCGACTGCGGGTTCGGAAACCGCTCGAACAGCGCCGGCGTGGTCATATTGACACGTTTGTCGGTACATTGCGCCGACAGCATCACCGCCACTAACAGCTGGTACGGATTGTCGTAGTGCAGCTCCGTCTCCACGGCCGGCATATTCGATCGAAACCATTCGATCACGCCTGAATAACGGTCTTTGAGGGTCATATCTTGCGTCGTTTACAATTTTTTCAATCGGGCGAATTTGGCCAGCAGCGTCTTGTTGCCGATACGCTGGTCGTCGAACCTCACTGTCAGCTTGATGTCGGAAGCGCCCTGCTCGACGGCGAGCACTGTGCCCGTGCCGAACTTGGCGTGCTCGACCCGCATACCCTCGGCGTAGTCGCCCGAGGCGGCGGCCGAAGATGCAGGCGTATGCTCTATTCTGCGCAGGTTGTCGCGCTGCGGCGGCTCGACGATCATCGATGGCCGCGGGCGTGCAGGCTCCCGCCTCTCGAACGGGTGCGCCGGCTGCTGGGGCGCGGTATTGCCGCCCCTGTACCTGTAATCGAAGCGGCTGCGAAGCTGCTCTATGGGCGACGGCTCGTCGCTGCGGTCGGCGTGACGGTCGGCATCGAGATCGAACGACACGTCGAGATACCGGCGGTCTATTTCGCTCAGGAAACGGCTCGGGCGGCAGAACTCCATATTGCCCCACTTGAAGCGCGTGTCGGAGAATGAAAGCACCGCCTTGACCTTGGCGCGCGTCAGTGCCACATAGAATAGGCGCCGCTCCTCCTCCAGCCCCTCCATAGTCTCGGAGGCGCGCGGTGAGGGGAACAGGTCGTCCTCCAATCCGACGATATAGACATATTTGAACTCCAGTCCTTTGGCCGAGTGTACGGTCATCAGCGTCACCTTGTTGCGGTCTTCGGGATCGTCGTTGTCCATATCGGTCAGCAGCATCGTGTTCTGCAGCCACTCGTCGATGGTAGCCTCGCCTTCGTCCTCGCCCGCCTCGCCGTTGCGCAGCTGGGCGTCGCGCTGCTCCTTGAACAGTTGCATCGTGTTGAGCAGCTCCTCGATATTGTCTATCGCGCTGGTCGATTCGGGCGACGGCGACATACGGTAGACGCCTATGATGCCCGATCGGGTGGCTATCTCCAGTCCCAGTTCGTAGAGATCCTTTTGGGTGCGTGCGAGCGACAGCTCCCGAATAAGGGTGACGAAATCCGACACCTTTTTGGCTATCTGACGGTTGGCCGGATCGATCTCGGGCTGCGAAAGCAGCGTGTCGACCGCCTCCCACATACTTTTGCGTTCGGCGGCGGCCAATGCCGCGATGCGGTTGAGGGTGGTTTCGCCGATGCCGCGCGCGGGATAGTTTACGATGCGGCGGAACGCCTCGTCATCGAGCGGATTGACCACCAGACGGATATATGCAAGCAGATCCTTGATCTCCTTGTGATCGTAGAACGAGTTGCCCTTGTATATGCGGTAGGGAATGCCGCGGCGGCGCATCGCCTCCTCCATTACCAGCGACTGGGCATTGGTGCGGTAGAGCACCGCGGCCTCGCTCCACTCGTCGCCCTGTTCGAGCACGGTGCGGCGCAGGTCGTCGACCACCAGTTCGGCCTCCTCGCGGTCGGTGTATGCCTTTACCACTCGTATCCTGTCGCCGTAGTCGCCCGCCGAGAAACAGTTCTTGTCCATGCGGTTGGAGTTGCGCTCGATGACGCTGTTGGCCGCATTGACTATGGTCTGCGTCGAACGGTAGTTCTGCTCGAGCTTGAAGATCTGCGCTGTGGGGAAGTCGCGCTTGAAGTTGAGGATGTTCTCCACGTTGGCGCCGCGGAACGAGTAGATGCTCTGCGCGTCGTCGCCCACCACGCAGACGTTGGCATTGCGTGCGGCCAGCCGCCGGATGATGATATACTGGGCGTAGTTGGTATCCTGATACTCGTCGACGAGGATATATCTGAACAGATCCTGATAGCGCGCCAGCACATCTTCGTGGTCGCGGAACAGAATGTTGATCTGCAGCAGCAGGTCGTCGAAGTCCATCGCCCCGTTCTGCTTGCAGCGGCGGCAGTAGATGTCGTATATCTCGCCGAACTGGGGCTGGCGGCGCTCGCGGTCCTCGGCGGCGAGTATCGGGTTGGCCAGATATGCCGCCGGCGTTATAAGCTTGTTCTTGGCCAGCGAGATGCGCGAACATACGCTCTGAGGCTTGTACGCATCATCGCTTAGATTCAGCTCCTTGAGAATGGTTTTCACGAGGTTGCGGCAGTCCGACGGCTCGTATATGGTGAATGTCGGCGGGAAGCCTATATGCTCGGCCTCGTTGTGCAGAATGCGCGAAAAGACCGAGTGGAACGTACCCATACGTATGTAGCGGCTCTTGCCTCCCTCGATCATGCCTTCGATGCGTTCGCGCATCTGAGCGGCGGCCTTGTTGGTGAATGTCAGTGCGAGGATCGAATGGGGCGGCACGCCCTGTTCGATCATATATGCGATGCGGGAGGTGAGCACGCGCGTCTTGCCCGAGCCGGCCCCCGCTATGATAAGCGACGGCGAGGTGTAGTTCACCACCGCCGCCCGTTGAGCAGGATTCAATCCTTCGAGTATCTTCGATTCCATAACGCGTACAAAGTTACGGATAATTTGCCCGAAAAGTTTTACCCGACACTATGAATTTTATCTCCCGTTCGGCAAACCAGCAAGCAAGCTTGCATTTGCCTCGCTTATTCGTACATTGGCTTCGCCCAAGATACTTCCGCTCGGCAAAAATCAAGTAAACTTGTTTTTGCCCTCGCTTATTCGTACATTGGCTTCGCCGAAGATACTCCCGTTCGGCAAATTGCAAGCAAGCTTGCATTTGCTCTCACTTATTCGTATCTTTGCCTCAGAATATAGAAAAGGATATACAGGTATGGCTAAAAAGGGTATTCCGCAACTTTTGCAGAGTGTCGAGAGCTATCTCTCGCAGACCGAGTTGAGCGGCGAGCCGTCGCAGCTTTATGCGCCGATTACATATTCGATGGAACAGGGAGGCAAGCGGCTGCGGCCGATGCTGACGCTGCTCTCGTGCGGCATATTTTCCGACGACGTGCAGGCGGCTATGCCGTGTGCCGCTGCGATCGAGTTTTTCCACAACTTCACGCTGCTCCACGACGACATCATGGATAACGCCCCGATCCGCCGCGGCAAGCCCTCGGTGTTCCGCAAGTGGAACCGCAACATCGCGATTCTGTCGGGCGACGCCATGTTGGTATATGCCTACCGCTTGCTCGAACAGGCTCCCGCAGCCCTGCTGCCCAAGATTTTCGGTACGTTCAACTCGACGGCGATGCAGGTGTTCGAGGGCCAGCAGTACGATATGGACTTCGAGACGCGCGACAACGTGTCGATCGAGGAGTACATACGTATGATCGAGTTGAAGACGGCGGTGCTGCTCTCCGGCGCGGCGCGCATCGGAGCTGTCATCGGCGGCGCCTCGGACGAGGATTGCCGGCGCATAGCGCGTTTCGCCGACGAGCTGGGTCTGGCGTTTCAGCTGCAGGATGATCTGCTGGACAGCTACGGCACCGAGCAGCAGCTGGGCAAGGCTATCGGCGGCGACATACTCGAGGGCAAGAAGACTTTCCTTATGATTACGGCGCTCGACCGTTTGGACGACGAGGAGCGGCGCGAGCTGCAGTCGCTGCACACCAGCGAGGCGCTCATCCCGCAGCAGAAGATCGACCGCGCCCGCCAGCTGTTCGACAAGGCGGATGTCAAGAGCACCGCCGAACTGCGCATATCGCTGCATTTCGACCGTGCGCTGGCGGCTCTCGACTCGCTCAGCGCAGGGCGTGAGCGCACCGAGATGATGCGTGAGTTCGCCACGGGCCTTATCGGACGCAAGAGGTGATGATCAGACGCAAGGATATCGAAATAATGGCGCCGGCCGGCTCCTATGAGTCGCTGCTGGCAGCAATCGAAGCCGGTGCCGACTCGGTATACTTCGGCGTCGGCAGCCTCAATATGCGTTCCGCCTCGGCGGCCAACTTCACTCTCGACGATCTCGACCGCATAGTCGAAACGGCCCACGCCGCCGGCGTAAAGGCCTATCTTACGGTCAATACGATCATATATGAAAACGAATTGGAGCGTATGCACGAGCTGGTCGACCGCGCTGCTGCGGCATCGGTCGATGCCGTCATAGCGTCGGACCAGTCGGCGATACTCTACGCCCGCAGCCGCGGCGTGGAGGTGCACATATCCACGCAGCTGAATATTTCGAACAGCGAGACGCTGGCCTTCTATTCACAGTGGGCCGATGTGGCGGTGCTGGCGCGCGAACTTTCGCTCGAGCAGATCGGGGCGATATCCCGCCGGATCGAAGAGGATCGCATCTGCGGACCCTCGGGACGGCCGGTGCGTATCGAGATGTTCGCTCACGGAGCGCTCTGTATGGCCGTTTCGGGCAAGTGCTACCTGAGTCTGCACGAGACGGGATGCTCGGCCAACCGCGGTGCCTGCCGGCAGATATGCCGCCGCAGCTATACACTCACCGACCGCGAGACGGGCGCACAGTTCGACACCGACGGGCAGTGGATACTCTCGCCAAAGGACCTGTGTACCGTCGATTTCCTCGACCGCTTCATCGGGGCTGGCGTGCGGGTGCTCAAGATAGAGGGCCGCGCCCGAGGCGGCGAGTACGTCAAGCGCGTCGTGGAGTGTTATGACAGCGCTCTAAGGATGATAGAGGCGGGGGAATACACCCCCGAGCGGGCGGCGCAGCTGCGCGAACGGCTGGCCGAGGTGTTCAACCGAGGCTTTTGGGGCGGCTACTATTTGGGGCGTCCGGCAGCCGAGCACAGCGAGCGCTACGGCTCGTCGGCCACACGCCGCAAGGTGTTCGTAGGCAAGGTCACCAACTTCTTCAAGCGCATCTCGGTAGCCGAGATTATGGTCGAGGCATCGCCGTTGGAGCGCGGCAGCGACGTGTTCTTCCTCGGCGAGAAGACAGGCGTGGTCGAGCAGAAGGGCGTGGTGCCCTATGTTGCCGACCGCGAAGCGGATATCGCCCGTCAGGGCATATTCTGCTCGATACGCACCGAGCGCGAGGTGAGGCGCGGAGACAAGCTCTACAAGTTCGTCCCGACCGAAACAGTCGATAACGTTAAAGAATAATATACTATGGAATCCGCATCGCACAAAATCGTTTCAACGGAGCGCAGCCGGCAGGCGGTTCTGTTCCGCAACGTATATTTATGGGTAACTATGGGGTTGGTGCTGACGGGTGTCACGGCCTTGGCCGTGGTAGATTCGCCGTTGCTGCTCAATGCCATTCTCGGCAGCCGTTTCGGCTTTCTGATTATGATCTTGGCGGAGCTTGGACTCGTATTGGTGCTTTCGGCACGCATCTGGAAAATGTCCTTCACCGCGGCTATGGCTATGTTCTTCGCCTATTCGGTGCTCAACGGCGCGACGCTGTCGGTGATCTTTTTGGCCTATTCGCTGGGTTCTATCGCCTCGACATTCTTCGTTACGGCCGGAACATTCGCCGTTATGGCCGTTTACGGACACGTCACCAACCGCGATCTGACGTCGATCGGCAACCTCTGCATCATGGCTTTGATAGGCGTCATCATCGCCACCGTGGTCAACATATTCCTGCAGAGCACCACGCTCGGTTGGATCGTGACCTACACAGGCATACTGCTTTTCGTCGGCCTTACTGCCTACGACGCGCAGAAGATACGCCGTGCGCTGCTCAGCGACGGCGTCGCAGCCGACATCAACGCGCAGCGCATCGCCCTGCTCGGAGCACTCAGCCTCTATCTCGATTTTATCAACCTGTTTCTCTATATGCTGCGCCTTTTGGGCGACCGGCGATAGCGGAACACAAAACGAAATGTTATGTTTTCAGCCGAAATCTATGCCGCGCGGCGGGCTGAACTTTGCCGCAAAATAGGCTCGGGCGTCATACTGCTTGCCGGCAATATGCCTTCGCCCAACAATTACCCCAACAATGCCTATTATTTCCGTCAGGACTCGACGTTCCTGTACTACTTCGGGCTTAACGTGCCGTCGCTGGCCGGCGTGATCGATGCCGAGACGGGCGAGGTGACGCTCTTCGGCGACGACTTCACCGTGGACGATATAATATGGACCGGCCCGCAGCCCGCACTGAAGGATTTGGCTGCCCTCGTGGGCGTCAGCAATACGGCTCCGCTCGGACAGTTGGCTCCGACGCTGCGCCGCGCTGTGCTGCTCAACCGCCGCGTACACTATCTGCCGCCGTACCGCGGCGAGAGCAAGATGCAGGTGGCGTCGCTGCTTGGTATCGACCTCGGTATGCTGCACGAACGCAAATCGATAGATCTGATGTTCGCCGTGGCGGAGATGCGCGAGCAGAAGGCCCCCGAGGAGATCGAACAGCTCGAGGATGCTTTCCTTATAGGTTATGAAATGCACACGGCAGCGATGAAGATGTGCCGCGCGGGTATCGTGGAGCGCGAGATCGCCGGCCGCATCGAGGGCATCTCCAAGTCGATGGGCTTGGGTGTTTCGTTCCCCTCGATCGTGTCGCAGCACGGCGAGACGCTGCATAACCTCAACTCCGAAGGCATACTGACCGACGGCCGTCTGCTGCTGGTCGATGCCGGCGGCGAGAACCTTATGAATTACGTGTCGGACCATACGCGTACCTATCCCGTCAGCGGCCGCTTCACACCCAAGCAGCGCGACATATACGAAGTGGTGCTGGCTGCACACGACCGCATAGCCCGCACGGTACGCCCGGGGCTGCACTATATGACCGAGGTGCACCGCGAGGCGTATCTGTCGCTGGCCGAGGGTCTTGTGTCGTTAGGGCTTATAAAAGGCACGGCCGTGGATGCTGTCGATGCGGGTGCTATGTACATGTTTATGCCTCACGGCTTGGGCCACGGCATCGGTTTGGATGTACACGACTGCGAGAACATCGGCGAACGCAGCTTCGACTACTCGGAGGTTGCCGAGCGCGCCGCTGAATCGGCTACCTGCCTGCATCGCGAGACGTGGCGCCTGCGCGAGGGTACGGTTATGAGCGACGAGCCGGGCATATACTTCATTCCGGCATTGATCGACAAGTGCCGTGCCGAGGGCAAGTTCAAGGGTATCGTAAACTACGACCTGCTGGATGCCGAATATCGCGATTTCGGCGGTATCCGCATCGAGGACGATCTGCTGGTAACCGCCGACGGCTGCCGCATCATCGGCAGCAAGAAGATCCCCGTGACGGTCGAGGAGATCGAGTCCTTTATGGCACGGTAAGGCCGTGCAGGGTCTGAACCCCGAAACAGACAATCGCCCCAGTCGGAGTCATTCCGGCGGGGGCGAGTTTTTTGCTGAAGGGCAGGCTGTGCCAGCTTTTCTATTCTTCGGTTGAGCTGTTTAACGTTCGCATACGTGGCGCTGCCATTTCCAAGCGGCGGCGAGCGTCTCATCGAGCGTCCGCTCGGCGCGCCAGCCCAACTCAGTGTTGGCAAGCGTAGTATCGGCCCAGATAGCCTCGATGTCGCCGGCGCGGCGCGGTGCTATGCGATAGTTGAGCTTGAGCGAGTTGACACGCTCGAAGGCCTTCACCAACTCCAAGACTGAAACTCCGCGGCCGGTGCCGATGTTGAACACTTCATATCCGGACTTGCTCCTTCCGTTCACCATACGGCCGATGGCCGACACGTGTGCCCGAGCCAAATCCACAACGTCGATATAGTCGCGGATACACGAGCCGTCGGGGGTCGAGTAGTCGTCGCCGAAGACGCTCAGGCACTCGCGGATGCCTGCGGCGGTTTGGGTGATATAGGGCACCAAATTGTTGGGCACGCCGCGCGGCAGTTCGCCGATCAGTGCCGACGGGTGGGCGCCTATGGGGTTGAAGTAGCGCAGCGCGATGCCGTGCAGCCCGTTGTATGCCGCTATCGAATCGCGAAGTATATCCTCGCACATCTGCTTGGTATTGCCGTAGGGCGACGTGGCCGGCTGGCGCGGCGTCTGCTCGGTAACGGGCAGCTGGTCGGCTTCGCCGTATACCGTCGCCGAGGAGGAGAAGACCACATTGCGGCGCGAATACTTGCGCATAAGGTCCAGCAGATTGATGAACGAGGTGAGGTTGTTGCGGTAATACATAAGGGGCTGCTCGACCGACTCGCCCACCGCTTTGGATGCAGCGAAATGGATCGCGGAATCGAACTCGTACTTTTGGAATACCCGTTCGAAGGATTCCCGATCGCAGCAATCCACCTGCTCGAAGGGCACATCGACGCCGGTAATGCTTCGCACACCCTCGACAGCCGACATTTCCGAATTGGAGAGATTGTCCGCCAATACCACATCATATCCCGCCCCGATCAACTCGACGGCAGTGTGCGTGCCGATATATCCGGCACCGCCTGTAACCAAAACGCATTCTTTCATAATTCGACAGCTTTGTTTATAACGCATTCATATTGCGCTGGCAAATATACGAATTAGCGAAGGCAATGCCAAATTTATT
>CAYYUW010000166.1:0-5543 GCA_964474985.1 uncultured Alistipes sp. | reverse complement strand
CCATCTGAAGGCTGGTGCCAAGTACGTCGTCATGTCGGCTCCTTCGAAGGACGACACGCCGATGTTCGTTTGCGGCGTCAACACCGACACCTATGCCGGTCAGCACATCGTGTCGAACGCCTCCTGCACCACGAACTGCCTGGCTCCCATCGCCAAGGTCCTGAACGACAAGTTCGGCATCGCCGACGGTCTGATGACCACCGTTCACTCGACCACCGCAACTCAGAAGACCGTAGACGGTCCCTCGATGAAGGACTGGCGCGGCGGCCGTGCTGCTTCGGGCAACATCATCCCCTCGTCGACCGGCGCCGCCAAGGCTGTAGGCAAGGTTATCCCCTCGCTGAACGGCAAGCTGACCGGTATGTCGATGCGTGTCCCCACCCTCGACGTTTCGGTTGTCGACCTGACCGTAAACCTCGCAAAGCCCGCCAAGTACGACGAGATTTGCGCCGCTATGAAGGAGGCTTCGGAAGGCGAACTGAAGGGTATTCTGGGTTACACCGAGGAGGCTGTCGTTTCGTCGGATTTCCTTGGCGATCCCCGTACCTCGATCTTCGACAAGGCTGCTGGTATCGCTCTGACCGACACCTTCGTTAAGGTCGTTTCGTGGTATGACAACGAGTGGGGTTACTCGAACAAGGTTCTCGACCTGATCTCGGTTATGAAGGCCTACAACAAGTAATCGGACCTCACGGGTTCGATTCTCTACGGGGCGTCCTCCTTCGGGGGACGCTCTTTTCGTATGGGTGCGACCGGAACGGCCGCGGCCGCATCAGCAGTACATAATGGTCAGGAGGAGCAGCACGGGCAGGTAGTCGTGAAGGGCAATGCGGAGGATCTTCATCGCCTTGGAGATCTCGAACTCCACGCTCTTGACGGTGATATCGTATTCTGAGGCTATGTCCTTGTAGCTGCGGCCGTCCATACGGCTGCGGATGAATATGTCGCGCGTACGGCGCGGCATTCCTTTGATCGTGCGGTTCAGGATACTGCGCGTCTCCTCGCTGAATACCTCCTCGGGATCGCAGGCCGACAGCGTGGCGATGCGGGTCGAAAGCAGCCGGTAATTAAGCGAATGGATATCTTCGGCTGCGCGGATGCGGATGCAGCGTGCCCGCAAGTGATTAAGGCATTTGTTCTTGACGGCAGTAAGGATGTAGGCCGGAAATTTTTCGCGGGTGAGGTTGCGGCGGTTTTCCCACGCAGCGGTGAAGCTCTCCATCACCACGTCTTCTGCTACGGACAGGTCAGAGGTGTACGAAACGGCGAATTTGATAAATCGCTGTCTGTATTCCTGAAATAATTCGTTGAATACCCTTATGTCTATTTCTGAGCCACCGTCCTGCATCCGTTTCAATTGTTTACACAAATGTACTTAAATTTCGCCAAATAGCAAGCAAATCATCGCAATATTATCCGATTCGTACACATATATGCCCGAACTGCTTGCTGCTCACCGCAACTGTTCCGCTTGGCGCACAGGTATAAAAAAACAGCAGAATAAGTATCCTGCTGTTCGACTGCATTTGTCGGGGAGACTGGATTCGAACCAGCGACCTCCAACTCCCGAAGCTGGCGCGCTAACCGGACTGCGCTACACCCCGAAATTGCGAGTGCAAAGATACGAAAAATTATATTAAATTATCAAATAATTTCGGTATTGATGTCGAAAAAAATAGTTCCTCACCGGTAACCGGATGATAAAGAGCCAATTTATAGGCATGCAAGCATACGCGGCCGGCATCGGTGGAGACCGAGCCGTACTTGCGGTCGCCCGCCACGGGGCAGCCGATATGCTCCATGTGGGCGCGAATCTGGTTCTTGCGGCCCGTCGCGAGGCGCAGCTCGATGAGCGAACGGCCGCCGCGGCTGCGCAGCACGCGGTAGTGTGTCACGGCATCGACAGCCCCCTCGGCATCGGCGTCGCGGCAGACGTAGACCTTGCGGTTGCGGTTTTCGGCCAGCGGAGCGTCGATCGTCCCCTCGGGCGAGGGCGGCACCCCGTCAGCCACAGCCACATAGCGGCGGTCGGTGACGATGCGCTTCCACTCCGACTGCAGCCGGCGCTTCACCTCCTCGCTCTTGGCGAAGATCATAAGCCCCGAGGTTTCGCGGTCGAGACGGTGCACGATGAATATGCGCAGCGAGGGATCCTCACGCTTGACGTGCTCGCTGAGAATGGAGTATGCAGTCTTGTCGCGCTCTCGGTCCGTGGCTATCGACAGCAGCCCGTTGCGCTTGTCCGCCACGATCAGCCAGCGGTCCTCGTACACTATGCGCAGCATCGGGTGGTGCAGCTCGGCCGCCGAACGTCCGCGGCTGACAGCCACGCGGTCGCCCGCGGCCAAAGGATAGTCGTAGGCCGTTTGCACCGCGCCGTTGACCGTAACGCTGCGATGCGCGAGCAGCGACTTGAGCGCCGTGCGGCTCTTGCCGGCAAAGCGGCCGGCGAGAAACCGCTGCAGGGAGTCAGCCTCCCCGACACGAAATACAAGATCGCCCTTAGGGGCGGTTGCGGGATGCTTCATCTTACAAACGTTTGTAATGGCAGGTCAGCAGGCGGCCGTTGTCGTCGCGCAGGTGCATACCGCCGCCGAGGCAGTAGCGGAACATTGGGCAGTCGCCGCACTCGTCGCGGCGCATCCACTCGCGGTCGCGGAACGGCACGAACCGCTCGCTCCACACCTGCCAGAAGTCGTCGCGGTAGATGTTGCCCTGATCGTAATGGGCGCGTATGGAGGTGCAGCCCGAGATAGCGCCGTCGACACGTATCGAGCCGGTGGTGATGCCGGCCGAGCAGTAGTAGAAGTTGTTGCGCACCTCGGCCTCGTAGCCGCCCAAGAAGCCCTCGCAAGCATACGACAGATCGATCCGCCCCTCCTTGCGCGTGCGGCGAATGAACTCCAAAACCTGCCGGAACTGGGCGTTGGAAATCTTCAGCGAGGGATCGTCGGCCGCCCTGCCTACGGGGAATATGGTGAATATCCGCCAGTGCTTGATGCCGTTATCGATCAACAGCTCCTTGAAGTCCTCGAGGTAAGGCACCAAGCCGGCCGTGACACACGTCACGGCATCGTAAGCCACCGTGCCGTTGTCGGCGATCATCTTCAGCGCCGCCAAAGCCCGCTCGTAGCTGTGGGGGTTGCGGCGGATGTAGTTATGCTGTTCGGCGAAGCCGTCGAACGAAACCGATATGCTGTGCAGTCCGGCGCGCAGCAGGCTGTCGAAGCGTTCCTCGGTCAGCGCCAGCCCGTTGGTCACCAATCCCCACGGGTAGCCGCGCCGATAGAGCGCCAGCCCCACCTGCTCGAGATCGCGCCTCAGCAGCACCTCGCCGCCCGAAATCACGACCAGCACGTGGTGGGGATCGACGTGCGGAGTGATCTGCTCGTCCACCACCTTCAGGAAATCCTCGGCCGGCATATCCGCTACCGAGGACTCCGACCGGCAGTCGCTGCCGCAGTGGCGGCAGTTGAGGTTGCAGCGCAGCGTACACACCCAAAACAGCGTACGCAGCGGATGCTCCTCCACCATACGGTCGTAAAGCTTGGAGAACAGCTCCAAACCCAAACGTTTGCGCAGCCCTAACCTGCGCTCGTTCAATTGCTCGGTAATCATTGCATCGTATTTATATTATGCTTCAGTACTCGGCGCGGCCGTCAGCTTTCCGCCCTGCCGAGAGTCACACCCGTATCGGCGCCCTTGATCTCGTATCTCACAGGCGGGCACCCGTACATATCCGGAGTATCATCGTCGCAACCGGTCGGGGCGGCGAAGCCGAGCAGCGACAACAGGCGAATTATGAATACTTTCATAGTTTTATGGTTTTATGAAATGTCCCGACTCTGCCCTTTCGCGGTCCGATCCGGTGCATCCCCGTTTGTCATATCGAAGGCTCTGCAGCTATTTCGAGGTCTGCTCCTCGGCAGATGCACCGCTGTCGGCCGGCTGCTCCTGCATAACCTCAGGCTGGTGAAACTCCGCACGCGGAACTCCATACATAAGCTTTATCTGCTGAATCTCGACGGTATCCGTCATTATCTCAGCCGGTTTGTCGGATTTCTGCTCGCTCTTGGGGTGTTTGACCGTCGAACACGACGTACCGAACCCGAGCATTGCAAGTATCGTAGCTATCACCTTGTATTTCATACTCTAACAATTTATGCCGCTGCGAACTCTCGCAGCACGTTTATGCAAAGATACTAAACTATTCGCAAATTCGCACACCCGAACGGCGGATCGGCCCTTACTTTTCCACCTTGTCGAGAGTTACGTCCACCTTTGCGGTCGCCTTGCCGCGGTACCAGATGTCTCCGCCCTCGTACTCGGCCTTGGAGAAGTCGACAGCCACCCGACGCGAGGCAAACTCGCCGCCATTGGCTTCGCCGTCGGCATCGGTGACGAAAAGGTACACCGTATCGGTGGGAAAAGAGTTCAATTCCGCTTTATATTCTCCTGTTTTAGAAGCACGTACAGCTTCGTGACCGATATAGCCGGTCGAGTCGGGCCTATCGATGGCAAAGACACGAATGCCTGCGATAGGCGTCTGGTCGGCATCGCACACCTTGCCCTTGATCTCATATGTGGCCGACGGGCAACCGTACATATCAGGTTCCTTGTCGCAACCTGTCACGGCAGTAAAGCCGAGCAGCGACAGCAGATGAATTATCAGACCTTTCATAGTGCTATGACTTTATGAAATGCCCCAATCCTACCCTTTCGCGGTCCGAACCGGAGCATCTCCGTTTATTATACAGATGTAAAAACAGGACAGAATGTTGCACGGCCAAGCAAATTTTTTTGCATCAGCCGCCACCAAAGCAAATTTTCACACATCGCCGCCACACGGCGAACTGTCAAGAAAACACACCGTTTGCCGCCGGCTGCACAGCGTCGAACGATTTTTTTTGCGAAAACGAAGCTTATTATTTTGCTTTTCGATTCTTTTTGCGTTTCTTTGCTGTGCGTTACCCGTGTAACGCCGTAATATTATAACTACAATGAAAGGTAAAGTAAAATGGTTCGATGGATCCAAAGGTTACGGATTCATAACCACGGAAGAAGGTCGTGACATTTTCGTTCACTACACCGGCATCAACAAAGAAGGATTCCGATCGGTCACCGAAGGCCAAATCGTTGAATTCGAAATAGGCGAAGGAAAGAAAGGCGAACAGGCCGTAAACGTTACGGTAATCGAATAATTTTTCTGATTCTATTCTCTACAGCGGAGCACTCGGTCTCACCGGACCGGATGCTCCGCTTTGATTTAGCCCCAACGCTCTTTCGAGGCGGGCGCGAATATTTCCAGCGACAAAAAATGCGGTTCTTCAGAACCGCGCGAGCCGCAGCCTTCGGGCGGCGGAGGCTCGCTCTGCTCACCTTCGCAGGCTGCGCCCGCAACTTTGCGACGATAAATGCCGGCAAAGAACAAGCAGACTTGCAATTGCAATTGCTTATTCGTATCTTTGTCCGATTCAATCGATCATCGACAGACAGATGAAACGCAGCATAATATTCATTCTAATGGTGTTGCTCGCTGCAGG
>CAYYUW010000165.1:0-2300 GCA_964474985.1 uncultured Alistipes sp. | reverse complement strand
TGTTTGAGTATCAACCGTGTACGGGATACGGCTTATGTAGCGTTTAACCTATTAATAGTGGGCGTTCTGGGGATCGAACTCCGTCCAACCGGTCAACCACGATTCCTTGTCGGAGAAAGCGCCGATGTAGTTTACCGAGGTGAAGCCGGAGGATACCTTCGCGTCGCTGAACGATGCTGCACCGAGCAGCGGGCTGCCAGTCGAAGGACGCGGGTCGAAGCCGTTCTGCGTCGAGTTGGGCTGGCGGAGTTTCAGATCGGCGATGGCGTTGAAAGAACGGTTGCCGAGTTCCGACTTGTTGAAATAGGCTGCGGAGAATGTACCGAGGTCTGCGCCGAATTGCTTGTTGGCGTCGCTGGCGAGCTGGGTCATGCCGGCGAAGAAGATGTGGGAGAGTTTCAGATCGCCGTTGGTGGCAGAACCCTGCGTATTCGAACCCTTGTCGTTCTCGACGATCAATCCTACCGGATAACCAATCGCTACGGAGTTGAAGCACGAGAGGTTCGAGCTGCGGCGGATGTGCATGGCTGCCTGGAACTGTCCGAGTTTCGAACCGTTGTTGGGATTCCAGTCACCGCCGGTGATAAAGCCGGTCGTGTTGGTGAATGCGGCGTCCTGACCGATCGGGCCGATGAACGTTACGTTGGAGAAGACGCACGAAGTAACGGGCGATGTGGTCGTACCGTCGGCATTGTTGTCGCTCTCGAAGCTGTTCGAAACCGATTTGTCGGCTATGCGGGGATTGCGGGCGCTGAGGCAGAACTGCACTTTGCCCGAGAAGCCGTTGTCGGTGTCGAAGTCGTCGTCCCAGCCGTGGAAGGCTACCAGGTGGCTGCAATTTACCGAGCCGCCGAACCACTCGAAGCTGTCGTCGTTGGAGTAGGATACCTGCACGTGGTCGATCTTCGTGCCGCGGCCTACCGAGCCGAGGGTGATGCCGTTGATCTCCTGGTCGGGCAGGAGCGGGTAGCCGGCGAACTCGCAGCGTACGTAGCTCAGTACGCCCGAATTGTCATTATCGTCGTTGCCGCCGTGTTTCGAACGCGGGCCGCCCTCGATGGTCATCTCTGTTTTGTTGTTTTTCGCGCGGCCGCAGATAATGATGCCGCCCCAGTCACCGGGTTTGCGCTGTCCGGCGGGCTCTGCCGAAGTAAAGACGATGGGTTTCGAAGCCGTGCCCTGCGCGAAGATCTGGCCGCCGCGCTCAACGATCAAGGCTGCTTTGGTACCTTTGTCGCCTTTGATGATCGAACCAGCTTCAATGGTCAGCTGAGAGCCTTCGCAAACATAGACCCAGCCTTTGAGCGTATACGTACCTTTGGGCAAGACATATTTGCCTTTGATTTCGAACTCTTGATTGCCATTGCCGATCTGTGTGCCGTCACCGAAAAGAATATTCGTTAAGTCGTCGGTGGGCGGTACAGGCGGATTGTCGTTGCCCTCGTTGCACGCCGCAAATGCGAGTGCTGCTGCGGCCATGACCGCAAATAAAATCTTTTTCATATTCATTGTATTAAAAAGGTTTGTCATTAAAATTTAGCCGATACGCCGATCGAGAAGCCGCGGCCCGGGGTATATCTTTTCGTTACCTCCTTGCGCTCGTGCACTTTGCCCGCATCGTCGGTAAACATGGGGAACTGGCACAGTTCGACGTCGTCTCCGATCAGGTCTTTTGCGCTCAGCCGCACCTCCCAACGCTTGCCGAAGCGCTTGGTCACCACGAAGTCGAGTGCGTCGCGCGGCATTTCGTACATGTCGGGGATGTCGTTGTCGATGCTGCCTCCGGACGAGAGGTCTGTGCGTCCGATGCCGACGATACGTTTGCCGATACGGTTGTAGAGCACACCGATCGTCAGGCCGAGCCGTTCGGGCTGATAGAAGATGCCGCCGTTGACGATATAGGGGGACTGTCCCTGCATCGGACGGTCGTGTTCGAGCGAATCGTCGTCGAAGAATACCCGGCTTTCGATCCATGCCACGTTGAGCGAGAGGGAGAAGTTGTTGAGTCCTATGAATGCCAGATTCTTGCGCACGTCCAACTCCACACCGTAGGCCCGGGCGCGGTCGGCATTTTCGTGGGTGTAGGTATAGCTGCCGCCGGCATCGCGGATCGTCGTTTCGATCGGGTCGCGGAAGTGCTTGTAGAAGAACGAGATCGATACCTGCTCGGCGCTTGTCGGATACCATTCGTAACGCACGTCGGCGTTGTGGACGTAGGCGGCCTTGAGCTTGGGATTACCCATGATGGTCGAGAAGAGGTCGAAATCGTAGTAGGCCGAGGGCGACACTTCGCGGAACTC
>CAYYUW010000164.1:0-20438 GCA_964474985.1 uncultured Alistipes sp. | reverse complement strand
GCCATTCTTTCGTTCGCAACCGTCGGCGCGGAGCTGACGATGAACGCTTTCAACAAGAAATAGCCTTTCGGGTAGCCGAAGGGGTCATAAGGGTCGGTCGGTTCAGCCGGAAAGGTTGGGCCGGCCGATTTTTTCCGCCGTGTTGCGAAAAAATTACTATCTTTGTCCCAGAAGCCCTAAAACTTACAGCCTTATGTGGAAATTTGTAAAACATTACGCGTTGGAGATTTACACCGTAATCGCCACGCTGCTGATTGTCTGCGCCGCAATGATGGGTGAACTCTCCGTTATCCAAAAATTGGTCGTCATCGACACGTTCCTGTTCATCCTGCACGAGTGGGAGGAGGGGCATTACCCGGGTGGCTTTGTCAATATGGTCGCAAACCTCGTTCAGGTGGAGGTCGGCGACGAGACAAAACGCGCCAGCCGCATACCTGCGGGTATTCTGTTGCTATTGCTCTCGATTGTGCCGTTCGTGTTCGATGATGTTCCGATGGTGACGATGATTGTCGCCACGTTCGGCATTATCGAGGGTGTCGTTCACACGGTGGGCATCCGTCTGTTCCGAATGAAGAGGTTCTATACGCCCGGCATGGTGACGGCATGGATGGAACTTGCGGTAAGCGTGCTGATGATCGCATATCTGGCCTACAATCACCTCGGCAAGTGGCACGACTACGTTTTCGGTCCGATAATTATGTTCGTATGCTTCGGTATGCTGCAAAAGACGATGACCCTAATGGTCGGCATCAATTACAGCGATATGCCCAAGTATCTGAAACAACAGTGGCAGAAAAAACAGTAATCCGCATTCGCATCGAAAATGAGAAAAACTGCGGTGGCCGCACAGCTATGTATAGCTTAAGAAACAAAACTTACAGCCATTTCATCCTCGGCTTTGCATATCAGGCCAAAATCTTTCTCCTTTCATCAGCTGTTTTCGCACTGGCCGGTTGACTCCGCGTTTTTTTGCCGGAGCGGATGCGCGAAAAACGGCGAAAAAAACATACCTTTGTGGAAAATCGAAAAAACAGTACTATTATGTCCGAAATTTCCACCCTTTCTCCGAGCGTCGTATGGGAACAGTTCGACGCGATAACCCGCGTGCCGCGCCCGTCGAAAAAAGAGGCGCGTATAATCGAATATCTCGTCGGCTTTGCCGAGAAACACGGTCTCGAGTACAGCCGTGACGCTATCGGCAATGTCGTGATGCGCAAGGCGGCTACGGCCGGTATGGAGGATCGCCCGACTGTGGCGCTGCAGGCCCATATGGATATGGTATGCGAAAAGAACTCGGACGTGGAGTTCGATTTCGAAAACGATCCCATAAACACCTTCATAGATAACGGCTGGGTGCGTGCCCGCGGCACGACGCTCGGCGCCGACTGCGGCATGGGTATGGCTGCCGCACTGGCTGTGCTCGTCTCCGACGACGTGGCGCACGGCCCGATCGAGGCTCTGTTTACCGTCGATGAAGAGACGGGCCTTACGGGGGCTTTCGAACTTGGCGAAGGTATGCTTACGGCCCGGTATCTTGTCAATCTCGACTCGGAGGACGAGGGCGAGATTTTCATCGGCTGCGCCGGCGGCATCGACACCACGGCCGTCTTCTCGTTCACTCCGGAGGCTGCTCCGGCCGACTATCGCTTCTATCGCCTCGATGTCTCGGACCTCAAGGGCGGCCACTCGGGCGACAACATAAACGACGGACTGGCCAATTCAAATAAGCTCATCGCACGCCTGCTGTGGAGCGCAATGCACCGCTTCGATCTGCGTCTTAGCTACTTCTGCGGCGGCAATCTGCGCAATGCCATTCCGCGCGAGGCGTATGCCATATTCGGCATTCCCGAGGCTGACCGCAAGGCGTTCGAAGCTATGTACGAGGAGTATGCCAAGGATATTCGCGCCGAGTACCACGTCACCGAGCCGCGGATGAACATCTCGCTCACCGCATCGGCTTCCGATACCGTGTTGGACGAAAAGACGCAGTTCGGTTTGGTCTACTCGCTGGTTGGCGTGCCCAACGGTGTGATAGCTATGAGCAGCACCATTGCCGGACTGGTGGAGACCTCGACCAATTTGGCCTCGGTGAAATTCACCGGCGACAACCGTATCGTCGTGACCTCGTCGCAGCGCTCGTCAGTCGAGAGCGGCAAGTATTACGTTATGTCGGCCGTCGATTCGGTATTCTCGCTGGCGGGAGCCGATGTGACGCACGGCGACGGCTACCCGGGCTGGACGCCCAACCCGCAGTCGCAGTTGCTGGATGTATGCCGCAGCAGCTACGAGGAGCTTTTCGGCCGCGAACCCAAGGTGCGTGCAATACACGCCGGTTTGGAGTGCGGTCTGTTCCTCGAGAAGTATCCGGCATTAGAGATGGTGTCGTTCGGCCCGACGATGCGCGGCGTACACTCGCCCGATGAACGTGTCGAGATAGCCTCGGTGGACAAGTTCTGGCAGCTGCTTAAGGCAGTGCTGAAGAATATCCGGTAAGCACCGCTCCGTTCAACAAAAGAGTACGCAGCCCGCGTCGGGGTTGCGTACTCTTTTGTCTATCGGCCGCGGGAGTAGCTGCCTTTCGGAGCGGTTCGGTCGGAGGAGCCGCCCGAGGAACCGTTAGATCTTGAATGCGACTGCTGCGTGCGGCGGCTTCGGCTGCTGACGCCCGAATCGTTGGAGTCTCGTGTGCCTTTCGCACCGCCTACCGAATGATTGTCGGGCTTGTTGGTGCGATATCCGCTTCCGGCCGGCCGCCTTTGAGTGTCGGTGCGATAGGAGTTGCCGGTCGATTCCTGCCGGCCGCCTTTGCCGGCTGGTGTGCGGTACTGGCTGCCGTCCGGCGGAAGCTGCCTTTTCTTGTATGTGCTGTGCCGGTTGTCCGTTCTGTCGGGGTCGACCCACGGGCGATAGTCGCCCTTGCTGTTGTGCATCATACTGCGGCGGCTCGCCTGCGAGCGGTCGTTGCGATACTTGTGGTACATGGAGCGGTGCGAACGGTTATATTGCCACGGCGAGTCGTAATTGAGCACGACTTTGTAAAGCACGTATAGGTCGCAGCTGCGATAGCTGGGCGGCAGGTATTGCGCCGCAACCCACCGCCGTCCCGACGGGTAGTAGAACAGCGAGCGGTTGACGTCGTAATATATGTCGATGTCGGGCATATAGTAATATGCGGCATAGTCGTAACCGGTCGGACCCCACGCCGGCTGGCGGCCGATATTGACCGACACGCCGTAATCGGATGCCGCGGGCGGTACCGTGAGCAGCGCGCAGCTCTGAAGCAGCAGGGCGCTGGCTAAAAAAAGCATCAGTTTCTTTGTCATATCGAGTGAATTTACAGCCCTTTGCGGGCGATTTTCCATGCCAGTCTGTTGTAGAGGCACAGCAGCGGCCAGCGCCAGCTGCGCGGCAGACGGTTGATAACTCTCAGTTTGAGCAGTATGCGCCGGTTGAGGCGCGTGTAGGAGAAGAATTGTTCGGTTTGGCGGGCAATCTCGCTGCCGCCCTTGGCGCTGATGATGATTGCGCGCGACAGGGCGATGCGTGCGGCATATTCGTCGAGCAGCGGGTCGGCGCCGCCGGTGTAGAAGTCCTTGAAGTCGGCCGTGCAGTCGTCACCGCGGTAGATCGACGGCGTGCGGTTCTGCGCGACGCGGTTATAGCGGCACAGACGCAACGGCGTGAAGGCCACCTTGTAGCTGCGGGCCAGCTTGATCCACATATAGGTGTCCTGCCCCATGCGCATTCCCTCGGGAAAGCCGCCGATTTCGTTGAACACCCGCCGGCGGATCGTCGTGGCCGAGGTGATACAGACGTAGCGGGTCATAGCCTCTCGGAAATAGTTCTCGATGATGCCTTCGCGCTGCGGCGTGTCGCCTGCGAAAATGCCGTCGTCGGATACGATGTCGAATCCCGAGCAGTAGCCGCCCGCATCGGGATAGAGGTGTATGAGTCGGTCGATTTGCGTCAGATAGTCGGTCGTCCACTCGTCGTCGGCGTCGATCATTGCGATGAACTCGCCGCGGCTCAGCTCGATAGCTTTGTTGCGCGCCGCGGCCGATCCGGCATTCTGCTGGACATACAGCCTTATAAGCGGCGAATTCAGAGCCTCGACGACTTCGCGCGAGCGGTCTGTGGAACCGTCGTCAACGACGATTATCTCCAACGGCTGCAGTGTCTGTGCCAGCACCGAGCGAATCGTCCGCCCGATCTCCGCCTCCTTGTTGTACAGCGGTATGATGACTGAAAAAACGGAGTTGCCCATAAGTCTATTGAATCAAAAGGTTGCAGCCGCGTATCTCGCTGCGGTCGATACGGCCGGCGATTTCGAATCCGCCCTGCTCGGTGATGCGTCCGGCGTCTTCGGTTTGAATGAATGCGCAGGAGTAGACATTCGTAAGGTCGATGATGTCGATGCCGCCGCGCTCGCCCTTGGGCAGCAGCCGGAACGGGTCGTTCAGGTCGCGCACCGCGATGCGCAGCCACGGGGGCGTGAAAAACAGTCCGTCGCCCGAGGAGTATGCCTGTGAGGTGAGTTCGGCCATACCGTATTCGGAGTGGATCTTGTCGACGCGGAATGCGTTGCAGAGCAGCCGGTGGAACTCCTCCTTGGGCAGCTCTTGGCGGTGGCCCTTCATCCCGCCGGTCTCCATAACTATCGTGTCATGCAGGTCGGGCGCATACCGTTCCGCCAAATCCCACAGCGCATAGCTCACGCCGAGAAGGATCTTGGGCCGCGGATCGTGCGCCATATCTTCCAAAAGCCGTTCGTAATCGTCGAGGTAGAACCCTCCGTGGCCGCCGCTGTCTTCGATCAGCTTGTCGACCATATATATAAGCGACGACCCTTTGCGCTCGAGGTACGACGGCAGCAGCCCGTAAATGCTCCAGCGGGAGGCGTCGCCGTAGAAGCGGCGGAAACATTCGCGGAAGGCGCGCTCGTATATCCGCAGGTCGGCCATAAGGTGGCGCGAGGGAACAGTCCCGCCCGTGGAGCTGCTGGTGAAGACCTCTTCGGGCGGCTTCGGACCGCAGTAGACCGTCTGCGTCTTGAACAGCCCGATAGGCAGGAACGGTATCTGCTCCACGCTGCACACGTCGCCCGCTTCGATGCCGATCAATTGCAGATAGCGGCGGTACGGCTCGCACCGCTCGGCCTGAAATGCAAAGAGCGACAGCGCCTCGCGCTCGAACGCCTCGTCGTCGGCTATGGTGAATATATGGTCAATGTCCGGCATCGGCATTACTCCTTGAGAAAGCGTTCGCAGTCGAGTGCTGCGCGGCAGCCGCTTGCAGCCGCCGTGATAGCCTGCCGGTAGTGGGGATCCTGTACGTCGCCAGCGGCGAAGACACCGGCGATGTTGGTGCGCGAGGTGCCGGCTTCGGTGATGATATATCCCTGTGCGTCAAGCTCGACCTGACCGGCGAACAGCTCGGTGTTGGGGTGGTGGCCGATAGCCATGAATACGCCCGAGAGTTCGATCTGACGCTCGGCGCCGTCGGCTCCGCGCACTAAAATTCCCGTGACGCCGCTATCGTCGCCCAAAATCTCGACCGTATTGTGCTCGAAAAGCAGCTCGATGTTTGCGCGGCCCATAACCTTTTCCTGCATAGCCTTTGAGGCGCGCAGATACGGCTTGCGCACTATGAGGTAGACTTTGCGGCAGAGTCCGGCAAGGTATGTCGCCTCCTCGCAGGCGCTGTCGCCGCCGCCGATGACGGCAACATCCTTCTTGCGGTAGAAGAACCCGTCGCACGTAGCGCAGGCGCTGACGCCCATACCCTTGAAGCGCTCCTCGGAGTGTAGACCGAGATATTTGGCCGTGGCTCCGGTGCAGATGATTATGCTCTGCGCCTCGATCGGGTGTTCGCCGTCCACCGTAATGCGGAACGGGCGCTTCGAGAGATCGGCCTCGGTGACGGTTCCCGTACGGATATCGGTGCCGAAGCGTTCGGCCTGTGTGCGCATACGGCTCAGAAGCTCGCTGCCGTCGATGCCTTCGGGGTACGAGGGGAAATTTTCGACTTCGGTGGTGGTGGTCAACTGGCCGCCGGGCATCGTGCCCTCGTAGAGTACGGGCGCAAGCGAGGCGCGGGCGGCGTATATGGCGGCGGTGTATCCTGCAGGTCCGCTGCCTATGATAAGACATTTGATCTGTTCCATAGTTTCGGATCGGTTAATATGCTACAAAGTTACGCTAAAAGGGCGAAGTTGCAAGCGCCGGCCCGATCTTTATTCAGCGGCAGGGTGGAAATGGTCGTACACCCGACGGGCGCGCGCCGGTCCGACAGCCTCGGCAAGCTCCTCTGCGGTGGCGCGCCGTATGCGGCTTATGGTGCGGAATGTATTGAGCAATGCTTCGACAGAACTTTTGCCGATGCCTTCGATCTGTTCCAGCTCGCTGCCTATGAACGCCTTCGAACGTTTCTGCCGGTGGAATGTGATGCCGAAGCGGTGCGCCTCGTCGCGCAGGTGTGTGATCACCTTCAGCGGCTCGCCCGTGCGGTCGAGGTAATAAGGGTCGGGGTCGAACGGGAAATAAATCTCCTCGATGCGTTTGGCTAATCCCACGATCGGAATCTTCTTCTCCAATCCCAGTTCGCACAGTACCGAGTAGGCCGAGCTGAGCTGTCCCTTGCCGCCGTCCACTACGACCAAATCGGGCAGCTCGGCTCCTTCGTCGACTAACCGCGAGTAGCGGCGGCGGACGATCTCGCGCATCGAGGCGAAGTCATCGGCCCCGACGACAGTCTTGATATTGAAGTGGCGGTACTCGCTTTTCGACGGCTTGCCGTCGCGGAATACGACGCACGAGGCCACCGGATTGGTGCCTTGCAGGTTGGAGTTGTCGAAGCACTCGATATGGCGCGGCTCGCGGTCGAGATGCAGCTCGCGGCGCAGAGCGTTCATCAACCGGTCGGTATGACGTTCGGGGTTGCGAATCTCGAGGTTCTTGAGCTGCTCGGCGCGGTAGATGCGCGCTCCCTTTTCCGAAAATTCCAGCAGCTTGAGCTTGTCGCCGCGTTTGGGTACGGTGAAGGTAATCCCCTCGAACAGCGTCGTCTCGGGCAGAAACGGCACTACCACCTCGCGTGCCAACCGGCCGGCGATGCGCTCGCTGATCTGCCGTATGGCCTGCGTGAGTACGTCGCGGGGATCGCTTACGGCGCCGAGCGACAGCTGCGAGGTGAATGTTCCGGTGACGGCGCCGGAGACGATGCGCACGAAGTTGCAGTATGCCGCATCGTCGTCCATAAGCAGCGAAAAGACATCGAGCGTGAACAGCGACGAGTTGACTATCACCGACTTGCTCGAGTAGTTCTCTAATGCCGCCAGCCGCGACTTGTAGCGCGCGGCCGTTTCGAACTTCAGTTCCTCGGCCGCCCTGTACATCTGCTCCTCGAGGTAGGCGCGCGTCGAACGCAGATCGCCACGCAGCGTGGCGCATACGCGGGCGATGTCTTCGTCGTAGGCTTCGCGGCTCTGACGACCTACGCAAGGGCCTTTGCAGTTGCCGAGATGATATTGCAGGCAGACGTCGTACTTGCCGCGGGCGATCTGCTCGGGGGCGAGGTTGAGGCGGCAGGTGCGCAGCGTGTAAACCTCGCGGATAAACTCGAGCACCGAGCGCTGCATCGAGATCGACGCGTACGGCCCGAAGTACTGCGAACCGTCACGCACCACGCGGCGCGTGGATTCCACACGCGGGAACGGCTCGTTGCGCACCACGATCCACGGGTAGGTCTTGTCATCCTTCAGCAGGATGTTGTAGCGCGGCTGGAGTGTCTTTATAAGTGAATTTTCGAGCAGCAGCGCATCGGTTTCGCTGCCGACGACGATATGCTTTATGTCGGCGATCTGACGAACCAGTGCGCGCACCTTGGCGCTGTGCTCCTTCGAATCGACGAAGTAGGACGACACCCGCTTGCGCAGGCTCTTGGCCTTGCCCACGTAGATCACCTTGCCCGTGCGGTCCAAATACTGGTACACGCCGGGCTGGAGCGGCAGTTGCGCCACTAATCCCTTGAGGTATTCCAAGCGTTTGTCGTTTTGCATACTTCTTGCGCGTTATGAAGATAAAAGGCAGGATCGAAACCCGTGCGGGGATTCTCCTGCCTAAGATCTGCTGCGAAAGTCGGGTGTCAGAACAGATACTTTTCGGTCTTTACCCGCCGCACCAAATTGGCTACGTCGCTCCACGCCTCCTCGCCCGGGGTGGTGCCGACGATCTCGATCACCTTGCCGGCAGTTATCGCACCTATCGTGCCGCACTGGCGCAGCGACAGCCCCCAGCACAGACCGGCGAGGAAACCTGCAGCGTAGTAGTCGCCGGCACCGGTGGTGTCCACACGCTTGGCGGCAGCCATAATGCCCACCTGCACCACCTCGCTGCCGCGTTTGATAAGGGCGCCGCGCATACCGATCTTGACTATGGCCAGATCGCACATCTGCGAGATGTACTGCAGTGCGTTGAGCGGTTCGGCCTCGCCGGTGAACGCCCGCGCCTCGTCCTCGTTGGCAAAGAGGATGTCGACATATTCGGTTACGATCGAGCGCAGGAAGTCGAGGTTCTCCTCCACGACGTTGAAGCTGGCCAGATCGATAGCTACCTTCAGCCCAAGCTCCTTGGCCTTGCGCATAGCGCTGCGGATCAGCTCGTGATCCTGAACTAAATAGCCCTCGACATACAGGCAGTCGTAGCTGTCGAATATCTTGGGGTCGACATCGTCAGCCTTCATCTCGATAGCTGCGCCGAGATGCGTCACCATAGTGCGCTCGCCATCGGGCGATACGAGCGATACGCATTTGCCGGAGCGCTCCTTGCCGCGGAAAATGAACGGCTGTATGCCCAAGTTGCGTAGCGCCGATTCGAAGAAGTCGCCGGTAGTGTCCTTGCCCACCTTGCCGATGAATCCGACCTCGCAACCCAAGCGGGCCATGGCGCGAATGGTGTTGTCGGCCGAGCCGCCGAGCGATAGGGTATAGGGCAGACCGGAGACCGATTTCGAGATCTCCTTCTGCAAAGCGGTATCCACGAGGTTCATACTGCCCTTTGCCAGTCCGAACTTGGCCAGAACGGCGTCCGATTCGAGATTGACAAGCATATCGGTAAGGGCATTCCCGATGCCTATTACTTTTTTCATTTTCAATGTTCAGGTTTGTAGCGGGTTGGGTGTTATGTTATATCGATAGTATCTTTATCGTGTGGAGCAGGTCGCGGTTGATCGGCTTGTCCTTGCGGATAGCCTTCGAGAAGGGCACGTAGACTATTTCGTCGTTCTGAATGCCTATCATCACGTTGCGCTGACCCTCGAGCAGTGCGTTTATGGCTGCCTCGCCCATACGGCTGGCGATGATGCGGTCGCTGGCCGTCGGCGAGCCGCCGCGCTGGATATGTCCCAAAATCGTTACGCGGGTGTCATACTGCGGATACTCCTTCTTGACGCGCTCGGCCATACCCATAGCTCCGCCCGTAACTTCGCTCTCGGCAACCAGTACGATAGAGGAGTTCTTGCTTTTGCGGAATCCGTTGCCGATCAACTCGCCCAGCTGGTCCACCTCGGTCATTATCTCGGGAATGATAGCCGCCTCGGAGCCTGTGGCGATCGCGCCGTTCAGCGCCAAAAAGCCGGCGTTGCGCCCCATAACCTCCACGAAAAACAGCCGCTCGTGCGACGATGCTGTGTCGCGCAGTTTGTCCACAGCCTCCATAATGGTATTGAGCGCCGTGTCGTAGCCGATAGTGGTGTCGGTACCGTACAGGTCGTTGTCGATCGTCCCGGGCAGCCCGACGATAGGAATGTCGTACTCCGAGGCGAATATGCGGGCACCGGTCAGCGAACCGTCGCCGCCGATGACTACCAATGCGTCGATACCCTCGCGCAGCATGGTCTCGTAGGCTATCTTGCGCCCCTCGGGAGTCTGGAACTCCTTGCAGCGGGCCGTTTTGAGTATTGTGCCGCCCTGCTGGATTATGTTGCTGACGTTTTGGGTGCGGAACGGAATGATCTCACCGGTTATGAGTCCGCGGTAACCGCGCATAATGCCTTTTACGGCGAAACCGTTATAGATGGCCGTACGTGTGACGGCGCGTATGGCGGCATTCATCGCCGGTGCGTCGCCACCCGACGTGAGAATGCCTATACATTTGATTTCAGACATAATATTCAATCATTTAAGAGCGCCCTGCGCCCCGCGGGTTTCACTGCGCAAATATAGTACAAATTTTTAATAAATTCGGCCGAGACGATCTATTTTGCAGCCGTCGGCTGTCATCCCGCTACAAAAAATCCGGCTGCCCACCGCGGGTAGCCGGATCGGTTGCTTGTATGGAGACTTAGACTTAATGTGTTATAGCGGTGGCATCTTTTACGGCTTCCACGGTCTCGCTCTCCCCGGCAGGCTGCTCGGAGGTCTTGACAGAGGCCTTGACCGTCACGCCGTCCTTCTCCTCATTGGCTTTTATGGTCAGCACGGCGCTCTTCTTCGTGGAGACCGGATCGGCAGCTGGTTCTGTGACAGCTTTGACTACCTCGGTCACACCCTCCTCGACATCGTCCGATGAACAGTCTTCATTGTCGATGTCGATATGGATATCCTTTTCGGGCAGATCGATGAGTATGCCGTCGTGTGTGATCTCGATGATATTTTCGCGATCCGTACCGACATTATAGGTGCGTCCGTAGACCCGAACCGTAGCTTCGTCGAGGTCGAGATCGTTGAGTATCGCTTCGTTGATATTCCAGCGGGCCAGCGCACGTTCGATCGACGAACGCATATTCACATTGTTGATGCCGTGGCGTATCTCGTGGCGGTAGCTGATAGCCGTCGTCATAAATACTGCCACTATGGCGATCCATACTAACGACAGCACGGTCGGGAAGGCGCGGTTGATTCGGAATCCGAATATGAAGCCGGCCAGCAGGTACGACAGCAGTATGAACGGCAGCACGATGCCGATGACTGCGCTGATAACCAGAATGTAGGTCACTGCGGGCTGCAGGTATGTAGTCCACGAATTGATAGCATCGAAGTCGCTTTCGGACGAGAAGAAGATCAGGCCGAACAGGCTTATAATGCAGGCTATGACGCCGGCGATGAGTCCTAACAGCAGCATTATGGCGAATGCCTTGAGAAGGAACAGGAACAGCCGCCCGCAGATATAGACGATGTCGGCTATCAGCGATCGGTTCTGCTCGTCACGGGGTGTTTCACCGGCGGCGCGGGTTGCTTTGGATATGGTCGAAGCGTTGATGCTCTCGCCCTCCATTTCGAGCTTCTGACGTGCGGTTTTGGCCATAGGTATGGCGAACCACATCAATATGTAGAGCAGGACGATGAAGCCGAACAGCTCGCCAGATATAGAGCGTATCCACGAGAAGGGACCGATGATGGCGAAGAAGATCGGGATGAACATCGCCAGCCGGATCCACGCCGGATCGATGTCGAAGAACTTGCCCAAGCCGGCGCATACGCCGCCCAGTTTGGCACCGTCGCTGTTGCGGTAGAGGCGTCGCGGAATGCGCGGAGTGTCGGTGTGGCGGGTGTCTCCGCTTTCATTTTCGATATCTTCGGGCGAACCCATTTGGTCGATGATCGAGCGGATCAGCGGCCGCGATACCACCGTGGTGTTGTCCTGATGGCTGAGGATTAGTTCGGCAATGCGGGCCTCGATGTCGGCTACGATCTCCTTGCCGTCGCCGTCGTCGCCGTACGTACGGTTGAGGTGCTCGAGATAGCTCTCCAATACCTCGAATGCGTCGATGTCGAAGACGAAGGCGACACCGGAAATACTGACTTTTTTAGTCTCTTTCATTGTATGCGGATGTTTTTTGTTTGCGAAAGTCTGCCGTGCGATTGCGGCACGGCGGGCAGCGACAGAACAAAACAGTTCGGGCCTATTCTATCGGTTCGGCCGTTTCGATGTTGTCCTTGCCGTGGCGGATCACGCTGATCTGCTTTACAAGTTCCTCCCAAGATTCATCCAGCTGCTCGAGACAGCGGCGCCCCTCGGCGGTGATCATATAGTACTTGCGCGGGGGACCCTGCGGCGACTCCTCCCAGCGGTATGTCAGAAGCCCTTGATTTTTTTGTCGTGTCAGGATAGGGTATAGCGTACCTTCGACCACGATCATTTGCGCCGCTTTCAGCTCGGCGATAATCTTCGGAGCGTATGAATCCTCGCGCGACAATATTGCGAGAATACAGTACTCGAGAATTCCTTTGCGCATTTGCGCTTTTACGTTGTCTGCATTCATATTTTTCCGTTGTTTTCATTGTTTGAAGCAATGCGTGCCTGTTTCGGCGCCGAGGGGATCACGATCCACAGGACTATATAAACCCACAGGCTCATACCGCCAAGGAATACCAACAGGAACGTTACTATGCGTACCAGTGAAAGGTTTAGCCCGAAGTAATCGGCCAATGCTGCGCATACGCCGCCGATGATGCGGGGATAGGGGCGAACGAGCCGGCGCTCGCTGCGGCCCGAGTTGTTGTCGGTTTGCATACTGGTTGTCGTTTTAATTTTTGTACTTGTATTTCAGCGAAGTCTCCGACGGCATTACGATCCAGAGAATGATATACACCCACAGACTCATGCCGCCAAAGCATACGAGGAAGAATGTCAACAGCCGCACCAGCAGGATGTCGATGTTGAAGTAACGCGCAAGACCCGAGCATACGCCGCCTATGCAGCGGTCCGCCACGGGACGGTAGAGCTTTTCGGGACGTGATTTGCCGGCCGCAGTGTTATTGTCCGGTTGTGCCTCGCGCCGCTCGCCGAACTCCTCGGGCCGCCCCATTTGTGCCATAGCCTTCTTTACCGTCGCTATCGTGATGACCATCATCGGAGATGTGGCCTTCTCGCGGAAGATCTCGGCGATGCGCGATTCCACATCCGCCATGATTTCCTTGTCGTCCTCACCCAGCCGCGATGCGATGTCTTCGAGGTAGATGTTGAGAGTGCGGTAGGCATCGTCGTCCATTGTGAACGATTGGGAAGCGATGTTTACGTTTATAGTCTCTTTCATAACTGTTGTATGTTGTTTTTAATTGTTGGCAGTGCCAGTATTCACTTGTTTTTGTACTGCAAATATATTAACAATTTTTGGTATTATGCAATACAAAGAATTGTAAAATCGCAAAATCGGCCATATTGTACCAATAATTGGCATTATTAAGGACAAATAGTTGAATATTTCTTGCGCCCCATTTTGTCAAACCAGTATAATAATCGACATGGCTAAGACTGCCAGCCCTGTCTTTTTTTGATCATCTTAGCCGGTTTGGCGCCCGGTAATATTATATCTTAGATGAAGAAGAGCTACTTGCCATAACAAAAAACGTTTTCGGTAGACAATTCGGGGAAAATATATAGCGTTTTTGGGTAAAAATTTGTTATTTGGCAAAAAATGTATAATTTTACGTCGGCAAACATTTTTCCTCTAATAAAAAGAGACTGCTGATTATGTTGGATACATTATTGGAATAATATAACTAACTAATTTAATTCTTTATGAAACAGAAATTACTCTTAATTTTAATGATGACTTTTGGTATTTGCTTTGCGGTGGCGGCCCAAGAGAGCGAGAAAAAAGATGTCGTGTTGGTAGATTTATTTAAGTATGCGGCAAACGTAGATGCAGGACAGGTCGCAAATTTGCGTACAAAGGTTATCGCCGGCATTGCTGAGACGGGTCGTCTGCAAATAGTAGATATTACAACGCAGAGTAATCTTGCAACTGAAGAGGAACGAAGAAAGGCCGAGTCGGCAATGTCTGATGAGACAGCGAGGAATTCGATGATAAAGACCTTGGGTGCGAAATATATTATTACAGGAGAGGTTACAACAATGTCGTGTACAAAAGAGACTGTCGAGGGAAAGGTAACCTACAAGGGAAATCTAACTTGGACAATCAAAGTTATTGATTCCAGCAACGGTACAAATAAATATGTTAAAACATACACCTATCAGGCAGGCGGTTTGTTGTCGACAACCGGTTCTGGCAGAACATTCGATGAGGCAATGTTAGCTACTTGCGACAAGGCAAAACACGCTATGGCTGATGTGGTAAATGAGGCATTCCCAATAGAGGGGTTGCTTATTAAGATCGAAACTGCTAAGAAAGGTAAGGCTGAAACGGTCTATATCGACCTCGGATCTGCTCATGGTATGGCTGCAGATCAAGGTTTTGAGGTCTTTATGGAAGTGGATATTGCCGGCGAACTTTCACGAAAGAAGATCGGTGATCTTATTGCAAAAGAAGTGCTCAGCTCAAATCGCACGCTCTGCAAAGTGAAGAAAGGTGGCGACCTGATTATGGATGCAGAAGCGAAAGGTCAAAAACTGATTGTTGTCAGTAGGGCGGCAAGAGGATTGGAAGGCATCTTTTAATAATTGACAGTGAGTCTCCTAATATGGTATAACATTATTAAGGCGGCTCACTGTTTACATGATTATCGTGATGAGACGAAAAATTGTAGGCATTTTTATTCTAAATATTCTCTTATCTTCATTCGCTTTTGGTCAAGAATATTCTACGGCTGTCGAATTAATTGAGCAGACAGAGGATGTTCTGGTGGTTTGCAGTAAGGGAATGAGCGAGAAAAAGAAAGAAGCGGAGAAGGTTGCTGTTAGTTCAGCCTTCTATGCTCTATTTTATCGCGGAATAGCCGGTTATAATAACGGAGCCCCCTTAATCTTAAAAGATAATAAATATTATGTTGACAGATTTTTGAGCGAGCGTTATGTGATGTTCTCCCGCAACATAGAACTTGTCAGCATAGAGGAGACCAAAACAAATCCGAGGAAATTTGTCGCTACTGTAAAATTTGATATCGCACTCAAGCCATTAATCAAAGATCTGACATTTGAAAAGTTAATGGAGAGACCTATTACGGAGGTATCAATGGAGGAGACAAAAGCAGAAATCGGATTGCCTACGATTACAGTCGTCCCATATCGTCAAGAGACACAAACCTATAAAGAAATATTCCAATCTGATGCAGACTTGCGAATGGCGGTAGCACGCGTGCAAGAGGGATTTAACAAATTGGGAGTGACCACTATCGATTTCGAGGGGCGCCTGGAAGCCATGTGGCGCAGCCGGGAATTCAATGCTGTTGCACTTCAGTCCGAGGAGAAACTTTTGTTGGATAACTCGGGTGCGGATGTGTATATCATTGTGGACTTTATTAAGGACCGTGATCCTCAAGGCAATAGAGCTTCACTGAATATGAAAGCCTACGAGACGGCTTCCGGAAATCTGTTGTCAAGCAGTGTGGACTGGACCAACAGATTTATGACCGATGATTTCGATAAGTTGTGCGTAATGGCTGTTGAACAACAGATAGAGCCCTTCCTTGAAGATCTTAAAGTTAATTTTGCAAAAAGTATCAGTGAAGGCAAGTCGGTAGTTCTGCGCATTACTCGCGCGGAGGGGTCGGCATTCAATCTCGAATCGGAGGTTGGAGGTGAAGGTTATCTTCTTTCAAATATCATTCGCCGGTGGGTGCGTACCAATGCTCAAAATGGACAATATCACCTGCAAGGCATGGTCGCGGATCAAATGATTTTTGACACGGTGAAGATACCGTCGGTAGATACGGACGGTTTGCCCATGGATGCCGCGCAATTTGGAGACAATCTGCTGTTCTACCTTAATTCAGAGTTGAAAGTTCCATGCAAGTTGAAAGTTGACGGACAAACCATTCATATTACATTACAATAGAATTATATGCCATTTTGTCATAATTGTGGTATAGCGGTTGCGGCTAATGATGCTTACTGTCCGGAGTGTGGCACAGCGTTACATAATGATTTGGATTATTCCAGGCCGGCGAATAAGCTAAATTATGTTCAAAGCAGTGTTTGGGGATATATATTCACAAATACAGAATCCTTATGCTCAAATCTCAATTGTTCAAAACAGGCGATCTTGTCCCTTATAGAAACCTATATTAAGTATCGGAGAAAACAAGGCATTAAGTATAGTCTGATTGACGCTTCCAATTACACGTACCACAGTTCAGAGCATACGGTTTGTCTTGATTCCCGAAGTTCATGGTTAGAGTACCAGGATATTGTTTTGGACAGTTACAATTATGACACCAATGTTTTGCACCGTAATGTAGTGTATTTATTCATTATTGGCGGAAATGATATTGTGCCGATGCCTAAAGTAGGCAACTTTATCCGTTATGAGGGAGGGGACAAGGTATCTGAAAAAATTGATTCGGATTTGCCTTATGGAGCTCTGTATGGCGAGCAAACGGATCAAATGATGATAGATATGACCATCTGCCAGGTTCCGCATATGCTTTTTGTCGGCAGACTTCCAATGGGCAAGGATACATCTGTAAAATCTTTGTCCGCTTCCTTGAAACGAATAGCTTCCGTTGCCATGAATGGTTTACGAATGATAAAGTTTTACGGGCAAAGTGATCCTCATTGGAAAGAGTCGAGTCTTGAGGTCGCAGGGCAATTTGCCAATAGTTGTTCCTCTGATGTCGGCAACAGTTATTACTATAAAAACATCCTGCTCACTCCTTATATCGTGTCTGACAGGGAATACGAGAGATCTTGCCATGAGTATCAATCCCTGTCTCCCTTGAAAAGGCATTTTAACAGTCATGCGAGTCTTTACTATTTTAATATGCATGGGAGTAATGCGCCGAACAGTTCCGGGTTTTATGGGCAGAAGGAATCGGAGGAAATGTTTGAAGGGGTTGCGCCAAATGATCTGTTGGGATTAAAAGAGCCCAATGTTATTGTAACCGAAGCCTGCTACGGAGCCCGATTTATCGATAAAAACATTGATAAATCAATGATGCTTTCTGCCTTTGAAAATAATACCGTTATTTACTTGGGTTCTTCAAGGATAGCTTATGGCCTCTCCTGTGGAATGGGTTCGGCAGACCTTATGGCGCATCATTTCATCAAAAATCTATGCGCCGGTTATGCTGCCGGTTCGGCAATGCTGTTGGCAAGAAGGGCCTTGATTGAAAATGACAGTATTCACAGTGAACTCTCACATATCACACTGTCTGAATTTAATTTATTTGGCGATCCCGCATTAAGGATTGTAAAACCCGGCAGGTCATTCCTCTCCGATGATAATAAAAACGCTGTCGTTAACAGCCTTGAACATTGCAATCCCCGTACGGTAATTTACTCGAATGATGATTCTTGTGTTAAACAGGTGGACCACGAAACAATTTATGAAACGACACAAATTTCGGGTTTGCGCGGCGTCGTTGAGAACTTGGTTAACAGGTCAATAATGCATAATCATCAAATGATAACAGAATATCTGTACGAAAGGTACGGTATTCCGCCGAGAGAGTTGAGTTTCGTCGTAAAAAACAGCATTGGCGGAACTTGTAAATCATACTCATATCATTATTGCAATACCAGTAATGAGATTGTGGCAATATTGGACCATGATAATAATAACGTAAAGAAAATATTAATAAGTAAAACTTTGCCCTATGAACTGTAATAATTGTGGCGCTCCATTGAAAGAAGGAGCAAAATTTTGTACCCGGTGTGGCGCAGCTCAAAGCAAATCGACCGATGTCTCCCGGCAGAATCCGGCGCCGTCAGATAGCTTTAACATAATTAAACAGCGATTATATTGGAATATTCAGCCGGGTGTTGTAGCCCAACAGATCAAAGAGGCCGATTTTATCCAGTATGACACCACGCAGGGTGTAATCATCAACGATGGTACAACGGCTTATATCAAAGCCGGAGGGAAGCTGCTGGCAGAAATTAAGGGAGGCTGTTATGACTTTATTTCATCCGAGGAGCTAAATAAAATTCTTGAAACGCGAGTAAGCGGAATCAGCTCTTTGCTTCGTCGCGCGGGCCGTTTCATCTCCAATCTGATTTTTGGTACGAAAATCCAGGACAAGATTGGAGATGAGTATGCCAGACTAAAAAAATTGGAAACATTCGATCAGGTTCTCGAATATCTAAAGAGGAACGAACTGTTCTCAGTTTCGTTGAAACAGGACAGAGAATTTCAGTTGATAATCGGCTCTATACAGGACAGTCCCGACGGTTCCAACAACTTTGAACCGATGATCGTGAGAACGAAGCATCTGGACCTTCAGATGGCTATCAAAGGATTCTTCAGGATTGACAACTTCGAGGAGTTCTCAAATTACTATCTGACAGAAAACAGTTATGTGAGTACCTCCATGCTCGCAAAAGACATTTCATCCGGTATCAAGGTCGTTCTGCAAGAATGTCTGAAGGATACTGTCATTGAGGATACATTTGTCTCCGAATCGGTTAAAGCCACTGTTGAGCATAATATGCGCAATATTAATATGCACGGTCTGGTTTTGACAAATCTCGTTGAGATTGCCTTTCAAAACGAGGCTATTGAGCGTATGCGGGAGGTAGCGCGGGAGATGTATCTTTCGGAACATGAACTTAGCTACCTCCAAAGAACCCATGACTATCGCAATCGCCTCAACACCGTACTTGCCCAGCAGGCATTGCACGAGGCCCGCACGGATCTGGAGTTCCATCAGGAGCTTCAGAAAATCAACAAAGACCAGGCATTAACTCAAGACGAACTGGACAGATTCTATATACTTCTTTCTCGTGAAAGGCGTATTTGGGAAGCACAAGGTATTCGGGATGAAAAACAGGCATACAATGAGATAAACAACTCGTTGGCGGAAATAAAGAAGACCGAGTTGCTGCGTGACGAGGAGTTTTCGATTTTGGAGGATAAGATCAAAGAGGGTACGATAACAAGAGGCTTTGCGCTGGATCTGTTAGGATTGAAGAATGCCATTGACTACGAGAAAATCCGTACCGGCGGAGAGCAGACCATTGATCTGCAGGAGCTTACTCATCAGCTGAACAAACAGCGGATGGAAGATGAGTATGAAAATGAACGATTCTACAATGATTTGAAGCGCAAGGGTGATGCCGCTCGTGAAGTTTACAAGATTGACAATGAACAAACAATATTCGAGTACGATTTGGCGGAACGGGCTGCAAAATCCCAAATGGAGCGGTACAAAGAGTTCGCGAAGTTGGAAGACGAACTTGATGATCACGCGACAGACAGAGAGATGAAACTTCGCGGGCAGGAGTTTGATCACAACTATCGGGTGATGCAGGAAGAGCAGTTAACCGAGCGTCAGCGTTTGGAAATGCAGCGGGTAATGGGCGCAGATCAGATCATAGCACAAGAAATCGGCAAGATTGATGCAGCAGCGCAAACAGCATTTGCACAATCATTCGCGGCAGCCAAAGATGCGGCACGGGAGAAAGAGTTTGCAGCAGAAAAGGAACAAACTTTACTGAATATGTTAAAGATGCAGCAAGACTCAAGCAATCTCCATTCCAACGATCTAAAGGAGATGTTCAATGGGATGATGTCGACGGTTGCACATATGAGTGACAGTATGGTTCAGAATCGCGATCAGCAGCGCAATGAATATCGCGATCAACTTCGACGGGAACAAGATCGTCACGATGCACATCAGGATCGGGCATTGAACTATACGACTCGTGAGGAGGTGAAAATTCCTGTAAGGCAAAGACCTGCCGTATATATTGCAACGAAAGAGGATAATAATGCTCAAGATGATATAAAAGTCGATGGCAATATTCCAGCTACCAAGAAGTGCAGTTTTTGCGGTAAAGTTCATTCACAGAAAGAGCGTTTTTGTGATGAGTGCGGATCTGAACTTAAATAATCAACAATGACTGTTCAGGGGGTTATAAATATCATAGAATGCAACACAGGAACCAAATCCGAGGGGAATGTTGCCTTTCTTGTCGTAGATGAGCGTACAAGATACAAACTGTATCGAGCGGAGCGCTCCGACATAAATGATCATTATTTTCAGGCATTCGCCAACAAGCGGGTTATCGTTGACGGCGAAATTGAGGGTGATGAATATTTATGTGTGTCTCAAATAGATGTGGTACCTTCAATAGAAGAATACAGCAATGAAGAAAATATGCACGAAATGCCATAAGGAGTGGGATCTTGACGGTTCCGACTTGTTTTGCCCGATTTGCGGTGGTAAACTTGAGGCTGCAAAAAATGAAACGAATCCTTCTGTGCAAAGAGGGATGCAGATGGATAACAGTATTCACAGGGGAGATAATATTGCAGGTGATAACCTGAGCGCTAATAGTATAGACAATCGTACCGTAACGACCAACACCAATACAACGATCAACAACTATCATAATATAGTTGAAGTTGATGAGACTAAAAAAGTATGCAAGTGCGAACATTCCGGTAAGATGGTCTCGATTATGGACATTGTGGAGTGTCCTAAATGTCATCGCAAGGTGGCGAGTCAATATTATGTGGACAGTCACTTAATGTGTGTCGATTGTTTTGGATCGGAGAAAAAACCTGTAAATGATCTCTCTCCGCAAGTTCCCATTGCTCCT
>CAYYUW010000163.1:0-3115 GCA_964474985.1 uncultured Alistipes sp. | reverse complement strand
CCGGCGCGCTTGTATCCCAACCCGCTGCAGAATGCTTGAAGGAGCATCGAGTGTACGGCGCTCTCTATTTCGAGGGTCGAGTCGGTCGCCACGGGAAAAACCGTCAGGCGGTTCTGGCAGGTGTATTCACGATCTTTGCTGTGGCGGTTTGTTGTAATGAACAGCATTGCCTCGCGGCACAGCGAGTTCTGCCGGCGCAGTTTTGCGGCGCATCGGGCGGCGAACTCGGCTACCTGACCGTGCAGCTGCTCGATGTCGGTGAGGTCTGATGCGAAACTCCGCGAGACGCATATCTGCTGCTTGGGAGGGTGCTGGGTTTCGAAGTCGATGCTGGGAATGGAGTGCAACTCGCGCCAAGTCCTTACGCCGTTCAGTCCCATCTGGACGTTCACGACCTCCTCGGGCAGCGATGCGAAATCCCACGCCGTGACTATTCCGGCGGCAGTCAGCCGCTTGACATACCGCCGCCCGATGCCCCAGATGTCGCCGACCGGAAACTGCCGCAGCACCTTTTCGATATCTGCCGGCCGATACATCAGACAGGCTCCCTGCAGCCGCGGATAGCGTTTGCAGAGTTTCGATGCCACTTTGGCCAGCGTTTTGGTCGGGGCGATGCCCACCGACACGGGGATGCCGGTATTGCGGCGGCAGAGGGCGGAGATATTCCGTCCGAGATCTCCGAGCGTATCTATGGGCATCCCCCGCAGATCGAGGAACGCCTCGTCTATGGAGTAGATCTCGATTTGAGGCACCGCCTGCCGCAGTGTTTCGTGCACGCGGCGGCTCATATCGCCGTAGAGGCGGTAGTTGGAGGAGAATATGGCAACCCGCTCGCGGCGGACGATATCGCGGAACTGGAACAGCGGCTGGCCCATACCTATCCCGAGCGCCTTGGCCTCGTTGCTTCGCGATATGGCGCACCCGTCGTTGTTGCTGAGCACGACCACGGGACGTCCCTCGAGTGCGGGGTTGAAGACGCGCTCGCACGACACGAAGAAGTTGTTGCAGTCGGCCAGTCCGTACATCGTCACACCTTTTTGATTATGTATCGGACCACGCCCCAAACCGCGAAGTTGTTCTGGGCATCGACGTGTATGGGGGCGTACTTGGGATTCGCGGGCAGGAGCAACGCGTGGTCGCGCTCCAACTTCAGCCGCTTGAGCGTAAATTCGCCGTCGACGAAACATACGGCTAAACAACCGTCCGTGGGTGCCGGTTCGCGGTCCACGACCAGCAGGTCGCCGTCGTCGACCACGCCGGCCATACTGTCGCCGCGTGCGGTCATATAAAATGTCGAGGCTGGATTGCGCACCAAGCGGCGGTTGAGGTCGAGCGACGGAAACGGCATATCGTCGGCCGGCGACGGGAAACCGGCCTTGACATACCCGCAATCGGGCAGCGACATATCGCCCTCGGGCACACTCGAATAAAATTCTGCGCGTTCCATAGATTCAATATTTGAAGCAAAGGTAAGAATTTTATTCAAAAATTGTACAATAAATCGATGCTGCGCCCGACGAATTTACGCCTGTCCGACCGGCAAAGTTCTAAATGTCGTTGCGGCGTGTTCGGCGCTGGCGGATATGCTCCAGCTCTTTGGCCAGACCGCCGGCAGCAGTCTCCTTGTAGAGGCTCGGCAGGTCGTGACCGGTCTGCTTCATCACCTCGACCACGTGGTCGAAGCTGACGCGGTGGTTGCCGTCGGAGTAAGTGGCGTAGATGTTGGCATCGAGCGCGCGGGCTGCGGCGACGGCATTGCGTTCGATGCAGGGCACCTGCACCAATCCGCAAACGGGGTCGCACGTTAGTCCGAGGTGGTGCTCCAGCGCCATTTCGGCTGCATACTCGATCTGCGAGGGTGTGCCGCCGAAGAGCTGGCAGGCTGCCGCTGCGGCCATAGCGCATGCGACGCCCACTTCGCCCTGACATCCAACCTCGGCGCCGGATATCGAGGCGTTGGTCTTGACCACGTTGCCGAAAAGTCCGGCGGTGGCCAAGGCGCGCAGTATGCGTATTTCGCGGAAGTCGCGCGACTTGTAGAGGTGGTAGAGCACTGCGGGCAGCACGCCGCTCGAGCCGCACGTGGGTGCCGTCACGATCACTCCGCCCGAGGCGTTCTCCTCGGAGGTTGCCAAGGCGTAGGCATATATCTTGCCGCGGCTGTTGAGGCTGTCTTTGTAGCCGTTGGCCTTGACGAAGTATGTCGAGGCCTTGCGTTTTACACCCAATCCGCCCGGGAGTACGCCCTCGTTGTTCAGCCCATTCTCTATCGCGCTGCACATCGTCTGCCATACCTCGTGCAGATAGTCCCATATCTCCTTGCCTTCGCACTCCTCGACATACTCCCAGTAGTCGCCGCCGGTGCGTTTGCACCAGCCGAGTATCTCTGAGATATGCTTGAGCGGATATACGCTGGGCCGGCTCTGCGCCAGTTCTCCGTCGTCGATTATCGTGCCGCCGCCGATGCTGTATGCGTGCCAGCTGTCGGTCACGCTGCCGCCGCCGATGGACTCGAACAGCATGCCGTTGGAATGTACGGGGAGTACGGTGTCGGCGCGCCACACGATTTCGGTCGGGGCGGTCGGGGTGAGGGCCTGAAGTATCGCCGTGTCGGTGAGGTGTCCTTTGCCGGTGGCTGCGAGGCTGCCGTAGAGCGTCACGCGAAATGCTTCGGCTTCGGGATGCCGCGATGCGAACAGCGCCGCCGCCTTGTAGGGGCCCATTGTGTGACTGCTCGACGGGCCGCGGCCTATCTTATATAGTTCCTTGAGTGATTCCATAAGTGTGTCATATTTTTGCGTGGCAAAGATAGCCAATTCGCGATATTTTTACTAATTTTAATATTTTAACTTCAATAGCTCTCTCGCGTATCCCGACCGGAGCAGGTATATGTCTGGATGCCGCCGGTAGATAACTATTTTTTTGCGCTTATTATTAGGAATTTATAACTGTTTGTCCTATATTTGCACAACCATATCGAAACGAATCGGCTTTTCTAACACACAGTACACTATGAAGAAAATTTTATTGGTTCTTATCTCGGTTTTCTGTCTGTTCTCTGCACACGCCCAAACGGCACGTCAATATTTCGACAAGGGACTCGAATATTACAATG
>CAYYUW010000162.1:0-4382 GCA_964474985.1 uncultured Alistipes sp. | reverse complement strand
ATTATATAATTATATTACATAAAGTGCTCTGCATCCATAACGCTCTGTGCCTGCTTTCTATTGGTCAATAAATTTATACCTCTGAGAATTGGCCGCATAAATCGCATTATAACAGGGTATTTGCTCCACTATCTCATATATTTCTATAGTGTAATAACGCTGTCATTTATCCGATTTCGCACTATTTAATTTACTTGCTGATGTCTTGTGTGATATGTTTGCAGTAAACTACTGATTATATGATAATATCTATAGATAATTTCATAAATACATGCCAGTAATGATCGCTAAAGTTAAGCTTATGAATGCTTACATGAAGTTTTGCATTATATAAATGCTGTAAATGCTGGTTGTCAGTGTATATTGCTCGTAAGTTTCAGTTTTTGAAGTGCACCTAATTACGCCGGTATCCGCATAGTATTGATATGGGTGCTAAAGTGAATAATTATTACAAATGTGCAATTACGTACTCAGTGTGTCAAGTGTACAATCTGTGTGATTTTACAAAAGTTAATATGTATATATTACAAATGTAATGCAGCCCCGCCCTGCTATTTAATTATGTTGTAGCACTATCCACGGCGATTTGTTTAGCGGTAATTTAAGTATGACGAGAATATTATGTTAAATACTCGTAGAGGGGCATTCCGATACTGGACTACCCCTCTGATTATATGCTATTTAGTTTGGCTATTCTAACCTTGCGCTGGTTTGCCAAGTGCCGGACTACCCTGCTACTGCAGCTCTTGGGCTATTTGAGCAAACTCTTCAGGCGTAAGTTCGAGTTTTTGCTTGTGAAAATCTATGTCGCTTTCCGTATTCATAGGGATTAAATGAATATGTGCATGCGGGACTTCCAGTCCGAGCACTACCATTGCAACCTTTTTGCACTCTATTTTGCACTTGATTTTCTCGGCGACTCGCTTTGCGAATACTATCATATCCTGAAGCGTCCGGTCGTCGAGGTCGAACAGATAGTCGACTTCCTGCTTTGGAACTACGAGCGTATGCCCTTTCATCAGCGGATTAATATCCAAGAATGCGTAGAAACGGTCGTCCTCAGCGACCTTGTAACTGGGGATCTCCCCTGCTATTATGCGTGAAAATATCGTTGCCATACCTTTTAAGTTATTGGTCTATTCGTCGAATTTCGGTTTGAGTATTTCCGAGTATATGACGGCGCGGCGCAGGTCGAACTGCTCCGCTATGTCGTGTATGTCGGAGGTGGTGTTGTCGTGCGATCCGGTGGATGCGGCGCTATTTGCTTGGGGCACGGGCGATACCTGTACTACCCTTTCGGCCGTAGCGTTACCGGCTTTGGGTGCTCGGACTGCGGCCTGCTTCGGCATTGATTCAGGCTTGGGCTTCGTTCGCGGTATTGCCGGCGGAGCTGGTGGCACCGGCTCGTCGATTGCGGGCGCAGTCTCCTCTTTGTCAGGCAGATCGAACAATGTCTTAAACACTGTCTTAAAATCTGGTTGAGCCTCCTCGGTCGTCTCGGATTTAGCCGCTGCGGATTTGAATCCCAACTTGAATATTAATATAAGCACCGTGATGCCTATGACGATTAACAAGTCCATAGTTCGGTTAGTTTAGGTCGCGTTTTACCACTTCGATGCCTTTGATCGTACGGAGCTTCTCCATAAGGTTGTTGAGATCCTGAATATTCTTTATGTACAGGCTGATAGTGCCCTCGAATATTCCGTCGTGGCTCTGAATGTGTATTTCGCGGATGTTTATGTTAAATTCGTCTTTTATTAACTGCGCAAGCTCGAGGATGATGCCTATGCGGTCGATGCCGCGCAGCTCGATTGTAGAGAGGTACGACATAGCCTTGTGCTGTGACCATTTGATCTCTTCCTTGACTATGTTTTTGCCGAACTGGGCGCCGAGGCGCGTCAGTTCGTCGCAGGTGCTTTTGTGGACGAATATTTTGCCCGTCTCAGGGTCGCGATACCCTACTACGCTGTCGCCCGGAATCGGCTTGCAGCATTCGGCTATGACGAATTGCGGCGCTTCGTCCGGCGTTTCGTCACCCACAACTAAGCGTTTCTTTGCAAGCTGTTCCTCCGAGAGGTTCTCGTCGTCCTTTTCATCATCGTTATTAAGAAACAGAGTCCAGAATTTCAGTATTTTGCGAGCTGAGTTCTGCCGCAGTATCTTTTCCAAATTGTCCAGCGACAGAATGCCTGCTCCCAACTTGCTGTAAAATTCGTCCTTCGTGGCGCAGTCGTATGCCGGCAGCACCTTGACGAACACGCGTCGGCTGGGGGTTATGCCGGTCTCTTTCAGTCGATTCTCGAACATCTTCATGCCCCGCATAATATTGTTTTGGCGGTCTTTCTTGAGGAAGTTCTTGATCGATGACTTGGCCTTTGTCGTGGTGACGTGTTCGAGCCACTCGGGTTTCGGCCGCGTGTTGTCCGATGTTATTATTTCGATCTGGTCGCCGCTGTGTATCTGCGTGAAGATCGGTTTTATGACGTGGTTTATCTTCGCGCCTATGGCCTTATGCCCTATTTTCGAGTGTATTTCGTACGCGAAGTCGAGCGCCGTAGCGCCGTTGGGCATCGTCCGCGACTCTCCCTTGGGGGTGAAAACGACTATCTCGGAGGTGTATAGCGACAGCTTGAAGTTGTCGAGAAAATCCACGGCGTTTTCGGTCGGCGAGTTGAGCGCTTCGCGTATTTTCTTGAGCCACTTGTCGAACTCGTCCTCGTTCTGCGATATCGTGGCACGCTTGTACTTCCAGTGTGCCGCGAAGCCGCGTTCAGCGATGTCCTCCATTCGCTGCGTACGTATCTGCACCTCGACCCATACGCCGTCAGGACCCATAACGGTCGAGTGCAGAGCCTCGTAGCCGTTGGCCTTGGGCATACTGATCCAGTCGCGCAGCCGGTCGGGTTTGGGCGTATAGATGTCTGTTATCGAGGAGTATATCTGCCAGCACTGCGTCTTCTCGGACGGGAACGGCAGTGCCTTGAAAACTATGCGGATAGCGAACAGGTCGTAAACCTCCTCGAATGGAATCTGCTTGCGCTGCATCTTCGACCATATCGAATAGGGGCTTTTGATGCGGCCCGAGATCTCGAAGTCGAAGCCGTTTTTCTTCAGCGCCTCGATTATCGGGGCGTTGAACCGGTCGATATATTCGCTCAGCTGAGCCTTGTTTTCGTTCAGCTTTTGGGATATTTCGCGATACTGATCCGGAAAACGGTACATCATACAGAGGTCTTCCAGCTCGGTCTTTATCGAGTACAATCCTAACCGGTATGCCAGCGGAGCGAACAGGTATATGGTTTCGCTCGTGATCTTGATCTGTTTGTTTACGGGCATTGCGCCGAGGGTGCGCATATTGTGCAGCCGGTCGGCAATCTTGATCAGTATGACCCGCACGTCGTCCGAGAGCGTCAGCAGGACTTTGCGGAAATACTCGGCCTGCTCCGACGTTTTGGTATTGAATACGCCCGACATTTTTGTCAGTCCGTCGACCATAGTGGCTATTTTCGGACCGAACATATTGCGTATGTCCTCCACGGTGTACTCGGTATCCTCCACCACGTCGTGCAGCAGTGATGCCACTACCGACTTTACGCCGAGTCCGATCTCCTCGACGGTGATCTTGGCAACGGCTATCGGATGCAGGATATAAGGCTCGCCCGAGCGGCGGCGCACGCCCTTATGGGCCTCTTTGGCAAGGAAAAAGGCCTTTTTGATGAAGCTGCGATCGTCGTCGTTCTTGCAGATCTTGTCGCAAGTCTCCATCAGATCATCATACTTCTCCTGTATGATACGTTCGTCTTCCGGCGTATAATTCATAGGCGACGAATGTTTCTATTTGGCGGCTTTCATCGCTTCGCGCACCTTGGCTTCGATTTCGGCCTGCAATTCCGGCTCTTTGGTAAGCAAATCCTTTACCGCATCGCGGCCTTGGCTGAGTTTTCTTTCGCCGTAGGAGAACCACGATCCCGATTTTTTTATCACGCCTAAGTCGACGCCAAGATCGAGTATTTCGCCGATCTTCGAGATGCCCTCGCCGAACATAATGTCGAACTCGGCCTTGCGGAACGGGGGCGCCACCTTGTTCTTTACAACCTTGACTCTCACGCGGGTGCCGAGCTGCTCGTCGCCGTCCTTGATGACGCTTGCCTTGCGGATGTCGATACGCACGCTGGCGTAGAACTTCAGAGCGTTGCCGCCGGTCGTGGTCTCGGGATTGCCGTATATCACGCCGATCTTGTCGCGCAGCTGGTTGATGAATATGCAGACGGTCTTGGTTTTAGAGATGCTGGAGGTCAGCTTGCGCAGTGCCTGCGACATCAGACGCGCCTGCAGACCCATCTTCGAGTCGCCCATCTCGCCCTCGATCTCGGCCTTTGGCG
>CAYYUW010000161.1:0-28411 GCA_964474985.1 uncultured Alistipes sp. | reverse complement strand
CCCTCGACGCGGATGCGGCCGAGGTCGTCGTTCCACGCCTTGCGGGCCGCCGCACGAACGCCGTCGAAATCGAACTGCGGCTGCTCGTGATCGAGGTTGCGCCTTGCATTCTCGATCGACACGAACGAGACGCCCATCTGCACCTCGACCTGCTCGCCCTCCTCAAGGTCGAAGGTGAAGTAATACCCCACGTCGTCACCCGACAGCTCGCGGGCATAGCGTGTATATAATTTGTAGCGGCCGTTGTCGGGGGTCCACTCAGACTCGACGCCGGTCATCGGGCGCTGCTTCTTCCAGTAGCCGCTTTCGCGCGGCATGCGGTTCACGCGCATCACGAAATAGATCGGGAACACCGCCTGCGGATTGTAGCAGAATGTGCCGAGCAACTTCACGCCCTCTATCTCCCTGTCGCCGACCTTGCGCACCGTGGCGCCCGACTCGTTGGTAAGCCCCTCGCCGAGATTAAGAAGTATGTGACCCTCACCGGCAGGGAATGTATAGCGTTCGGCCGAGGTGCGCGGCGTAGCAGTTACCTCAGCCTGAATGCCGTAGCGGTCAAGCCGCACAGAGTAGTACCCGGGCGAAGCCGTCTGGCCGGAATATGTGCTGCCGTAATTGCGGTAGTCGACCTCGAGCTTTCCGGCGGTAGGCATCACTAACAGCGATCCAAGCTCGGGACACCCCACGCCGCTCAGATTGACGTGCGAGAAACCTGTCAGGAAACCGTTGCGATACTCGTAAGGCGTAGACCACCAGCGGGCGTCCTTGTCGTAGAGGTTGTCCGCGGAACCCATCACATTAAACGGGCACACCGACATCATACCGTTCGGACGCACGGCGCCCGGGTTCGTCGTGCCGAAGTTTGTCGTACCGATGAACGGATCGACATAATCAGCCGGCTGCTGCGCCGCGATGCTCAGAGCCAGCGGCACGGCTGCCAGCGAGGCAAGCAGTTTCGGGCAGTTCATGATTTTCAGAGTATATTAGTCTTTTTGGTAAACTCGATTATTTCGGGTATGTAGCCGAATGCCAGTCCTGTCACCGTGTCGGCACAGCCGTAGTACACGGCCAGACGCCCCGTTGCGGGATCGTGCAGCGCGGCGCAGGGGAACGTGACGTTGGGCACGTCGCCCATACACTCGTAAGGCATTTGCGGCGAGAGCAGATACGGGCCGCTGCGGGCCAGCACGCGCCACGGGCGGTCGATATCGAGCAGCGCCGAACCGAACGAATAGACGTAGCCGTTGCACGAGCGCAATACGCCGTGATAGAGCAGCAGCCACCCTTCGGAGGTCTCGATGGGCACCGGACCGGCGCCGATCTTCATGCACTGCCAAGCGCTCTTCTCGAACTCGGCGGGCGACATCACGTGGCGGTGGCGGCCCCAAAACTCCATATCTGGCGACTCGGAGTAGAATATGTCGCCGAAGGGGGTATGGCCGGTATCGCTCGGGCGCGACAGCATGGCATAGCGGCCGCCTATCTTGCGCGGGAACAGCACGCCGTTGCGGTTATATGGGAGGAAAGCGTTCTCTAACTGGTGGAACGTGCGGAAATCGTCGGTCCACGCCACGCCGATCGTCGGTCCGTGGTAGCCGTTGCACCACGTCACGTAGTAGCGGTTGTCGATCTTCACCACGCGGGGGTCGTAGCCGTAAACCCACTCCCCTATCTCGCTGTCTTCGCACTGGAACCGCAGCGGCTCAGGCTCGATCTGCCAGTCGATGCCGTTGTCGGAGAATCCGACGTGCAGCGTCATGCGACGATTGGTGTCGTCGCAGCGGAATACGCCGGCATAACGGCCCTCGAAAGGCACCACGGCCGAGTTGAATATCGAGTTGGAATCGGGCAGCAGGTCGCGCGGGATGATCGGGTTGCGATCGTAACGCCACATTACGTTGCGGCACCCCTCAGGGCGCTCCTGCCACGGCATATCGGGCATCGGCTGCCCTGCAATCTGGATATCTGCTTTCATATCGATCATATTTTGTTCTGCAATGATTTCATCTGTAAACTGTTCCACGGCAGTCTGCCGCTATTTTTCATCGGGATAGGTAAAGGGCACTTTCCAAGTCATAATGAACGCCGGAATGGTGGCGATCATAACCCAAATGAAGAAAGTGCGGAAGCCGAGCCAGTCGCTCAGGTAGCCGCTGAGCATTCCGGGCAGCATCACGCCGAGGTTCATAATACCCGTAGCGAAGGCGTAGTGGGCCATCTTGTGTTCGCCCGGGGCCACCTGCTGCATCATAAACAGCGTCAGCCCGACGAAACCGAAGCCGTAGCCGAAGTACTCGAGTACGATGGCTCCGCCAATCACCGGCAGGTTCTGCGGCTGAAACAGCGCCAGCAGCAGATAGACCACGAACGGTATATTGAAGGCACAGCAGAGCGAAAAGAGCGTGCGGCGCAGGCCGAAGTGCGAAATGTAATATCCGGCCAGTATCGAGCCGAGGATGAAGGCACCAGCACCGAACGTGCCGTACACCAAACCTATCTGACTGGTCGTCAGACCCAAGCCCTGCTCAGCCACGGGGGCCTTGAGAAACAGCGGCACGATCTTCATCGCGAAGCCCTCGGCGAAGCGGTAGAGCACGATGAAGAGAATGTACCAGCCTATATATTTTTTACGGAAAAATTCAGCGAAAATTCTTACCAACTCGCTCATTGCTTCGCGGACGCTGCGTGTCGAACGTGCTTCGCCGCCGGTAGGCAGCACCTTGATATGCCACAGGGCGATGACTAACATCACAGCCGAGCAGATGCCCACGATGCACATCCAAGCCTCGACGGCTCCGAGCGCAGCACTGAGTTGTCCGGCCAGATACACCAAGCCGCCGTTGGTGAGAATCTTTGCAAGGTTGTAAAAGGCACCCTGCCAGCCTATATAACGAGCCTGAGTGGTTTTGTCGAGTGCGGCGAGATAAATTCCGTCGCCGGCGATGTCGTGCGTCGCACCGCTCAGGGCTATCACGCCCATAAGGGCTATTGCGTAGGTGAATACGCCGTCCAATGGCAGCGACAGGGCCAGCAGTGCGAACGAGGCACCGGTTATCAGCTGCGTACCGACGACGAAGAATTTTTTTGTTTTGAACATCTCCAAAAACGGACTCCACAGGGGTTTGAGCGTCCAAGGGAGCATAATGAGCGATGTCCAAAAGGCTATGCGGGCATTACCGATGCCCAGATCCGACAGCATCAGCACCGACACCATGGACAGGAACACGAACGGCAGTCCCATCGCGAAGTAAACGGTAGGCACCCATTTCAGGGGCGAGGCGGATCGATTATCTGAAGTCATAGGTTTCGATCGGGTTGGTTTTCAGGCAAAGTTACTCATTCGTACCGAATCGTGCAACGAATGCGCCATATTTGATAAAATAGGTCGCCCTGCCCCAAGGGGCGGGGCGACCTCGAAATTCATCTGCAAAGGATTATTTGTACTTTATCTCGGTATAATCCTCCTTGGTCAGATTGGGAATCACCTGACCCTCCTTGAGGTACAGAGTCTTCAGACGCGAACCGCGAACCGCATTGAGCGTAGTCAGCGCAGGGCAGCCCGAGACATCAAGGCTCTCGATAGTATCATAATTGCCAAAATAGCTGTCGCAGCCGCAATCCAGCGACTCAAGTTTGGTGCCGGCAACAGTGAACGACGTAGCATAGCTGTAATAATTATAGCCCCAATACGAGAAAGGATTCAATGTCTTAACAGCATTATCACCCAAATTGATATTGCTCAGATAGATGCAATAGCCGATCGTCACGCTGGTCACCTTCTTCAGTTTCGAGATATCGAACGACCTGATATTATGGTAGTTTATGGTTATAGTCTCCAAATTGGGGAAACTTTCGATACCCTCAACCGACTCGAACGAATCGTACCACGACCCTTCGCTCGAGAACGAGGTGGCATTCAGACCGTCTTCGAGGACGATGCAGGCACCGCCGCCGAGATCGAGAACCCAGTTCCTCGAAACTAAGTTAGCGCGGAATACATCATCGGGAATGTTGACGACTTCGGTATCCGGATCCTTCTGAACCATCGTAACGTGTGTGAACAGATCCTCCCAGTAGAAAGTCACCTGCGAACCGCGGGGACCGGTAGCCTCGGTCAGAGTGAACGTATAGGTGTCGGCGGTAAGACCGTCCTCCTGCTCGTTAGAACTTACCAGAGTTCCTTCCGAAATCCAGTCGACTTCCTTGTTGACATCATAATCCACATTCGACTTTACTACAACGGTAACATCCTGTGCAGTCATATCCAAATCGAACATAACATCATCGATAATGATCGTATTGGTCTGCTCCTGCGTCAGGGCGACAGTGATAGGCTCCTCGGCCTTGTCGGACGAGATGACTATATTTCCGCTACGGTTGATATAGGTGGCATTCTCCGATACTGCGAACGAGAGGATGGTCTTGCCGAAAGCATCGGTACGGTTAGAATACGCAACCCACTCGGGAACCTCGCACGTCAGTTCGGGGATATTGGTATTAAGCTGTATCGAAATCTCTTCGGCCGGACTCTCGGTGTACATCTCTTCAGAGGAGAGAAGTTCCAATCTGTAACCTATCTCCGAGTTGATCGTAAGGGGAGCTACGGCCGAACCGGTAAAGAACTTGAAAGTAGCGGTACGGACAGCCTCGGTCGTATTGGGATCGATCGTGAAGGTGACCGTCTCGCCGCTTTTGCCCGAAGTTGCAGAAGGATGCGCCCAGTCGCAGACACCGGCCAGACGCCAGTCGCCCGAGCTGGTTACCGTGACCGACTGCTGCGCGCCTTCGGGCGCAGCAGTCAGAGTCTCGGTCGAGATGGTAATGGTAGCCGACGAAACTTTTTCGTCGCTGGTATTGTCGTCGTCGCAGGCGCACAGCAGGGCAGCGGCAGCGGCGAAAGCTATCAATATTTTTTTCATAACGCTATACATTTTTTACGTTTACCAAACCACCGGTTAGCGCGGTTTGCGCGTAGTATCGTTTTTACTGTAATAATAGGCCGGCTCTAACAGATCCTCGTCATACAGGCCCAAGCATACGCTGCGGCAGCGCCCAACCTGATACGAGTACTTGCTTGGATCGAGTGCGAAGAACATATAGTAGCCATAACCTGCCTGCTTGCGGGCACGTGCAACCTCGGTAGACGAGTTGCCGCGGCCGATGTTAAGCTCGATAGACATGCCGCCGCAGTTCTTGAGCGTGTGGCCCTTGAGCGGAGTTGCAGCACCGCCGTAGTCAGCTACCTCATAATCTACGAACACACCCGGATCGACGCCGTTAATAGCCGGCATATAGCTGTTCATTGCACCGAGATAGTAGAGCGAAACGATCTTGTCAGGCATAGCCAGCTTGCACTCGTAGCACAGGCGGGCAGCCGCGGCGTTCGAATGGTTCGTAAACCACGGATTCGAAAGGTCGGGCGAGCTGGAATACTCGTCGTCGAAAGCGATGCCGTCGAGATTGTAGGCATAGACGTAAGCGGCCAGCTCCTTGGCGAACTCCTTGGCACCCATATCCGAAAGCTGGGCTACACCCGAGCAGTCGTGGTTGCCCAGAATCGACAGGATAACCTTCATACCGCGTTTGCGCAGCGGCTGGAGGAACTCCTCGTTATGATCGAGCAGGTACTGTACGTTCTCGTTGTTGTAGAGATACACGCGGTTGGTCTCGGGATTGTAGTTGATGTTGGCGGCGAAAAGCACCACGTGGTCGAAGAACAGCTTGCCGCTCTCGGCCAGCACGAACTCCAGCGCATTCAGCGGGTTGGTATCGTTCACCTCGAAGTAGAGCACGTTGGTTACAGCGCCCTCACCCTTGAAGGTGTCGGACTGCGCACGCATATCCTTTACCAAATACACGGCGTGCTGCATCTTCTCGGGCAGAGTGATGCCCTCGGTCGAAGTAGTGATAGCCAGAGGCACCACGTAGGTCTTGTCCTCCACGATATTCTCCGGAGCAGTCAGCTTGATGCCGACCGAAGCCGAAACCTTGTCATCGGGAGCCAGCAGCAGCTCGCCGTTGCGGGCGATAGCCACATTGGCTTCGGGGAACAGCTCGAATGAAGTGTTGTGGGCTTCATTGTACTTCTCGAGATAGGCGGCATCGTAAACGACACGTGCATCGACACCCTTTTGGGGCATCTGACTGAGACGCATTACGACCTCGGTAGAGTATTCGGCACCGCGCAATTCGATGACCGATTCGTTTTTATTGGTGTTCGCATCGAAAATCATTCCGTCTACACGCGTAGCTGCTTCGTACTGCGACTCGTCGAACTTGCCGTCGATTTCGATGTCGTCGGCACACGAACCGAGAGTTAATCCCGCAAGCAGCATCGGAAGTGCGAACAGGCTGCGTTTGATCGCTATTTTGATATTCATAACGGTTATTTGTTTTAAAGTTGCGAATTATTTGGTGCTTTCGGGCAACGATACATTGACCCAAGCGGGAACTTTGCCGACAGTCAGGTCGAAACCGTTGCCGGTGTGATCCTTGACGGTGCTGCCTGCTCCGTCGTCGAACTTCCAGTATGCCAGCAGACCCTCCGAATCGGGCGCTACCTGATAGAAGTGGTCAGGAGCGTTGATCTCGTCGCTGGTCAGAGCACGGTTCCAGATACGGCACTCGGACATAAGACCGCCGAAGTAACGATCGCTCGAATAGGAGTATCCAACCCAGAATACGCGCGAACCGTCATCCTCGTTGTGGTGCTTGGCACCGAGGCTTACTGTCGAACGGCCGCAGTAACCGGTACACTTCAGCACGCCATTGATATAGATCTCGACGTTACCGCCGTTGAACGTTACGGCGATGTGCGACCACTTGCCCGTCTCGAGCTGGCAGTCGGAGTTAGACACGTTGCTCGACGAAGCCACCTGCACCTGACTGTCGGCAATGCCGGCGTCACCGCAGCGGATAAGGAAGTGTCCCTCGATACCCATAACGGTCGAGATGAGCTTGCCGAACTGGTTGGGGTAAACCAGCGCCTCGAGCGTCAGCTCCGACAGATTGTTCAGTCGGGCGTCGTTGTTGAACTCGGGCCATGCGCGGGTCTCGGTAAGATCGGCTACCACATTGATAAGAGCGGCGCCCTTGAAGATGTAGTACATCGTGCGTGCACTCTGGAGAACGTCGATACCGGAAACCTGAGCGATAGTGACGGGCAGAACATACAGCGTCTCGCGATCCAGCGTGTTGATGTTCACGAAATTGATATCGACCGTGGTCGACTTGACGCTGCCGGCCTTGATCTCGGCAACGGTATTCTCGAATACGTAGTTCTCAGCCGGCAGAGCCACAGCTTCGGCGTAATAAACCGTATTGTAGGTCTTCACCAGCGAAGGATCGGCCTTGTAAGTGATCTTGATGTCGGCCTCTGCAGGTTTTGCCACAGCAGCCGAAATCGTCTGTGAATATTCGGCGACACTACCCTTGATAAGCATCTCCGCAGTCTTGGCCTCGGAATCGAGATACAGTTTGTTTTCGAACGAGTTATCGTTGGGATCGTCGTTCTTGCAACCAGTAAAGGCCAATGCTCCGAAAATCGCAGCTATTGCTAATACTTTATTGAGTTTCATAATTCGGTTAGTTTTTAGGTGAAGGATTCATAGTGCTGATCGCTTCGCGCGTGTACTTGTAAATCAGAGTGGTATTGTAATAGTCGCGATGTACGTTGCGTATTGCCAGTCCGCTCTTGTTCACACTGCCGGTCGAAGCCACATACTGTGCAGCCAAAGGCAGCGCACGTGCCGAACCGTAATATCCGGTCTTGTCATCCGACGGATCGAAAGTCACCGTCTCGACAGCATAGATGAAACGATCGGTGGGAACGCCCTCGGACGATGCCAGCACGGCTGCCACCGACAGGTATTCGACGCTCGAAGCCGAAAGGGTGTTGAGAATGATGTAGTCGGCCGACGAAAGAATGCTCTTGTCGATCAGGTTCTGCGGCATACCCTCGAAGATGAACATCTTGTCGGGATTGGACTCGACCCAGCCCTTGATCGCATTCATAAAGGCATTCTGACGGGCGGTGAATAACTCCTTGTCGCCCTCCACGACAAATTCGGGCTGCGTGCCGATGTAGGCGGCCGTCAGACCGTCATAGCCGTGAGCGCCGCAGTATGCAACGGCTTCGGCCGTCTTCTGGGCTACAAACAGAGCGAACGGATCGTTTTCGGGAGCGACAGGCTCCTGTTCGCCCTCGCCTTCACCTTCGCTGCCGCCCTCTTCGGCTGCAGCCTCCTGCATAGCCTTCCACTCGGCCTCCATAGCCTGATACGAAATGGTGTAGATCACCTTGGTACCCTTGTCGCGGCGTACCGCAGCCACCTCCTCGGCCAGCCACTCGGGCATATTGTCGGGAGTATTCAGAGAGATGATGTCAACACTGTCGGGAACCACCGTAAGGTGCTGGGCACGGGTGGTAGCCGTCTCGGCGCTGTTATCGAAAGTAGCGTAGAGAATCTTGTGATCGCTGGTCTTGTATTCGCGCAGACTCTCCAGATATTTGGCATACAGCTCGGGGTTCTGCTCTTCGATGGTCGGCTGGTGTATGTCGAGGCTTTCGACTTCGGTCCAGTCGTCGCACGATACGGCCGCAAACGCGGTTACGGTGCAGAGAGCTGCAATTGCGATTCTGTTTTTCAGTATCTTTTTCATTGTCGTTCTCATTTATGATTACTTACAGTCCCACCATACTTTGGAGGCCATATTGTCGCGGCCGTTGAAATACTTGGCTACGGCTTCGTTGACATTGTCGCCGTTGGAGGTGTACTCTTCGAGAGGATAGCTCAGACGACGCGGACCCACATTCGAGTCTACTACGCCGTTGCTCAGGTTAGTTACTACCGGCATCAGCTTGGGATAGCCCGTGCGGCGGTACTCGGCCCAAGCCTCGTGACCCAGCGGGAAGTTGGCGATCCACTTCTGAGTGATGATACGCTCGAGCGAAGTCTCGAACTCGTCAGCCTCATTCCAAGCGATCGTAATGGTCGAAGCGGTGCTGCCGTCGAAGCTCAGCGCGGGATCTTTGTATCCGGCGGGGATGCTTGCCGCATCGGTCAGATAGCTGTCGACGTCCGAAGCGCCCCACTGCTCGAACGACAGGCGTATGCCCTCCTCGTAGAACGACTGAGCGGTGCCGCCCATATTCCAGCCGCGCAGAGCACCCTCGGCACGCAGGAACGCTACCTCGGCGCTGTTCATCCAAATCATCGAAGAGGACGCGGTCAGGTTGTAATTCGAATAGAGCTTGATATTGGGGCTTGCGGGAATGGTGATACCCGAACGCAGTCCGAAATAGCCGTTGACACCCGAATTGAAGGTCGACGTGGTGAACATCGCTGCACGGCGGGGGTCGTTGTAGCCATTCATAAACGAGGTGATATCGGCGCCGATACGCGAGTCACCGCCGTTGTACTCGTACATAATCTTGTAGAACGGGTTGCCGTCCTTACCGAAGCCGGTGTAAGAGGCATTGTCAGCCACGCTGGTCATAACGCCCACCTCGCTGTTGACAGCCTCCTCGGCGCGAGCCTGAGCCGTAGCGGCATCGGCATAGACGATACGCATCGCCATACGCAGCTTGAGCGAGTTGGCCAGCTTGCACCACTTCTCGGCGCTGCCGGCGTAGATCTTGTCGGCATCGGCGATGATGCTTGCGGTACGGTTGGCGGTCAGGGCCTCGATAGCCTCATCCAGTTCCTCGAACATCTTGGCGTAAACCTCCTGCTGAGAATCGAGCGGAGTGGTCAGCGAGCCGTCCTCGCCTACGTGCAGATAGGGGATGGGACCGTAGCAGTCTGTCACGCGAAGCATACCCATAACCTTGCATACCTTGCCGATTGCAAGAGCCACGGGATCGCTGGTAACGGCCTGCAGCTGGCTGTAGTTCGAGAAGATCTTGGGGATGATATCCACGTACATAACCTTCGCCCAGTTGGTCTGAGGGTTGTAGGTCGAGAACTTACCTACGTTGAAACCGTCGTTCGAGTCGGCCAAATAACCGCTCCACGAACCGGCCAAAAGACATTCGGTGAACTGGTTGGTATTGACGTCTACCGGAATTACCCAGCCCTGAAGCGAGGTCAGGATCGAACGCATCGCATAACCGTCGCGCTCCATCTCCGACTCGTCTACCTCGTACGGATTACGGTTGATATCTTCGTAGTTGGCCGTGCAGGCGGCAGCTCCGAAGAGTACGCTTCCGACGAGCGATATCTTGATTATTGATTGTGAAATTTTCATAGTCCGTTTAGAATTAGAATTTGAATCTGATGTTGAAACCGATATTGCGCGTGTTCGGCATCATAAAGTAGTCGATACCCTGATAGTAGTTGCCGGTAGTAGCCACAGCCTCGGGATCGAACGGAGCCTTGTTGTATATCATCCACAGGTTGCGGCCGACGAGCGAAACGGTTATGTCGAGCGCATTGCCCAACCACTTGCGCGGAATGGTATAGCTGATCGAAGCCTCCTGAAGACGGACGTTGGTAGCGCTGTAGGTATAATATATAGGTGCGGTGTCACCCACGCCGATGGTCGAATACCAGCGGTTGGCATCGATCAGGTCACCGCCGTTGATTACTATGCCGCCGGCATCGCGTGCAGCAGCCGAAGCCTCAGATACTCCGTAGTAGTCCAAAACGGCCTGAGTACGCGAGTAAACGATACCGCCCAAGCGGGCCGATACGAGGAAGCCGAAGCCGAAGTTGCCGACATTGAAGTCATTGCGCCAAGCCATATTGGCCTTGGGGAATACGCTGCCCAGCTTGATGTAATCTTTCCAGTTGGAGATGTTCTCTATCTGAATCTCGCCGGCCTCGTCGATATAGATATCGCCGTTGCTGTCGCGCTTCAGGTCGGCGCGTGCGTACATATCGCCGAGCGAACCGCCCTTCTGAAGGATGTAGCGGACATTGCCCAGACCGCCGACATCGAGGTGGTCGATATCCAGACGCTGGCCGTTGATCGGGTTAACGGCATCCTCGGCGAGGCTGATGATCTTGTTGCGGTTGGCGCTGAATGTGAAGTTGGAGTTCCAAGTGAACTTGTTCCACGTATTCTTGTAACCGAGCGACAGCTCGACACCGCGGTTGCGGACATTACCCGACTGGATATACATATTCTCGTACTGCGAACTGGGCGAGATCAGCGGGTTGAACGTCTGGTTCTTGGTGTTGGTGTTGTAGAAGGTGAAGTCCAAGTTGAAGTGCTTGAGGAATCGTGCGGTGATACCGACCTCGACCGACTCGGTGCGCTCGGGCTTCAGGTTGTACAGAGGATACTGTCCCTTGAGCGACCAAGTGTTGGTGGCATATTTCCACTCGCGGGTCGGGTTGGCGAGGAAGCGCGAGAATGCCAGACCCACCGAAGCGTACGAAGCGCGCAGCTTAAGGTAGGAGAGGTTCACGGGCATATCGAAGATATCGGAGAAAACTACCGAACCGCCGACCGAAGGATAGAAGAACGATTTGTTGACCGAGTTGGGACCTGCCAGCTGCGACGGCCAGTCGTTACGGCCGGTAACGGTCAGATAATAGGCGCCCTTGTATCCAAGCTCGACGCTGGCGAATACCGACTGCGTCTGCTCCTGCCAGCCGGTCTGCTCGTGCGTGGTCTTGCTTGCGCTGAGCTGGTAGGTGTTGAATACGTTGGGGATGTTGTTAGGCTCGTAAATCGGGTTGCCGTCGGCATCGTAGCCGGTCTGCAGACCGTATGCGATAGGACCGCGGGTAAGCAGGTTGTCCGAACGCAGATCCGAGAACGAAGCACCGATGTTGGCCTGCAGCGAGAAGTCCTGACAGAAGGTCTTGTTGATATTGATCAGCACGTCGCCGTAGGTCGACTTGTCGATGCTGCGGGCGATGCCGAACAGACCGTTGTTGGAGCCTTCGGTGAGCAGCGTGTTGGTCGTTGCGTAGTATTTCTCGGTGTAGGTGTTGTTGGTGTTATCGACGCGGATACGGCCCGATACGTTCAACCAGTCGAGAATGTCGTACGACAACTGTGCACTGAGCATATAACGGTCTTTCTTGTTTTCGCGCAGATTGCGGTAGTTGACCCAATAGGGGTTCTGCATCACGTACGAACCGGCGCCGCTGGGCCAGTACTGAGTGTAGATCTTGCGGCCCGAGTCGTAGCGCTCGTACATCTTGATAGCCTCCCAGTCGTTGCCGCGGGGGAACAGGTATGCCGAAACCAACGGGTTGTTGTACACACCCTGATTGGTCATATTGCGGTCCTTCTGCAGAATGTAGCTTGCACCCACATCCAGTTTCATCTTGTCGTTCAGGAAGCTGGTGGTATTGCGGAAGGTGAAGTTGTAACGGTCGTACTTATTGTTGGGGATTATGCCCTTCGAGTTCACGGCGCCGGCCGATACATAGGTCTGGTTGCGCTCGGTACCGGTCGAGAGCGATACGGTCTCGGTGCCGATCACGCCGCGCTGGAAATAGTCGTCGGAGGGATTGTATCCATAGTAGTTGGCGTCGTTGAGACGATTGCCCCAGCTGCGGTCGATAACCTCCGAAGTGGTCGAGAGATCGCCCGTGCCGTAACGGTTCTGGAACGAAGGCATAATGAAGGGATCGAGAAGCTCGGTGTTGCTCGACACGGTAAGCGAGGTGAAACCGGCCGAACCCTTCTTGGTGGTGATGACGATCGCACCGTTGGCTGCATCGCTACCGTAAAGTGCGGCTGCGGCTGCACCGGCCAGCACCGAGATCGACTCGATATCCTCGGGGTTGATATCGGCGATAGCCTCGGTAGTACCACCCGAAGCGAATTCGCTGCCGCCCTCGCCGTTGAAGTTGATCATAGGCACGCCGTCGATGACGTACAGGGCGTTCGAGGACTGCTCGATAGACTTGGCACCACGCATAACGACCTTCGATGCACCGCCGATACCCGACGACGAAGAGTTGATGTTAAGACCGGCGACCTTGCCGTTCAGCGAGTTCACGAAGTTGGCATCCTTTACACGAACGACGTCGTCGGCCTTGACCTGAACGGCGTTATAACTCAGTGCCTTCTCGGAACGCTTGATACCGAGGGCGGTTACGACAACCTCGTCCATACCGATAGAAGATTCCACCAGCGTAATGGTGAAGTCCGTACGGTTGCCGACTGCGATTTCAGCGGGTTCGTATCCCAAATAGCTGACTGCCAAAACAGCCGAAGAAGCGGGAGCGGGAACCTGCAGGGTAAATTCACCTTCGATTCCGGTGCTGAAACCGATAGTGGTTCCCTTGATGGTTACGGCCGCACCCAAAACGGGTTCGCCGGCTGCATCGACAACGTGACCGGTAACGGTAACAGGGCCGTCAGTTGCGACTGCGGGAGCCGCCGAGATGACGATCGAGGTGTTGTTCACCGCATAATTAAGATTAAAGGGCTTGAGGATCTGGTCGAGAACGCTCTTTAGCGGGGTTTTGTTAGCATCGACCGAAACCTTTCGCGAAGCATCGACCGCCTTGTCGTAAACGAACAGATAGGAGGTCTGCTTTTCGATTGCATTCAGAACCTGTTCCAGAGACGCATTATCCATTTTAAGCGTCACGGGAACCGTCTGAGCTGCCGCTCTGCCTGTCGAAAGACAGAGTACAAATGTCAAGATAGGTAAAAGCCAACGGGCTTTTAATTGACTCAATTTCATACTTGGGTTCTTTGGTTAGATTATATATTCTTTTCTTTCTGTCCGGAACCGAACCTTCGGTCCGATCGGGTACGGCCGCACCTAACGGCCGCAACGAGATTATTGGATCAGCTGGTATGGGTCATAGGCTACACTGGGTTTTTAATCGTTATACTTATGTCTTTATTGAATGAATATCACATCTCCGGTATCGTTGCGCGAATATTTGAAGTTCGAACTGCACTGCAGGATCCATAGCGCGTGGTCCAACCCCTCGGATATGCGGATCTTGCCCGTAAACACATTTTTGGGAATGTCGCGGCTGCGGATCTCGATCTTCACGCCGTAATACTTCTCGAATTCGCCCAGCAGTTCGGTAAAGGAGGCATTGCGGAAGGCCAACAGGCCGTCGCGCCACTGGAACTCCTCGTACTCTGGTATCAGGCTGACTAACATACGGCCGTCGACATACTGCAGCCGCTCGTTGGGGCGCAGCACCACCTGCCGGCCCGAAGTCAGCTTGTCCTTGATGCGCACCTTGCCCTCGATGAGCGAGGCAGCGAACTCGCGACGCTCGGCGTTGGCCTCGACATCGAACTTGGTACCGAGCACCTCAACGTTGCAGGCGAAAGTCTCCACCACGAACGGGTGGTCGCTGTCGTGCGCAACATCGAAAAAGGCCTCGCCCTTCAGGCGGACCGTACGGTTCTTGCCGGCAAAAAACGTCGGATATTCCAGTTCGCTAAGCGCATTCAGACATACCTTGGTTCCGTCGGGCAGGCAGACATCGACACGCTGGCCGGCCGGCACCTTTATTATATTTGTAGCCTCGAGCATTTTGCTGCTATGGTAAGTGTCAACAGCAGCAGCCACGCCTATCATCAGCAACAGTAACGCTGCATAGCGCAGTACCATACGCCCCCAGCGGATCTTGCTGAAAATCGATCGTTCGGGTTCAGCCACGCGTTTGTCACCCACAAGTATCAGGGCATCATACAATTTACGCTCGGATATAAGCGTTTTCATATTCTCGGGCGACGAGTCTATCCACTCTATCACCCGCTTACGCTCGCTCTCGGAAGCCCGATCGCCGAAAAATCCATATAAAGTTTCTTTGTCCATAACTTATAGTATAACACTTCAGACGGCACGATCCCTGAAAATTTTTCATCATTTTTTTACAATAAATTAATACCTGTCACATTTTAGGCTACTTAAGGTTTCAAACCGAGACAAAAAATACGGGGAGCGCCATGTTGGTCCCCCGTATTTTTCTGCCGGCGGCGTACGCTACCGAGGCTGCTTCTTGCGGACGATGCGCAATGTGGACTGTGTGCGCTGCGAAATGAAGACATTCTGCTGCTCGACGAAGCGGGCCAGCATATCGGGTTCATAACCGCGGATTGTCAGCAACTCCATATCGGTGCTGCACAGCACGTCGTAACCCTCGCGCCGCAGCTCGGCCACCGCCTCGTCCAAACGCCACGAGCGGTCGATGCAGAGGCTGAGATTGACGGCCGAGTTATGAATCAAATTGGTGCGGATGCGATGCCTGTCGAGCATACCGAAAATCTCGGCGAAACGCTCCTCCAGAATGAACGACAGGTCGCGGGCGCGCACGGTAACCAGCACCTGATCGTGCTTGACGATAAGTATGGGCACATCGATGCGCCGCGCCGTGCTGCGGATTACGGTGCCAGCCTTGCGCCTATCGCCGAAGGGGCGCACATAGAGCGGGATACCCTTGATTTGAAGCGGCTTGACAGTTTTGGGGTGGATGATCGAAGCGCCGCTGTACGACAGTTCGATAGCATCCAAATAACTCATCTCCTCGATATGGCGGGCATCGGGGAATATGCGCGGATCGGCATTGAGCACGCCGTTCACGTCCTTCCACACCGACATACTCTCGGCCGACAGGATATTGGCTGCCACGGCAGCCGAGTAGTCCGAACCCTCGCGGCCGAGCGTAGAGGTTTCGCCCGAGGGTGTAGAACCAATAAAGCCCTGAGCGATGAACAGTTGGGTATTGTCGTCTACAGCTGCTCGCAATCGCGGTGTCGAAGCCTCGATATCTATGTCTGCATCCTTGTGCCTCGCATCGGTAACGAAACACCGGCGCATATCCACCCAGCGGTTGGGCACTCCCGTAGCGTTAAGGAACTCGGAGATAATGGTCGTCGACAGCAGCTCGCCGAAGCTGACGATGCGGTCATACCACCGCTCGCCCTCCTCGCTGCGATAGTCGGTATCGGTCACTACCCTTTCGAGTTCCGCGAAGAGGCTCTCGACCGAGGCGAGCGTATCCGTCGTGCGGAACAGGTCGCCGATCATCGCACGGTGAAAACTCCTCAGTGACGCGATATGCTCCATCGACGCCGATCTGTCGCCGTTTTTCAGCCCTTCGAAGACCTTTTCGAGGGCATTGGTCGTCTTGCCCATCGCCGAAACCACGACGAACAGCCGGCTTTCGTTCCTGACTATCGTGCGCAAATTCCGCACACCATCGGCCGTAGCGACCGATGCTCCGCCGAACTTATATACTTTCAATGCTTTACTATACTTTAACAAGTTACAGTACGATTACCAAATTCTCCCCCCCCCACGTCTCGGCAAGCGGACTGGGCGGCGACAGGCGATGCCGCCACCCGATCCGGCAGAGGTGCGCTACTTCACGGGCTTGTAATCGGTACCGGTATTCCAGAACAGGAACGAATATACGTCGGCAGCCTCGTCGATGCGCTTCGAAGTCGGTTTTCCGGCACCGTGTCCGGCATTGGTTTCGATGCGGATAAGGACGGGAGCGTCACCTGCCTGAGCGTGCTGCATCGTGGCTGCATACTTGAACGAGTGTGCAGGAACGACGCGGTCGTCGTGGTCGCCGGTGGTTACCAGCGTAGCGGGATACTCGACGCCCTCGCGGATATTGTGCAGAGGCGAATACTTATATATATATTCGAACTGGTCGGCATAGTCGCTCGAACCGTACTCCACGGCCCAGCCCCAGCCGATAGTGAACTTGTGATAGCGCAGCATATCCATCACGCCCACGGCAGGCAGGCAGACGGCATACAGATCGGGGCGCTGCACCTCGCAGGCACCCACTAACAGACCGCCGTTCGAACCGCCGGCGATAGCCAACTTGTCGGACGAGGTGTAACCCTCGGCGATCAGGTATTCGGCAGCTGCGATGAAGTCGTCGAACACATTCTGCTTGTTGGCAAGCATACCGGCCTTGTGCCACTCCTCGCCGTACTCACTGCCGCCGCGCAGCGTCACCTGTGCATAGATGCCGCCCTGCTCCATAAACATTATGTGGTTGGGCGAGAACGAGGGAGGCAGGCTGATGTTGAAGCCGCCGTAGCCGTAGAGGTAGACGGGGTTCTTGCCGTTGAGCTTCATATCTTTGCGGTGAACGATGAACATCGGCACGCGCGTGCCGTCCTTGCTCGTGAAGAAGACCTGCTCGGAGGTGAACTGCTCGGGGTCGTAGTTCAGTTCGGGCTGCTTGTAGAGCGTGGAGACGCCGGTCCTCAGGTCGTATATGTAGCTGGTGGCGGGAGCGGTGAATCCGTTGACTGCATAGAATGCCGTCGTATCCTCCTTCTCGCCGCCGAAACCTGAAACGGTGCCGATAGCAGGCATCTCGATCTCACGCACGAGATTACCGGCCATATCGTAGTGGCGAACCTTGTTCATCGCATTCTCCATATAGGTGGCTATCAACCCGCCGCCTACTGCGCTGACCGATTCGAGCAGCACGTCGGGATTCTCGGCTATGACATCTGCCAAGCCCGTCGAGGGGTTGTTCAGATCGATCTTGGCCAGACGGAAGTTGGGAGCGGCATTATTGGTCAGCACGTATGCGAAGTCGTCCTCGACGGTGACGATCATATAGTCGAACTCGAAACCGGCCAGCAGCGTGCGCAGTTTGCTCTCGTTCTTGGCGCGATAGAGGATTTCGCTGCCCGAAGTGCCTTCGGAGCCGTTGACGAAAAGCCACTTGCCGTCCTCGCTCTCACCGCCGGAGAAATAACGCAGCGGATGCTCCGGATCCCAGTAGATCAGACGGTCAGCGCTCTGCTGTTCGCCCAACTTGTGGTAATATACCTTCTGGAACTGGTTCTGCGACGAATAAACGCCCTGAGCCGGTTTGTCATAGGCGCTATAGTAGAAGCCCTCGGAATCGGGCGCCCAGTCCGCACCGGAGAACTTGACCCACTCGATGACGTCATCCGTATCCTCGCCCGTGCGCGTATCCTTGACGTGGATCGACACCCAGTCCGAGCCGGCTGAAGCTAACGAATAGGCCATATAGTTGCCGTCCTTGGAGAAAGCTACGGCCGACAGCGCCACCGTACCGTCGTCAGAGAGCGTATTGGGATCGAGGAACACCTCGCCCTCGCCGTCGAGCGCGGACTTGCGGTAGAGAACGCTCTGGTTCTTCAGGCCGTCGTTGTAGAAATAATAGTACCAGTCGCCGTGACGGGCGGGCATACCCTCCTTGGGGTAGTTCCACAGCTGGGTCAGCCGTTCGCGCACCGCGTCGCGGAAAGGTATCTGCGACAGGTAGTCGAACGTGACCTCGTTCTGTGCGGCGACCCATTCGGCCGTCTTCGGCGAGTTGTCATCCTCGAGCCATCGGTAGGGATCGGCCACTTCGGTTCCGAAGTAGTTGTCGGTGACCTCGCCGCGTTCGGTTGCGGGATAGGGCTTCAGCACGATGGTCTTGCGACCGCCGTTACAATTGGTTGCCATAATCGAAATTGTCAATAGTGCCGTCAGGCACGCTACGCTTCTTTTCATTTATTTTGCATTTATGATATTATATACATCATTGAACTGCAAAAATACAAAACTTAGTTAAAAAGTCCCGCTGTTACGGTTAAAATTCATACATTTGCCCCGAAAAACCCGAACGCAATGGCATTCATATTTCTCGAAGAGACCACATCGACCAACGACGTCGCGCGCCGAGCCGAATACCGCCACGGCGACCTCATAGCGGCCGAGTACCAAACCGCAGGCCGCGGACAGCGAGGCAACCGCTGGAGCAGCTCAGCCGGCAAAAACCTTATGTTCAGCGTAGTACTGGAGCCTGAGTTCCTGCCCGCCGCCCGTCAGTTTCTGCTCTCAGAAGCAGTGGCGCTGGCGCTTGCGGATACGCTGGCCCAATACGGAATCGAAGCTCGCATAAAGTGGACCAACGACATATACGTCGGCGACAAAAAGATAACCGGCATATTGATCGAGCACGAACTGCACGGCGCGAATCTCGCCCGCACCATTGTGGGCATCGGTCTGAATATCAACCAGACCGAGTTCGACCCGTCGCTGCCAAACCCCACTTCGATGCAGATCGTCGCCGGTCGCGAGTTCGACCGCCGCGAGGTGCTGGACCGTCTGTACGCCAACCTTATGCACCGCTATGCCTTCCTCGAAACCGGCTGCACGGAGCAGCTTCAGAGCGACTACCACCGGCTGCTGTACAGGCTCGATGAGCCGCACACCTTCAGAACGCCCGACGGGATGCCCTTCACCGGCACTATCCGAGGCGTGAAGCCTGACGGCGGGCTGATTGTCGAAAGCGAAGACGGCGAACGCCGCAGCTACCTGTTCAAGCAGATAGAGTTCGTCATCTGACGGATTTTTTTACCGCACATTTTTTGCGGCGGGACAACCGAAGACGAAATTTGCAAAATTGTTGTGAAAAAAATAACAAATAGATGCCGACAGTTCGCAAATAAGTTTTATCTTTGTGCGTTGTAAATGTGCAAACAGTATAAATCGAAATAATTTACAATTATGAACACTCCTTCCAATCTGAAATACTCCAACGACCACGAGTGGGCGCGTGTGGAGGGCGACGTATGCTACGTCGGCATTACCGATTACGCACAGAGTCAGCTGGGCGACATCGTATTCGTGGATGTTACCACCGTGGGCGAGACCCTCGGCAAGGGTGAGGTTTTCGGCACGATCGAGGCGGTCAAGACCGTTTCGGACGCATTCCTGCCCGTAGGCGGCGAAGTGATCGAATTTAACGAGGCTCTCGACGGCGATCCCTCGCTTGTGAACAAGGATCCCTACGGCGAAGGCTGGATCGTCAAGGTCAAGATGAGCGACGCATCCGATCTGGAGCAGCTGCTCTCGGCCGAGGAGTATGCCAAGATCATAGAATAGACTGTAAAACAATAAAAATACTAACGAAACTATGGGAAAAGTAACAATCGTAGGCGCCGGCAACGTAGGTGCTACCTGCGCCAATGTGATCGCCACCCGCGGTCTGGCCAACGAAGTCGTTCTGATCGACATCAAGGAGAACTTCTCGGAAGGCAAGGTACTCGATATGTATCAGGCATCCGCTCTCTATGACGGCGGCACGCAGATGATCGGCGTTACCAACGACTACTCGAAGACGGCCGGTTCGGACGTAGTGGTTATCACTTCGGGACTGCCCCGCAAGCCGGGTATGACCCGCGAGGAGCTGCTCGGCGTCAATGCCGGTATCGTCAAGAGCGTTATGGCAAGTGTACTGAAGTATTCGCCCGATGCCATATTCATCATCGTATCGAACCCGATGGACCCCATGACCTATCTGGCCCTCAAGAGCACCGGTCTGAAAAAGAACCGCGTGATCGGTATGGGCGGCGCTCTCGACTCGTCGCGCTTCAAGTGCTACCTGAGCAAGGCTCTGGGTGCCAACATCAACGACATCGACGGTATGGTTATCGGCGGTCACGGCGACACCACTATGATTCCCCTGCTGAGCAAGGCTTCGTACCGCGGCATTCCCGTCAGCAAGTTCGCTGACGCCGAGACCCTGCAGAAGGTCGCAGCAGACACGATGGTCGGCGGCGCTACCCTGACCGGTATGCTGGGCACTTCGGCTTGGTACGCTCCGGGTGCTGCTGCAGCATCTATGGTAGAGGCCGTTCTGTTCGACCAGAAGAAGATGATCTCCTGCTGCGCTTACCTCGAAGGCGAGTACGGCCAGAGCGACATCTGCATCGGCGTTCCTGCAATCATCGGCAAGAACGGCTGCGAGAAGGTCGTAGAGATCGAGCTGACCGACGAGGAGAAAGCCAAGTTCGAGGCTTCGGCTGCTGCTGTCCGCAAGAACATCACAGTGCTCCACGACATCAAAGCTCTCTAACGAACCATTTGATTATGAGAGGCGAATCCCCGATAAGGTGATTCGCCTCTCGCTTTTTATACCTGTGCGGCCGAACTTTTTTCAAAAGCTGTGCAACAAAACACCGCTCTGCAGCATCTATAATATAAAACAAGTCCTGCACGCTTATGAAAAAATCGTTCTTCCTGCTCCTGCTATCGATCGTCATCCCGCTGTCCGGCTCGGCACAGGAGCCTATCGGCAAGCCCATAGGAACACAAAAGAAACAAAACTCGTTCGCCCGACACGATTTCCGCCTCACAGTCGGAGCCTATCCGCTGCTCAACGGCGACTATTACGGCTGCTGGTGGGTAACGGTATACGACGATGACCTTTACAGACCATCCAATCCGAGTTTCAACAATCTGCACGACATCAGCTACAATTTAGGCTCGGTATGCGGCGACACGAAGACGGCCGGATCCTATTCGCTTTCATATATGTTCTCTCCCGCGAGGTGGTTCTCGGTCGGCACATACGCGACATACGCCAATGTAAACTACAAGCATTACGACCGCCGCAGCGGACAACAGATCAGCAAAACCAATATCGATCATTTTCTTCTTACGCCGACCGTGCGTTTCACATACCTCAACCGCCCCATAGTACGGCTCTACTCGCAAGTAGGCATAGGATTCGGACATCTGACCGAAAACTGTAAATACGTTGACGGTTCAATGACAAACGAAAAATACAGCGAAACATACTGTTCGATACAGCTCACGCTGTTCGGCGTATCGGTCGGCCGCCGGCTGTACGGATTCGCCGAGATCGGCTCAGGTTCCATAGGCGGCTTAAATGCCGGCATAGGCTATCGCTTCTGAATCACGTCCATAAAATTCCAAAATTATGAAAAAACTTATCTACATACTGACAGCCTGCCTGCTCTCGGGCTGCGTCATATCGGAGGGTTACGAGCCTGACGGAATCGACTATTTCCCTACAGCTTCGGTAAAACGTTCGGCCACATCGCTCAAAAAATATCTGCAGCTGCTGAGCTACGCGCAGATCATAGAGCGTTACGCGCAGGCCAGCGACGAGGAGCGTATAATGATCGAGGACAGTTACTTCCCGCAATACAAGATACGCCCGACAGAGAACGGCTGGGAGCTGCGCTCGGGCAATACGCCGGTAATAAGATTCGATTGCGGCGGCAGCCTGACGGCACAGGGAAGCGAGTGGCGCATCTTCAGCAGTCTCGACATCGATACGCGCGAAAAGGGAGCCGTCATAGCCTCCACCGGCGATAATGTCTATTCGCTCGCGGTGACCGACGCCTCGACCGACTCGTCGGTCGAGACCGGAGAGTTTACCGTTAAGCTGGGTGAGGAGATCGGACGTGCCGACCTCTCCTCAGGACCCATATTCGTCTGCGAGGTAACGGGCCACAGCCGGATCGACCAGAACGGACAGTACTCCGACAAGCTGTCGATCGAATACCATATTACCCGAGCGTGGATATACGGGAGTACCGAGTCGGAAGCGACCTTTATCGACGGCGAGGCGACATTTGAGGTAACCGATACACACAACAACCGGCCGCTGACGGCACCGTTCGCCGGCAGCTTCACGCCCGAAGGCACAATAAAGACAGCATACCTCTCAAAATAATGAATACGACCGGCCGTGGGGCCGGTCGTATGGTTTCAGAAGAAGAAGCCTGCGGAGAATTGCCACATCGCGTTGCGTTTCATCTTCACGTAGCGATGGTCGCTACCCAGCGACATAAGGTTGTATGTCGTCTTGGGATAGACCGAGTAACGGGCATCGATGAAGAACTTGCCTATATCCAGTCCGACGCCGGCAACCAAGCCTACATCCGAATCGTTGTACTTGACATCTAACCCGACATATTTCTTGTTGGGCTTCTCGGAGTGCGACAGGCGGAACACAGGGCCGGCGAATATGCGCAGAGCCTTGATATTGAAGCCTATCATAACAGGCAGCTCGAGTCGTTTGGTCGACACGCGCACCTCGCCCGATCGGGTGCCGCCGCCGACAGTGTAACGGTAGTCGTGAGAGGTGAACTGCAGTTCGGGCGAGATCTGCAGGAACTTGGGGATTGAGAACCGCGTAACTAACGCGATCTGATAGCCCGGGGAGTCCTTGGCCGAAGCGACAGTACGGTCGCCGATAGTAACCATGTCGAAACGCACGTCAGAGATATTGACGCCGCCGCGTACGCCGATACGAAGTATCTGCGCCGACGATGCGGTGATGGTAGCCGCAATGAAGCAAAGAGTGGTAAACAGTACTTTCATAACCGTAAAATATTAAATGTTTCGTTTTACGGTTTCGTCACCTATCCTCGTCGGGATCGGCAGTTCAAAGCAGCGGGCTGAACAGATGCGCCAGTGCCTCGACCATTCGCTGGCCGCGCGGTCGCGAGTACCATTCGTCGGGCATCACCCGACGGCTGTTGGCGATATAATCGTCGAGCGTAGCTATGAGCTGGCGCACCACCTCTCGGTCGTATATGAAAGTCGACACTTCGAAATTGTCTTCGAGCGACCGTATATCCATATTCGCCGTACCGACCGAGGCCATACGGCCGTCCACGGCTATCAACTTCGAGTGCAGGAACCCCGCTGTATAGAGGTACACCTTCACGCCGGCACTGAGCAGACCGTCCACGAATGAGCAGGTAGCCCAGTGTACCAGACGGCTGTCTGAGCGCGACGGAATCACGATGCGCACATCCACACCCTTCAATGCCGCCACCTTCAGCGCCTCGAGCAGGGCGGGAGACGGGATGAAATAGGGCGTCGAAATGGTTATCGTACGCGCTGCACCTGTTATCGCAGCGAAGAACGCCTGCGATATGGCCGACCAGCGGGAGCGGACGCTCGACCACACCACCTGCATCGGCGCCTCCTCCGCCACGTCCGGTGCGGGAAAATACCGCTCATCGGAAAGCGTCCGGCCGCTGACCAGCGCCCAGTCCGCAAGAAACAGACGCTGGAAATCGGCGACGGCATCGCCCTCGATGCGCAAATGCACATCGTGCCACAGCCCCATAGTATCGCCTTTCAGGTAGCGTTCCGCAATATTTATGCCACCCGTATATGCCGTTTTGCCGTCCACGACGACTATTTTGCGGTGATTGCGATAGTTGAGCCGGTGTGTGAAATATGGGAATGAAACTGGCGAGAAATAGCCTACCTCAGCCCCGCTCTCGCGCAGACGGCGGATAAAATCCTTGCTCAGCTTCCAGCTGCCTACGGCGTCGAATATGAGTCGCACCTCCACCCCTTCGCGCGCCTTGCGCTCGAGCAGCGAAGCTATCTGCGTACCCACTTCGTCCTCGCAGAAGATATAGTACTCGATATGTATCGACTCCTTGGCATCTGCCAGCTCGCGGGCTATAGATGCGAATGTCTTGTCGCCGTTGTGCAGCACCTCCAGACGGTTGTGCATAGCCAAACGGGCGTCGGAGTTGTTCTCGAGCAGCGTGATGAACGGAATGCGCTCGCTGCGTTCGATATGCGGAGGCGGAACCAATCGCTTGCGGGCGGGGCGGAATCCTATCAGAATGAACAGCAGCAGGCCTGCCACCGGAATGAAAATGATGGACATAATCCAAGCGAAACTCCATACCGGTTCACGCATTTGCTCGATTACCGATACGATAGCCAACACGACAACTATCGTATAACACACCGAGATTACAGTCATCAGACTTGCCATAGGCATTTTCCGTTTAATTCGCTTCCGAGCGTTGCCACCGGACACATTCCGTGCCCTCACGGTAGATCGGCAAAACAAAGGTACGAAAAAATTTGCAAAGTCGAAATAAATTCTTACCTTTGCGTCAATCAATGGTTTGAGTTCCGGCCGAAAGGTCGGGATTCATATTTTTTTTCGTTATGTAATTTTAAGGCAAAATGGCAAAAGAGATTATCTATCTGACCGAGGAGGGCTACAAGAAACTCAAGGCCGAATTGGATCATATGCGCTCGGTTGAGCGTCCGGCCATTTCGGCGGCTATCGCCGAGGCTCGCGACAAGGGCGACCTGTCGGAAAACGCCGAGTACGACGCAGCACGCGAGGCTCAAGGCATGCTCGAAATGCGCATCGCAAAGCTCGAGGCCACGCTGACCAATTCGCGCGTAATCGACGAATCCAAAATCGACAAAAGCAAAGTTCAGATACTGAGCAAGGTGACGCTCCTCAACCACAACAATGGCAAAGAGATGACCTATACGATCGTCTCCGAGAACGAGGCCAACCTGCGCGAAGGGAAGCTCGCTATCGGCACCCCTATCGCCAAGGCTATTCTCGGCAAGAAGAAGGGCGACCGTGTGGATGTCAGCGTTCCGGCCGGAACGATCCACTTCGAGATACTCGATATCTCGATCTGACGGCCCGACACACTCTTACAACAAAGGCTGCCCAGCGGGCAGCCTTTGTTATTCAACACGCGACCTATCAATGGACCGCCTGTAAAAGCCGGTGGTGAAATAGGAAATCTGTATGCTGCACCCTCCCTCTAAAACATGCGTCCCTTCGCGGGCGAAGCTGCGGCACACTCCGACCTTTTCAAGGCCGGAATATGACAGTCGACCATATCCATAGGAATGAGATTGCCACGTCGCACTTCATACTCCTCGCAATGATGCGGTAGGTTATCCGAGGCGAAGTGCAGCAAGCAATAGCGATGCTGCATCTCGTACCCTTTGTTCTCGAAAACGAGACTCGTTATGCCTGTCCTCTAACGGTGTGTAGTCGAATACGACTATATCGTTCTTGTTTGGGGTATCAAAAAGATCGAGCTTGCAGTTGGACTTGGTAGGTATTGATGCCGGGGAATCTGATAGGGAGATAACCATCTTCTACAGTTATTAATAAGTATTCTGGTTATTGATTTTCCAAAGCATATAGCGTAGTCCCAAGAACCTCTCGTGCATATTCTTCCATAGTACTCCAATAAAAACGCAAAAGTTCATTTTGAGATTTCAAGCCTTCACGCATCAATTGAATTCCTCTTTTATATTTTTTACGGTTAAATAATTCCGCCCCCACGAGGCCCTTGGCAAATAAGATCTGTTTACTATTCTGAGAAATATCTGGATTTATTAAAAAATCTAAACCTATTGACATTAGTTTATTTCTACTCTCTTTATCACTTTTCGAATCATAGTATACGATTAAATCGCATTGGGCCTCTATATATTTTTGATCTGCACTTTTTTGTAGCCAGTACACCGCCTTTTGTTCATCTATTGGGCAGCCATCCCCCACCATATACATTGCTCCTAATCGTTCTTGACAATAGGCATCTCCCATTAGTGCACCTTTCTGAAACCAATAAACTGCTAGCCCATCATCTATGGGAAGTCCAAACATTCCCGTTTCATAAGCTTCTGCCATCATGCATATCGCATGAATGCTATTCAACGATGCAGCCTTACGCGCATACTCCAGAGCTTTGGCTTCATTCACGGGAAACCCATGGTCGCCAATGAAATACTGTTGAGCAATCATACGTAGAGCCTCTGCATGATTCTGTGCTGCAGCCTTTTCAATCCAATACATAAATTTTGTACTGTCGGGAACAACAATTATATAGTACAGAGCCACATGAAATTGGGCGTTTGCATCTCCATTATTGGCAGCTCGCAGTGCTCCATCTATATTAAAAGTATCCCAACCTGATTGTTGAAATATTTCTTCTGATGGATTTTGGGCATAGACAGAAATAGTCATCAGCAACCCCGATAAAATCAAAATAAACTTTTTCATAATAATATTCCTTTTCACGATTTACAAGTCAAAATACACCCATCCGATCATTGGAATATTGGCTTTAAACATAAATGATTGTTCCATTTCATTGCCATAGATCGATTGACATTTTTGTACTGGTGAGCCGTACACACAATCCTCCCATTGGCCTCCATAGCCGTTGTTACGATAATAAGAGGTAACTTTTACCTCTTGGTTCGTATCGCCTGTTGGATGAACATAGGTTGTTACCGTTACCTGAATAGGAATCTTGGTATAAATTCCATTATAATCGACTTGATATGCTGTCGCTCGTAATCTTTGCACTTGTTTCTGTGGCTGATACTGTTGTTGGCTCTGATGAGGCATATCCCGAAAAAAGGGAGTATATGTTATATCTTGGGATTTAGCAAAACCACATACACATACAAAAACGGTTGCGATAAGAAGCTTTTTCATAAGATTTACTTTTATTTTGTTAAGATTGATTTTATAACATCTAATTCGCCACAGCTATGTTCCTTTAACTCTCGCATATGGCCCAAAGGAATCTCTATGAAATTACAATATCTAACAGCCTGCTTTATAAACTTATTTAAAAAATAGGACTGCATATCTTTTGCATCTACATCATTTACATTTCCTAAAGTTGCATCTTTACAATAGATTACTGCTTTCCCTTTGTGTGATATTGTTATATTGCTCTTTTGAGGCTTATTATTTACAGGTTCTAATACGAAATTGTGAGAAGATTCACACTCTCGAAAATACAAGTGTTGCTCACTCTCGTACAAAGATTCTACTACATCATTATAAATATGCTTGAAAAATTTCAGATAATTCTCTTCTTGATAATTCTCTTTGACTTTATACGCTCCTATCAACAAAGGGAGCATTATCCCTGATGAAATACATTCATGTTTTTTAAGCTCCTCAATCAATTGAATGACAAAAGGGCTTTTAACTTTTCTCAAATTGTCCATAAAAGATTGTGTATTTTCTGTCGCCCATCCCCAAAACGGCAAGTAAATAAAAAGGAAGCGCAGGGCTGGAACTTTATTTTAGTGCGACAGGTCGTAGGAAACCCAATAGATAAAATAAGCAACAACCCCGCGCCTGTATCGTAAAGATACGACGGGAGGGCAATGCCACTTATCCTCTCTATTGTGCTTTGAATTTCCTACATTCATAAAGCAACGAAGTGAAATGCAAGGAAGAACGAAACAACTGCAAATATATTCACTGTATATCAATCTATTATTGTCGTACTGTATTTTCATTTGCTTTCATCAGTTTCATATGATTGGTTGATTTTTGCACCGTTTTTGTTTCTTATTTGTTTCTCTATTCCGATTATTATTCTTACCTTTGCGGCAACGATAACACATTAATCTTCCCGCTATGGCACGAGTAAGGAAACCCGCAAAGGTCAAAGAACCGATTCGCCTCCGCATGAAGCCGCTCAGCAACGGCAGCAAGAGTTTGTATCTCGACATCTACCGCAACGGCAAGCGGTCGTATGAGTATTTGAAGATGTATATCATCCCGGAGGTGGATGACAATGCACGCAAGCAGAACATCGCTACCATGACTGCGGCCAATGCCATCAAGTCGAAACGCATTATCGAGATGACCAACGGCGAAGCCGGAATCAAAACTCCCGGCGACAAACCGAAGATGTTGCTGTCGGAGTGGATGCAGCAGTATATGGACAATCAAGAGAGCCGGGGTAAAAAGGGGTTGCATCAAGTCAAAGTCGCCATGCAGATCCTCAAAGACTATGCAGGAGAGCAGGTAACAATGGAAGATGTCGATAAGACTTTCTGCAAAGGGTATATCGACTATCTGCTGACCGAATACCAGCCGCAGGGGAAACC
>CAYYUW010000160.1:0-2039 GCA_964474985.1 uncultured Alistipes sp. | reverse complement strand
GCCGTTATCGCAGGAGAGCATACGCGATTCGTGCATATCTCCCGAAATGACATTGTTTTGTCGCAGGTGTCTCCGGCAGAGGGCGCACCGGCGGATGAGCATTCCGGCACGGTAGAGTTGTCGCTGCGTCGCGTTTGGGATTTTGCCATGACGTCTCCTGTGGATGAAATACGCTTTATCCTCGATTCGAAGCGGCTGAATATGGCCGCCGCCGAGACCTCGCTGGCAGGCAGTTACGGCCATCGTCTGGGACGTATAGTCGGAATCGACAAACGCGACGTGCTCGGCAATGGAATATTTACACGTATGCTCTCCTGTACATCGGCAGCGTGCGATGCCCGTATGGCCGGCGCTATGATTCCTGTAATGAGCAACTCGGGGTCGGGCAATCAGGGTATTGCGGCAACAGTGCCGGTTGCGGTGTATGCCGACTCCTGCAATGCCGATGAGGAACGTACCGTCAGAGCCCTGACGTTGAGCCATCTCACGGCAATCTATATCAAACAACTGCTCGGACGTCTGTCGGCGCTGTGCGGATGCGTAGTTGCCGCAACGGGTTCAAGTTGCGGAATCACCTATCTGATGGGTGGCGGTTACGACGAAGTGTCGTATGCCGTCAAGAATATGATAGCCAATCTGACGGGTATGATATGCGACGGTGCAAAACCGAGTTGTGCCCTCAAATTGTCGAGCGGTGTTTCGACGGCTGTGTTGTCGGCGGTGCTGGCCATGGAGCACGAATGCGTCTCGTCCGTCGAGGGCATAATAGATGATGATGTCGACCGCTGCATACGCAATCTTACGACTATCGGCCGCGACGGGATGAATGAAACAGACCGTCTGATATTGCAGATAATGACGAGCAAGGGCAAATGTCCGGAAATGGAAACATACGACTATGGAACATGTTAGAGTATTGATTATAGGCAGCGGCCCGGCGGGCTATACGGCTGCGATTTATGCGTCGCGCGCGAATCTTGCGCCGGTGCTCTACGAGGGTATCGAACCCGGCGGACAGTTGACCACCACGACGCAGATTGAAAACTTCCCGGGCTACCCCGAGGGCGTCGACGGCACGCAGATGATGGCCGACATCAAGGCGCAGGCCGGGCGTTTCGGCGCGGATATTCGCTTCGGCACGGTGACGGCGGTCGACTTTTCGATGCGTCCGTTCCGCGTGACGGTTGACAGCGAGAAGGAGATCGAGGCCGAGAGCGTTATCATCGCCACGGGTGCCTCGGCAAAGTATCTCGGTCTGCCATCGGAACTGAAATACAGAGGTCAGGGCGTGAGTGCCTGCGCGACATGCGACGGCTTCTTCTACCGCAAAAAGGACGTGGCTGTCGTTGGCGGCGGCGACACGGCGTGCGAGGAGGCTACATATTTGGCCTCGCTCTGCAACAAGGTCTATATGATTGTCCGAAAACCTTTCCTGCGCGCGTCGAAGGCCATGCAGGAGCGGGTGTTCAATACGCCGAATATCGAGGTGATGTTCGAACACAATACGGTCGAGGTATTGGGCGACGACGAGGGCGTTACGGGCGCACTGCTGCGCCGCAATGACGGACAGGAGACCACAATCGACATCGCCGGATTCTTCCTTGCCATCGGCCACCATCCCAACACCGAACTCTTTGCAGGTCAGCTGGAATTGGACTCTGAGGGGTATATCGTAACGACACCCGGCACGTCAAAGACATCGGTCGAGGGTATATTCGCGGCGGGCGACGTTAAAGACCCGCACTACCGTCAGGCTATCACGGCAGCCGGTTCGGGCTGCATAGCCGCGCTGGACTGCGAGCGCTGGCTGCTGGGCAAGTAAGAATTGGCTGGTTACAAAGAATTGGTTTGCAGAATAATCCGCAAACCAATTCTTTGTTTTTCGCGTCATCTTCTCCATTCCGGTTTGGATTGTTTACCAAGTTTCTGCGCCGCGGCTTGGGGAGCGGTTCGCTGAGCATATATGCAAGATAGCAAGTATGTCCTTTCTCGCGCGGAAAAATCTTCAATGGAAACACCGACGGTTGCAGATTCAACGC
>CAYYUW010000159.1:0-6717 GCA_964474985.1 uncultured Alistipes sp. | reverse complement strand
GAAAACTAGAGGTTTACTGCTCTGGTTTCTCAAGACCGAGGCCCTGGCCTTTGAAAACTAATACCCAGCCACTAGGTAAAGCTCCCCAGCTTTTGGGTGTGGGGACTAAGCTCTTCAGAGCTCTTACAGTGAAGGAGACTTAGAGTCCTTGAAGTCTGGACTCCCAAATTTAGCTCTTCAAGTTCTCTTGTTGTGTGGACCCTGAGCTTCTCTGTTGTCTTCAACCTCAGGACTTCTACCATGTCCTGCATGGCTTCCTCAGGTCTTTTTCCTCAGGTACTCTCTTGGAACACCTCAGCAATCTCCTCATGTTGTAGCTCAGAGCTGTTTGTGTCACAGTCCTCAAGTGCATGGAACCCTCAGTCCCTGTCTCACTGCCACTGCCTCTGCTGGCATAGGAGACGAAAACCCAAGGTATTTGATCTTCATGCAATCAGCTCAGTTCACTCTATCATGACCAAGACCATAAGTGGGCAGAAGATGGCTCAATGGAATCCTTTGTTGAAGCACTGGAGGACCATATGGGAGTGAGAAGTCTCCCAGGTTCACCTTAGGGGAATGATTATCAGCTTGCATGCACACTAAGGGGTGTGGCACACTTGTGTTTGGGTTGCAACTCATCACTTACAGGATGGCTCCAGCTTTACCAAACACAGACCGCACACCAGGGCCAATCGCAGGCTTCACATAAGCACAGCCTCTTTTTCTGTAGATCAAAAGCTTTTGGGAGAGTCCATTGAGAGAGTCCCTTACCTTCGGTAAGAACATCTTTAATGAAATATTGCAGTTGTTTTTACTTGTTGCTTTTCAATTAGCATACACGCAATGGGTGTCATTTCACACATGATTTTTGTTGATCCCCCCTGCTCTCTTCTCCTCATTCTCTTGCCCCCTCTTGCACCCTTCTAGACACAGCAGTCTGCTCCCCACTTTTGCATCATGTCCTCTATCATGATCTTTTACTTCCTGAGTTTCTTTTCCTCTTTCACTGTGTGGTCTCTATTGTAGTTCCCTTACTTGTAAACACAGAGACACAGTATAAAAATCAAAAAACTATAGCAAGATGGATCTTATTAGATAGACCTGGTGTATGTGAAGTCCTGGATTTCATTACCAGCAGAGAGCAAACTGGGAGTGTTGGTATAGGCTCTTGATTTGACCACTGAAGGAAAAGATGCAAGAAGATCAGAAGTTCAAGGTCATCCTCCAAGAAATAGAATTTGGGGCCACCCTGGCCTACAAGACATCCTGCCTCAACCAACCAGCGACCAACCAACCAAACAATTAATCAATCAATGCAAAGATTTAAACACGCTGCAGTTTCACCCGCACGGCGACGCGTCGATAGGCGACGCATTGGTGCAGCTCGGACAGAAGGATCTGCTTATAGACTGTCAGGGTAACTGGGGCAACATCTTCACCGGCGATCCGGCCGCAGCACCGCGATATATCGAGGCGCGTCTGTCGAAATTCGCACTCGATGTAGTCTTCAACCCCAAGACCACGGAGTGGATGCTGTCATACGACGGCCGCAATCAGGAACCTGTGACACTTCCCGTCAAGTTCCCGCTGCTGCTGGCGCAGGGCGTCGAAGGCATTGCCGTGGGTCTCGCGTCGAAGATTCTGCCTCACAACTTCAACGAGTTGATAGATGCCTGCATCGCTCACCTGCAGGGCCGCGAGTTTACCCTGCTGCCCGACTTTCCCACGGGCGGCTTGGTCGACTGCTCGCGCTACAACGACGGTCTGCGGGGCGGAGCGGTGAAGATCCGCGCACGCATCTCGAAGGTGGACAAACGCACCCTCGCCATAACCGAAATACCCTACACCACCACTACCGAGAGCATCAAGGAGTCGATCATAAAGGCCAACGAAAAGGGCAAGATCAAGATTCGCAAGGTGGATGACAACACAGCCAAGAACGTCGAGATAATAGTGCACGTCTCGCCCGACGAGTCGAGCGACAAAACAATCGATGCACTGTACGCATTCACCGACTGCGAGATATCCATATCGCCCAACTCGTGCGTCATATACGACGACAAGCCGCACTTCCTCGGCGTTAGCGAGATACTGCGCCGCTCGGCCGAACACACCAAAAGCCTGCTCGGCCGCGAGTTGCAAATACGCCTCGACGAACTGCAGGGCGAGTGGCACGCCACCTCGCTCGAGCGCATATTCATCGAAAACAAGCTCTACCAGCTGATCGAGGGATGCCGCAGCCGCGACGAGGCTTACGATGCGGTGGACCGCGGATTGGAGCCGTTCAAGAATCTGCTGCAGCGCGAGGTGACGCGCGACGACGTGATACGGCTGACACAGCTGCAGTTCATCCGCATATCGAAGTACGACTCGGCCAAGGCCGACGAGATGATCCGCAGCATCGAGGAGAACATACGGCAGGTGCGCTACGATATAGAGCATCTGACCGATTACGCCGTAGCCTACTATACCCGCATTCGCGAGAAGTACGGCAAAGGCCGCGAGCGCCGCAGCGAACTGCGCGAGTTCGACTCGATCGAGGCGGCGAAGGTTGTCGTGGCCAACGCCAAGCTCTATGTCGACCGCGCCGAGGGCTTCTTCGGCATCGGCGCATCGATGCGCAAGGACGAGTTCGTGACGGACTGTTCCGATCTGGACGAGGTTTTGGTGATGACCAAGGACGGCCGGTACAAAGTCTCGCGCGTAAAGGACAAGGATTTCTTCGAGAAGAACATTTATTATATAGGTATATTCAAACGCAACGACGAGCGCACCATATACAATGTGCTCTACCGCGACGGCAAGGCCGGTGCGATAATGATGAAGCGGTGCGCCATCAAGGCCATCACGCGCGACAAGGTGTACGATATGACCAAGGGCACGCCCAAGAGCGAAATCCTCTATATGTCGGTCAACCCCAACGGCGAGGCCGAAGTGCTGAAGGTATATTTCAAGCCGCGTCCGCGTCTCAAGCGCGCCATAGTCGACCTCGACTTCTCGACGCTCGCCATAAAGGGCCGGCAGAGTCAGGGTAACCTGTTCTCGCGCTACGGCATCCACAAGATCGTGCTAAAAGAGCGCGGCACATCGACCCTCGGCGGGCAGAACATCTACTACGATGACGAAATAATGCGTCTCAACAGCGACGGCCGCGGCAGACTGTTAGGCGAGTTCAGCGGCGATGACCGCATCATCGTTATGACCGCCAAGAACATCTACTACACAACAGGCTACGACTTGGGCCACCACTTCCCCGAAGATACTATCCGCGTGGAGAAGTTCGACGCCTCGCGCGTATATTCGGTGGTCTACTTCGACAAGACGGCCGGATACTACTACGTCAAGCGCTTCAATGCCGAGGCGAGCGAACGCACGCAGTACTTCCTCGACGAGGAGGGCACGATGTCACTCGTCGCCATATCGACTGACCGCCGGCCCCGTCTCGAGGTGACCTACAAGGGCGCACAGGCATCGCGGCCGGCCGAGGTGATCGGCATCGGGGAGTTCATCGGCATAAAGAGCCACCGCGCCAAGGGCAAGCGGCTGACCACATACGACGTTGACACGCTCACCTTCGTAGAGCCTGACGAGGATCCCGACGAGGAGGAGCCGGCCGACCTGCCGGCAGAGGATCCGGCCGATGATACGGCAGCGGCCGAGGAGTTGATAATAGAGCGTCCCGACGCCGTGGAGCAGACGCTCGACATAGAGGTCGAACACCGCCAGCCGGTTCCGGAGGTGCAGTCCGAGGATAATGACGTCGAATTTGAAATAGTTCGCAACAAGCCCGACGACGGCTCGACCGAACAGTTGAACCTGTTCGAATGATATGAAGAACACACATCGCCGATATGCGCAGAGAGGTTCTGAAGGATCGGGAAACGAAAGCGCCGTGGCGATAGAATGCTACTGACTATGAAATTGTTTCTTGTTGGATATATGGGCTGTGGCAAGAGTTCGTTAGGCAAACGGCTGTCGAAACGGCTGGGTATGGAGTTCATCGATATGGACAAGGCCATAGAGGCCGAGGCGGGCGCCACAATACCCGAGATATTCGCTGCGGAGGGCGAGGAGTCGTTCCGGCGCCGCGAGCGCCAGATGCTCGAACGGCTCAGCAGCGAGGAAGGCGATCGTATAATAGCCACAGGCGGCGGCGCCCCGTGCCGTGAAGGCACTATGGAGTTCATAAATGCCTGCGGATACAGCATCTACCTCAGGATGCCGCCCTCGGTACTAATCCAGCGGCTGTGCCGCCACAAGGAAAAACGGCCGCTGCTGACCGGTATGAGCGACGATGAGGTCGCCGCATTCGTCACCCGAACGCTTGCCGAGCGCGAGGTATACTACCTCCGCGCCTCCATTTCGATCGACTGCGAAAACCGCAGCGACTACTACATTATCGACCACCTGTCCCGCTGTTTGGAAATGAAAATGAATTAAAAATATAAAGTTTATGGTTCTGTTTTTTGCTAAAGACGACAAGGTTTACGCCGTGGATTCGACCGTCGAGCCTAATCGCGAAGCCGTCGCAAAACTCGAATGGCTGTTCTCGGGCGCCAAGCGCGTCGAAGCCGACCGTATCGACGGCCGCTTCGTCGGTCCGCGGCGCGAGATGATCACTCCGTGGAGCACCAATGCAGTCGAGATCACACAGAATATGGGTCTCGAAGGCATCCGCCGCATCGAAGAATTCTTCCGTGACGGCGAAAATACGCCGTTCGACCCGATGCTCAACCGCCGCTACGACGGCATCGATCAATTGGTATTCGCTGTCGACAAGAAGCCCGACCCGATAGTGCACATCGAGGATATCGAGAGCTACAACCGCGCCGAAGGTCTGGCGCTCAGCGAGGATGAAATAGCATACCTCAAGAGCGTCAGCGAAAAGATGGGCCGCCCGCTGACCGACAGCGAGGTGTTCGGATTCTCGCAGGTCAATTCGGAGCACTGCCGCCACAAGATCTTCAACGGCAGCTTCGTCATCGACGGCAAAGAGATGCCTTTCTCACTGTTCCGGCTGATCCGGAAAACCACCGAGACCAATCCCAACCGCGTGACCTCGGCATACAAGGACAACTGCGCATTCCTGCAGGGTCCCACCGTCGAGCAGTTCGCCCCCGAGCGTCACGACCGGCCCGACTACTTCACCGTCAAGGATTTCGAAAGCGTAATCTCGGTAAAGGCCGAGACACACAACTTTCCCACCACTGTCGAGCCTTTCAACGGCGCCGCAACTGGCACCGGCGGCGAGATCCGCGACCGAATAGCCGGCGGCAAGGGCGCTTTCCCCGTAGCCGGAACGGCCGTATATATGACCGCATATCCGCGTTTGGACGACACGCACACGTGGGAAAAGCAGATGCCGCCGCGCAAGTGGCTCTACCAGACTCCGGCCGACATATTGATCAAGGCCTCCAACGGTGCCTCCGACTTCGGCAACAAGTTCGGCCAACCGCTGATTTGCGGCTCGCTGCTCACATTCGAGCACGGTGAAGACGGCCGAGAATACGGCTACGACAAGGTAATAATGCAGGCCGGCGGCGTCGGATACGGCCGCAAGGCGGACAGTATGAAGGATGATCCGAAAGCCGGCGACAAGGTGGTGCTGCTCGGCGGCGACAACTACCGAATCGGTATGGGCGGCGGCGCCGTGTCGAGCGTAGCTACGGGCGAATACCAGAGCGACATAGAGTTGAATGCCATACAGCGTTCGAATCCAGAGATGCAGAAACGCGCCTACAACGCTATCCGCGCCGTGAGCGAGGAGGACGAGAACCCGATCGTGTCGATCCACGACCACGGCGCCGGAGGACATCTCAACTGCCTCAGCGAGTTGGTAGAGGCTACCGGCGGACGTATCGACATCGACCGGCTGCCCGTCGGCGACCCGACCCTGTCATACCGCGAAATTATCGGAAACGAGTCGCAGGAGCGTATGGGGCTGGTTATCGACGCCCGCTACATAGAGCACCTCAAGCGCATCGCCGACCGCGAGCGCGCACCGATGTACACCATCGGCGAGACTACAGGTGACATGCAATTCACCTTCACCGACAACCGCACGGGAGACAAGCCGATCGACTGGCAGTTGGAATATATGTTCGGCAAGGCTCCACGCACCGTGATGCGCGACCGCAGGATCGACTTCCGCTTCGCACCCGTCGCCTACTCCTCGACCAACATCATCCGCTACATAGAGCAGGTTCTGCAGATCGAGGGCGTAGCCTGCAAAGACTGGCTCACCAACAAGGTCGACCGCTCGATCACCGGCCGCATCGCCGTACAGCAGACCGCCGGCGAGATACAGGTGCCCTTGAACGACTACGCGGCCGTGGCGCTCGACTATCAGGGCGGGGCCGGCATAGCGACGGCTCTCGGTCACGCTCCGGTGGCTGCGTTAGTCGACCCCAAGGCCGGCTCGCGGTTAGCTATCGGCGAGGCGCTGACAAACATAGCGCTGGCTCCGCTTACCTACGGCCTGAAGGGCGTATCGCTCAGCGCCAACTGGATGTGGCCATGCAGAAACGAGGGCGAGGATGCCCGTCTGTACGAGGCCGTCGAGGCGGCCAGCGATATGGCCATAGCACTCGGAATCAACATTCCCACCGGCAAGGACTCGCTGTCGATGACCCAAAAGTACCGCGACGGCAAGGCCGTATATGCCCCGGGCACCGTTATAATCACTTCGGCCGCCGAAGTAAGCGACGTGAAACACTGCGTACGCGCAGCGCTGCG
>CAYYUW010000158.1:0-7876 GCA_964474985.1 uncultured Alistipes sp. | reverse complement strand
CTATTGCCGACGATGCCGCCTCGCGGCGTGCCGAAGTGCTGTGGGCCGAAGGTGACCGGATTGGTGTCGCAGCACTTTCCGGCGGATCGATCTCCACGCTGAGTCTGTTGGAAGGTGCCGGCACTCGCAAGGCTGTTTTCGAGGGCAGCGTAACTACTGCATCTCCCGACAAAGATACATACTACGCATTCTATCCCAACAGTGCGAGCGTTGCGGCTGACGGCAAGCTGCACTTCACTCTGCCGGCACTCCAATCCGATCGCGACGGTGCGATAAATGCCGCGGAGTGCGGATTTATGGTTGCCAAGTGCGACAACACTGCCGTCGGCGCTATGTCATTCTTTTTCGAAAATCTGTTTTCCATACTCAAGCTCTCCGTCACCGGCAGTGGCGAGCAGCTTTCGCAAATCATATTTGCAGGGTCCAATGGCGAGCGTGTTGCAGGCGGCTTCACGGTAGATATGGCCGGCGGCACAATAACGTTCGACGACGATGCTGCCCGACGCATCGTACTCGACTGTCACAATACCCTACTTACATCCGAGCCTAAGACATTTTACATTGTCGTTCCGGCGTTCGAGTACGCCACAGGCTACTCCGTGCGCTTTGTCACTGCCGACGGCCGGTCGATGTTTCGCACCGTAGGGCGCAGCAGCGGCCGCGTGTTGCAGCGCAGCAAGATATACTCGCTGCCCGCACTGACATTCGCCTCCGAGCAGCGCGATCTGAGCTTCGGCGGCACGGCCAACTGTTATATTGCAAGTGAGGCGGGCCGATACCGTTTCGATGCCACCGTCATCGGCAACGGGCCTGAGGGCATCATCACCGGCACACCGCACACATCGGCCTCTATTGCACCTGTCTCTGCCGAGGTATCGTGGCAGCAGCCCGACGCCCTTATCGACAATGTAGTACTCGATGCTGACGGAGGGGTGTCGTTCTCGCTCTCAGGCCAGCGGGGCAACGGAGTTATCGCCGCATGCGATGCAGAAGGAAAAATCCTTTGGAGCTGGCATATTTGGGCGGCAGATGCCCTGACGGCTGTGACGATGCCCAACGGACAGGTTGCCGCGGATCGCAATCTTGGCGCCGCATCCGCCGTCGAGGAGGGACTTTTCTACCAGTGGGGGCGCAAGGATCCATTCTATCTGCAGCCTGCAACGGGAGAGTGCGGCAAGTTTGCCGAGGCATTCTCATCGCCCAAAATATTCTTCACTGACTGGAGCCGTGTCGCTGCCGATAATCTGTGGGGAACTGCAAATGTCAAGAGTCTCTACGACCCGTGTCCTGCGGGGTGGCACGTTGCCCCAAAGGCATTCTACACTGCCCTGTACCCTACCTACGATGCCGATACGGATTGTGCTGTCAGCGGATCCCTGAGGCTCCCGTTAACGGGTTACCTCACATCGTCGGGCGACCACAATCATACCGGCAACTACGGATACTACTGGACAAGCGCCGCCGGACGGTCTGCGTTCTATGGCACCGCGTTTCAGCTATTCTACAAATTCGAAGACAAGATAATCGAAGCGGAGACGATCAACAACCGCAGCAAAACATTCGGCCTGCCAGTCAGATGCGTATGTCTTTGATCCTTAACTCTTAAATGCAAAAAATCGGGCGCACCTAACGGCAGGCTCGTCCCGATTGTATTTTCAGAAGGCAGTAAAACGAAAAGAGGTTGCGAAATTTCGCAACCTCTTCTTTGTGGAAGCTGAGGGATTCGAACCCCCGACCCTCTGCTTGTAAGGCAGACGCTCTGAACCAGCTGAGCTAAGCTTCCTTGGTATGCAATCGAGACTTATTCGTTGTTCGTGAGAGCAACTTTAACTCTCAATTGCGGTGCAAAGGTAAGGCAAATTTTTGTATCTGCAAATTTTTTTGCGAAAAAATTCTAAAAAATATCATTTCACCCATTTTTCACGACAGCTGCTGCATCGCGATCAACTTTGCGTAGATGCCGTCCAAAGCCATAAGTTCGCTGTGCGTACCCTGCTCGGCAATGTGTCCGCGGTCGATCACAAGAATACGGTCGGCATTGTGTATGGTACTGAGACGGTGTGCGATAATGATCGATGTGCGGCCTTGCTGCAAGCTGTTCAGGGCATCCTGCACGAGTTTTTCGCTCTCGGTGTCGAGTGCTGAGGTGGCCTCGTCGAGGATAAGAATGGGCGGATTCTTCAATATGGCGCGGGCGATGCTCAGACGCTGGCGCTGGCCGCCCGAAAGTTTCATTCCGCGATCGCCGATGTTGGTGGCATAGCCGTTCGACGTCTGCATGATGAACTCGTGCGCGTTGGCGATGCGTGCGGCGGTCTCGATCTCGGCATCGGTGGCGTCGGGCCGGCCGAGGCGGATGTTGTTGGCGATCGTATCGTTGAACAGCACGGTCTCCTGCGCCACGACGCCTATGTTGGCATTGAGGCTGTCGAGCGTGTAATCCTTGATGTTGCGGCCGTCGATAAAAATTTCGCCGGCGGTGACATCGTAGAAACGGGGTATGAGGTCAGCTGTGGTCGACTTGCCGCCGCCCGAAGGTCCTACGAGGGCTATGGTCTCGCCCTTGCGAATCGTGAAGTCGATGCCGCCGATAACTTCGCGGTCAGACTCGTAGCTGAAGTGTACGTTGCGAAATTCGATCTTGTCGCGGAACAGCTCGAGCGCAACGGCATCGGGACGTTCTTCGATCTGACTGCGGGTGTCGAGCAGCCCGAATACGCGGTCGCCGGCTGCAATGCCTTGGTTTATATTGGCAAAGGCGTCCATAAACGAACGCACGGGGCGGGTGATCTGCGAGAAGATCGCCAAGTAGGCGATGAAGCCGGCTCCGGTCAGGTGGCCGTTCATAACCAGCATACCGCCGCCGATCAACAAACCCGCTGCAGCGAGAATGCCGAGAAATTCGCTCATCGGCGAGGCCATTTGCTGACGGCGCGCCATAGAGAGCATTATGCCAGAGAAGCGGGCGTTGACGTTCTTGAACTTGTCGCGCATATAGTCGACAGCGTTATAGCTGCGCACGATCTTTATTCCGGAGAGCGATTCGTCGAGGATGCTCACCATATCGCCCATCTGCTCCTGACCGCGGCGGGCGGGGTGGCGCAGCCGTTTGACTATCGTGCCGATGATGAACGCCACGATAGGCAGGTAGATGATCGAAAAGACGCTCAGCTTCCACGAAATCTGCAACATACCGAAGACATAGCCGATTATCAGCAGCGGATCGCGGAAAGCCACCTGCAGGGTGTTGGTGATGCAGAACTGCACGACCATCACGTCCGAGGTGATCTTGGAGATGATGTCGCCCTTGCGCTCGTTGCTGAAGTATCCGACGTTAAGTCCCATGACGTTGTCGAATACGCGATCGCGGATGCGCTGGAGGGTTCGGATGCGCATTTTTTCCATGGTCCATTGCGCAAGATAGCGGAACAGGTTGCTCAGGAATGCCGACACGGAGATTATTACGGCCAGCACGATCAGCACGTCCACGGCCGAGAAGTCGCTGCCGTGAATCTTATATAATATGTGTCCCACCACGGCGTAGAAGTAGTCCATCGAGAACGAGAACTCCGGCAGGGTGACCACTGCAGCGATGCGGTTCACACCGTCCACGTCGAACAGGGCGCTGACAATCGGGATTATCATCACGAAGTTGAAAGTATTGAAAGCTGCATAGAATACCGAAAAAAGAAAGTACGGCACGGCATATTTTCCGATCGGTCTGGCGAATCCCAAAAGACGCAAATATGTTTTCATAAACGGGGTGCGTTGATTATAATTTACGCAAAAGTACTCTTTTTCCAAGAATTAATGTAATTTTGCGCCAAAATAGACTATAATAAAAGAAAAGAGGAGAAAATGGAAACAGTTTTGAGCGGAATCCGTCCGACCGGACAATTGCATCTGGGCAATTATTTCGGCGCCTTGCGCAACTTCATAAAGATGCAGCATACCGATCGCTGCTTCTTCTTCATTGCTGACTATCACGCGCTTACCACGCATCCCGACCCGACGGCCCTGCACGGCAACGTGCGCGACATTCTGGCCGAATATCTGGCAGCCGGCTTGGATCCCGAGGTGGCTACGATATATGTTCAGAGCGATGTGCCCGAAGTGACCGAGCTGTCGCAGCTGCTGGCGATGCACGCCTATGTGGGCGAGCTGGAGCGTACCGCGTCGTTCAAGGACAAGGTGCGCAAGAACCCGAACAATGTCAATGCAGGCCTGCTGTGCTATCCGGTGCTGATGGCGTCGGATATTTTGCTGCATCGCGCCACGCGCGTTCCCGTGGGCAAGGATCAGGAGCAGCACCTCGAGCTGACGCGTCTCTATGCCCGCCGCTTTAACTCAATCTACGGCGTAGAGTTTTTCCCCGAAAGCCAGCCGTACAACTTCGGCGAGGAGCTTGTCAAGATCCCGGGATTGGACGGCAGCGGCAAGATGGGCAAAAGCGAGGGCAACTGCATCTACCTCACCGACGAGGATGCGGCAATACGCAAGAAGGTGATGAAGGCCGTTACCGACGGTGGCCCGACGGAGCCTAACTCGCCCGTATCGGAGCCTGTGAACAACATTTTCACCATAATGAAAGCTGTGTCGGAGCCTTCGACGCTCGAGTTCTTCAAGGAGCGTTACGCCGACTGCTCGATCCGCTACGGCGATCTGAAGAAGCAGCTGGCCGAGGATATCATCCGCACGGTGGCGCCAATTCGCGAGCGCATCCGCGAGATCAAGGCCGACGAGCAGTATCTGAGCCGTGTGGCTGCAGCCGGAGCCGAAAAGGCGCGTGCCAATGCTGCGGCGACGATAGCCGAGGTGCGCCGGATTATGGGCATCTACAAACTGTAACACAATACACAGCGATGGCGCGACAACGCTACGAACGGGTGTACCGGTATTTTCTCTGGGCGACGCATCGTCTCTCGGACAGGCAGGTTATGATGGTGCTGGCGGCTTTAGTGGGGCTGCTGGCAGGATTCGGCACCTACATCTTCGAGATACTGCTGTACTGGATCCGCACCGGTTTGGTCAACTGGTTTCCCGTCGAGCGGGCACAGTTTCTCTATCTGATATACCCCGTGGTCGGCATTATTTTGGCCACGCTGTTCGTAAAGCACATTGTCAAGGACAATATCTCCGAGGGCGTTACGAGGGTGCTTTATGCGATGTCGCGCGGCAATTCGCGCATACGCAGCCACAACTGCTGGACGTCGGTAGTGGGTGGCGCCACAACCATAGGATTCGGCGGCTCGGTGGGTCCCGAGGCTCCTATCGTGCTGACCGGCGCGGCCATAGGCTCCAATATCGGCAAGCTGGCACGTCTCAACTACAAGCATACCACGCTGCTGCTATGCTGCGGCGCCGGTGCTGCACTGGCAGCCATATTCAAGGCCCCGATAACCGGCGTGGTGTTCGTGCTCGAAATATTGATGCTCGATCTTACTATCGGCTCCGTAACGCCGGTGCTGATAGCCTCGATAGTGGCTACGACGCTGGCGCTGGTGCTCCGCGGCTTCGATCCCATTCTGCCGGTGACGCTGACAGCGGCCGACGGCTTCGAGCTGCGCCACATACCGATGTATATCGTGCTTGGGGCTATGTGCGGTCTTATGTCATACTACTTTACTACGGTGAATACCGCTGTGGGGCGATTCTTCCGGCGGTTCGAGTCGCAGTATGTCAAGTGGGCCGTCGGCGGCATCCTGATCGGTGTCCTGATCTTCGTCTTCCCGCCGCTATATGGCGAAGGCTACGAGTCCATTACCGCACTGATGCGCGGCCAGACAGCACAGATATTCAACAACTCGCTCTTTTTCCGCTTCAGCGGCATCGAGTGGGTGGTGATCGTATTCGTCATTGCCACTATGCTGTTCAAGGTGGTGGCTATGTCGGCGACCAACTCCGCCGGCGGCGTGGGCGGAACATTCGCTCCGTCGCTATTCGTCGGAGCGTTTACAGGAGCGCTGACAGCTTTGATATTCAATGCTATATTTCGTGCGGCCGGTTTCGATGTGCATCTGTCGACCGTATCCTTCACGCTGGTGGGTATGGCCGGTGTGATGGCCGGCGTGATGAACGCACCGCTGACGTCGATATTCCTTATCGCCGAGCTGTCCAACGGCTACGAACTGTTCATTCCGCTGATGATCGTGGCGAGCATATCGTTTGCCGTCGACTATTACCTCAATCCCGACTCGATATACACCAAACAGCTGCGCGAGCGCGGCGAGCTGCTGACCCACGACAAGGACCAGTCGGTATTAGTGTTCCTGCGCATCGACCGCCTTATGGAGACCGACTTCCTGAAGATCGACGAGTCGTTCACCTTGGGCGATTTGGTGAAGATCATATCCAAGGCGCACCGCAATATCTTTCCGGTGGTCGATGACGACGACTTTCTGCTGGGCGTTGTGCAGCTCGACGATCTGCGTGCCGATATGTTCGACCGCACCAAATACACGACGCCCATAACGCACTATATGATCCAGCCGCCCGACCGCATCCTGCCGGCCGAACAGATGATGAGCGTGCTGGAGAAATTCGAGGACAACAAGACGTGGATGCTGCCCGTAGTGGACAAGCGGAACCGCTATCTCGGGTTCATCTCCAAGTCGCGTATCCTTGCCGCATACCGCAATCAGCTCGTAGAGATAAGCCAGTAATCCCGCTCTGACCGAATGGAGGGGTGCATAAATGAACGATATTTGCATCGGTATTTGCGTTGAAAAAAGCAAATACCATGAAAAGAATCGTATTGTTAAGGCACGGCCAAAGCGAGTGGAATCTCGAAAACAGATTCACGGGCTGGACCGATGTCGATCTGACGCCCGAGGGCGAGGCCGAAGCCTGCCGTGCTGGCGAACTAATGCGTGAGGCGGGGTTCGATTTCCGTATTGCGTACACATCCTATTTGCGTCGGGCGGTGCATACGCTCAATGCGGTCCTGCGGGCGATGCAGCTGGACTGGATCGAGGTGAAGAAAAGCTGGCGCCTGAACGAGAAGCACTACGGCGTGCTTCAGGGCCTTAACAAGTCGCAGACCGCCGAGCGCTACGGCGAGGAGCGTGTGCGGCAGTGGCGGCGCAGCTACGACACGGCTCCCGATCCGCTGCCGGCGGACGATGGGCGCAATCCGCGTTTCGACGTGCGTTACGAGGGTGTGCCGCGTGCCGAACTGCCTGTCACCGAGTCGCTCCGCGATACGTCGGCACGTACGATCCCCTACTGGTCGTGCGAGATCACTGCCTCGCTGCTGCACTCGGAGCAGATTTTGGTCGTTGCCCATGGCAACAGCCTGCGCGCCATAGTCAAGCATCTGAAGAATATCTCCGACGAGGATATCGCCGATCTGAACCTCCCTACGGCCGTGCCGTATGTCTTCGAGTTCGACGACGATCTGGCGGTGGTGCGCGACTATTTCCTCGGCGACGGGGAGAAGATACGCCGAGCTATGGAAGCCGTTGCCGCGCAAGGCAAGGCATAATGGCGGAGGGCGGGCGCGAATATTACCAGCGCCTAATTGCGGTTCTTTAGAACCGCGCGGGCCGAAGCCTTGGGGCGGCGGAGGCCCGCCCTTTGCATCAATAATTGCCTGTGTAATTTGCCGCAACAAATTGCAGTTCATTCTCCCGCACTGACTGACGGCTGCACCCGATTTTGCATCCCTGCATTTAAAAACACTGTTATTCCCGTCAAAATCCTGCTCTGCATTCTTCCGCATTTCGTTTTTTATTTCTATTTTTGTCTTCCGATAATCTGAACAGTCTTGTCAATAACACAAACAGTCGCGATGAAATACGAAGCACCTAAATGCGTGGTGTTGTATGTTGCGGTCGAAAAAGGATTCGCAGCGTCGACCGGAGGAACTTCTCCTGAA
>CAYYUW010000157.1:0-4912 GCA_964474985.1 uncultured Alistipes sp. | reverse complement strand
ACGACTACACAACCCCGATGATTATTTTCTCCTGCCTGTCGTTTATGGCCATAATCTTCGCAATTCTGCTCAAACGCGAAGACCGCCGCAAAGGATACGGCATCGAAAACAGAAAATAATACCGCTTCGGGGAGAGTGCGGACATTCCAAGCCGGTTAGCAGGGTCGCGTGTTCTTGTTTTCGCGAGTTTGGGAAATACGCTCCTGCTTTCCGTCCTTAGCTTTCCACAGTGCGTTTTACTCTTTCCGATATACCACGCTCCGATACTGATAAAAGTGTCGGAGCGCTTCTTTTGCGATACGCGATGCATTGCGCAATCTGTCGGGACAAATTGCGGTTTCTCCGATATCGCGCGGGCTTCCGTCAGCGGAGGCCCGCACCTTTGCAACAATAATTGACACAATATTTGCAACGCATTGTTTTGCAGCGAATACTGGCGAAAATAAATCGGGTTGCCGTGGCAACCCGCGCGCCCGCCCCAAGGGGGGGGGCGGGGCGGGCGCGAATACTCGCAACTTTTTACAGTAATTGTCGCAATTCGGAGTGCGTATATTTGCAGCGGCAAACTGTGGCTTCTTTGAAGCCGCGCGGGCCGAAGCCTCCGCCGGCGGAGGCCCGCTATTCGCGGTCCCCGCAGGCTTCGTCCCGCATTCTTGCGCCTAAAATCGTCAATACAAAATAATGCAACAAAAAATGCTCCGAACAAACCGGAGCATATAAAGCAGTGGAGGTGGCGGGAGTCGAAACGAGGCGATCGAAAGAGCGCCGAGTTCACCGACGGAGCGCCGCTGTCGCCCGCAGGGCGGTGCGGGAATCCGCGACGGAGGTAACCCGCGGGTGAGACTTGCGCCAAATACAACAACAAAAAAATGCTCCGAACAAACCGGAGCATATAAAGCAGTGGAGGTGGCGGGAGTCGAACCCGCGTCCAAACAAGGAACCCGAAGGCTTTCTACACGTTTAGTCGCCGTTTGATCCTCCTGACTGCGACCGGCAGGCGACGACCTATCGCAGACCCCAGTTCCTTAAGTTTCGCCGCGTGGCCGGAACGATCCGCGAGGCTATCTCCAAATGAATGATACCCCATAAGAACAGTGATTAAGGAGCGGAACCTCTGTTCGGGATACTCGTCGTCGGCCTGCCTTGAGGTCGATGATTAAGCCAATTTTCCTTGAAAATTAGGCAGCGAGTGCATAGCTGTTATTGCCAGTTGATTTTCGAGTGTTGATATTTACGAGCCACCACACAATGCTCGACGTGCTTACAATCAGACTCTACCTGCTGTCAAAACCGGTCACCCCCTTTCGAAAGCCGAACCGTCGAAAAAGGACGCTGCTGTCGTAAAACGGAGCAAAGATAATGCTTTTTCCGATAAAAATTGCATTTCAGCTGCAAATTCACTACCTTTGTTTGCTATTTAAACGATTGACGACAATGGATCAGAACAGCGTAATATCCCTGCGGGGCGTCTCGATCTACCAAACCGACCGTCGGTTCGGTCGCAATGCCGACGAAAAAAGCGTCCGCGCCGGCGAGCTGGTTCTCTCGGACGTGAATCTCGAGGTCGGCCGCGGCGAACTTCTCTACCTCATCGGCCGTGTTGGCAGCGGCAAGTCGACCCTGCTCAAGACGCTGTACGCCGAGCTGTCGCTGCACGTAGGCGAAGGACGGATCGCCGGCTTCGACCTGCGCAAGCTGCGCCGGCGCGATATTCCGATGCTGCGCCGCAAGATCGGCATCGTGTTTCAGGATTACCAGCTTTTGGACGATCGCAACGTCTTTATGAACCTGTATTTCGTCATGAAGGCCACCGGCTGGAAGGACGAGACAGCCATACGCCGCCGTGCGGATGAGGTGCTCAATTTGGTGGGTCTCGAGAACAAGCTGCACAAGATGCCCTTCGAACTTTCGGGCGGCGAGCAACAGCGTTTGGTGATAGCCCGCGCCCTGCTCAACGATCCCGAGGTAGTCTTGGCCGACGAACCTACAGGCAACCTCGATCCGGTCTCCGCCGAGGGCATTATGCAGGTGTTCCACAGGATCGTCGAGGGCGGGTGCTCGGTGGTGATGTCGACCCACAATACCAACATCCTCGAGGATTATCCGTCGCGTGCGCTGCTCTTCTCGGCCGGCCACGTCAAGGAGGTGGACATTAACGGCGCGCAGTAATTTCAGCGGGCTATTTTTGGCTTCGCAAAGTTGCTCGGAACCGAAAAAAACAGTAAATTTGCAGGAATTATTTTATCAACGATGAATAACGATTTGGAAAACGTAAAACAAGCTGAAGAGGAATATTCCGCCTCCAGCATTCAAGTGCTGGAAGGACTCGAGGCAGTGCGCAAGAGACCTGCCATGTATATCGGCGATGTAGGCGAAAAGGGTCTGCATCATTTGGTGTACGAGGTCGTAGACAACTCGATCGACGAGGCTCTTGCGGGCTACTGCACCGACATAGAAGTCACCATAAACGAAAACGACTCGATTACCGTCGAGGACAACGGCCGAGGCATTCCGACCGATATGCACGAAAAGGAGGGCAAATCGGCCCTCGAGGTGGTGCTGACGGTGCTGCATGCCGGCGGCAAGTTCAACAAGAACAGCTACAAGGTCTCTGGCGGTCTGCACGGCGTCGGCGTATCCTGCGTCAACGCCCTCTCGGTCGAGCTTATCGCTGAGATCCACCGCAACGGCAAGATCTACCGTCAGACATACAGCAAGGGCGCTCCCACGTCGCAAATGGAGATCGTCGGCGAAACCAACACCACAGGTACGATCATCACCTTCAAGCCCGACGACACGATTTTCAACACCGTCGAATACAAGTACGACATTCTGGCCGCGCGTCTTCGCGAGCTGGCCTATCTGAACAAGGGCATTAAGTTGACCCTCACGGACCGGCGCCAGCAGGATGCGGACGGAAACTACCTCAATGAAACGTTCTACTCGACCGACGGCCTGAAGGAGTTCGTCAAGTATCTCGACGCTACGCGCGGCGAGCCGCTCATCGAGTCGATCATCTATATCGACACCGAGCGCGACGGCGTGCCCGTGGAGGTTGCAATGCAGTACAACGACTCGTTCTCCGAGAATGTACATTCCTACGTAAACAATATCAACACAATAGAGGGCGGCACACACCTCACCGGCTTCCGCCGTGCCCTGACCCGCACGCTGAAGAAATACGCCGATGACTCGGGTATGCTCGCCAAACTGAAGTTCGACATCAAAGGCGACGACTTCCGCGAGGGACTTACCGCAGTGGTCTCGGTCAAGGTTGCCGAACCCCAGTTCGAGGGACAGACCAAGACCAAGTTGGGCAACAGCGAGGTGGCCGCATCGGTCGATGCCGCGGTGGCTCAGGCGCTGACGCACTATCTCGAGGAGAATCCGAGGGATGCGCGCGCCATCGTTCAGAAGGTCATTCTGGCCGCCACGGCGCGTCACGCAGCACGTCACGCACGCGAATTGGTGCAGCGCAAGACGCCGCTGTCGGGTTCGGGCCTGCCGGGCAAACTGGCCGACTGCTCGAGCCGCGACCGCTCGATCGCCGAGATATTCTTCGTCGAGGGAGACTCTGCAGGCGGAACGGCCAAGCAGGGCCGCGACCGCGTTTTCCAAGCTATTATGCCGCTGCGAGGCAAGATTCTCAATATCGAGAAGGCGCAGGAGCACAAGATGTGGGAGAACGAGGAGATCAAGAATATGTTCATAGCCCTCGGCGTCTCTATCGGCACCGAGGAGGACAACAAGGCTCTCAACCTCGAAAAGTTGCGTTACGACAAGATCATAATTATGACTGATGCCGATGTGGACGGCAGCCACATAGCCACGCTTATGCTGACGTTCTTCTTCCGCAAGATGAAGGAACTGATCGAGAACGGCCACGTATATATCGCTACCCCACCCCTCTATATGGTCAAGAAGGGCAACGAGAAGCACTACTGCTGGTCGGACGAGGAGCGCGATGCAAAGACTGCCGAATTAGGCAGCAAGGGCCTTCACGTCCAGCGGTACAAAGGTCTCGGCGAGATGAATGCCGAACAGCTTTGGGAGACTACGATGTGTCCCGAGACGCGAATACTGCGCAAGGTGACAATCGAAAATGCCGCCGAAGCCGACCGCATATTCTCCATGCTCATGGGCGACGACGTGCCGCCGCGCCGCGAGTTCATCGAGAAGAACGCCCGCTACGCAAATATCGACGCATAAACAAACACGACTCGGGAGCCTCACAAAGACGGGCTTCCGAGTTTTTTTCATAACCCGACAAAACCTATTACGAAAATGGACGTTACGATCATCGGTGTCGCCGGAGGCACCGGTTCAGGCAAAAGTACGTTGGTAAAGCGTCTGCGCGATGCTTTCGCCAGTGACGACGTGGTGACCCTGTGCCACGATTACTACTACAAGGCCCACACCGAGCTGACCTACGAAGAAAGAACCCGTCTGAACTACGACCACCCGCAGGCATTCGACACCCAAATGATGGTCGATCATCTCAAGGCACTGAAAAACAACGTGCCCATAGAGCACCCCGTATATTCGTTCGTCGAACACAACCGCATGGCCGAGACCGTAAGCGTCAAGCCCTCGCGCGTGATCATCGTCGACGGCATATTGATCTTCGAAAACAAGGAGCTGCGCGATATGATGGACATAAAGGTCTATGTCGATACCGATGCCGACCTGCGCTTGGCACGGCGCATCCTGCGCGACGTGTGCGACCGCGGAAGAACGATGCAGTCGGTGATAGACCAGTACATTACCACCGTGAAGCCAATGCACGAGGAGTTCGTCGAGCCGAGCAAGAAGTACGCCGACGTCATAATCCCCGAAGGCGGATTCAACTCGGTAGCCGTAGCGATGCTTATCGAAAACATACGCTCGCTTATTCGCAACAAATAGCCTTAAG
>CAYYUW010000156.1:0-13700 GCA_964474985.1 uncultured Alistipes sp. | reverse complement strand
GATATCGTGGGCCTGCACGACACGGGCACCTTCGCCATAGGCGACACCTTCACCGAGGGCGAGAAGCTGAAATTCACGGGCATACCATCTTTCTCGCCCGAGCAGTTCCGCTATATTGAGAACGCCGACCCGCTGAAGTTCAAGCAGTTGGCTAAAGGCATCGACCAGCTTATGGACGAGGGCGTGGCCCAGCTCTTCATCTCCAACTTCAATGGCCGCAAGATCATCGGCACCGTTGGGGCACTCCAGTTCGAGGTGATACAGTACCGCTTGGAGCACGAGTACGGAGCCAAGTGCCGCTACGAGCCTATCTCGATCTACAAGGCCTGCTGGATCGACAGCGACGACGAGGCGCAGCTGGCCGACTTCAAGCGCCGCAAGCATACCAATATGGCAGTGGACAAGCACGGCCGCGACGTCTTTTTGGCCGATACGAGCTATTCGCTCTCGCTGGCTCAGGAGAACTTCAAGAACATACGGTTCCACTTCACCTCGGAGTTCTGAACCGCTGTGACACCGCATAAATAACCTGCTACAAATGAGCCGTATACTGACTTTCCTATTTATGGCCGCCGTGCTGCCGGCATCGGTATCGGCACAGCGGCTGATCGTGCGCGGCGACGATATCGGCAGTTTTCACGCTGCCGGCGTGGCTGTCATCGAATGCTATACCGACGGCATCGAACGCTCGGCCGAGCTTATGGTCGTAACGCCTTGGCTGCCCGAGGCCGTCCGCCTGCTCGGGGAGCACGAGGGGTTGGACGTGGGGCTGCACTTGGTCCTTACCAGCGAGTGGGACGCGATGAAGTGGCGCCCGCTGACCGACTGCCCTTCGCTGTGCGACCAAAGCGGTTTCTTCCTGCCTATGGTATACCCGCACGGCGACTACCCGTCGATGTCGCTTACCGAGCGGCGCGAAAGCCTCGACCTCAGCGAGATCGAGCGCGAGCTGCGGGCGCAGATAGAGCTGGCGCTCAGATTAGTGCCGCGCATTACGCATCTCACGGCGCATATGGGGTGGCACGTCGTGTCGCCCGAGATCGCCGCACTCGCCGAGCGGCTGTCCGAGGAGTACGGCCTGCCGTTTATGGATTCCGGAGCGGAGAAGAAGTACGGCATCGAGCGGCTCAAGCTCGACTATACGGGCTATCCGCTGCCTGTAGAGGGGCGCGAGCAGCTCTTCATCGACGCCCTGAAGAAGATGAAAAAGGGCCATACATATCTGTTCCTCGAGCACCCCGCCTGCGATACGGACGAGATGCGCGCGGCGGGACACTCGGGATACCGCAATGTGGCGGCCGACCGGCAGGCGGTGCGCGATCTGTTCACCTCGCCGGAGGTAAAGGCGTATATCGAACGCAGCGGCATAGAACTGGTCGGGTATGACGACGTTATCGGCCGATAACGGCCCGATTGTTGATAAATAAGCAATAAGTTGTATTTATCGCCGGAGGATCGCATTGCAATAATCGATACTTTTGCAGCGATTAAAGTCGTACCCTTATGACAGACGCAAAGAAAATTGGCATCGACCTCGAACTGGACGAAGCGGCCGCACAGGGCTGCTATTCGAATCTGGTTATCATATCGCACTCCACCTCGGAATTCGTGCTCGACTTTGCCGCCGTGCTGCCCGGGATGCAGAAGGCCAAGGTCCGCAGCCGCATAATCCTGACTCCGGAGCACGCCAAACGGCTGTTGATGTCGCTTCAGGACAACGTCGCCCGCTACGAGAACAACGTCGGCAAGATCGTGATCCCGACGCAGCAGCAGTCGCCCGACGAGTCGGTGACTATGGGGTTCAATATGGGCGAAGCCTGATCCCCTCCCGAACATATCGCAGAGTGCCGCTGCGGACTTTTTCAAATCCTTGGCGGCGTCGAATCGCCTATTTATATGCCCCGAAAGTAAATTATTCGGGGAAAATTTTTGGAAAAGACAAAATTGTTATACCTTTGCACTCCGCAAAGGGCTTATTTTGTCGAACAAAAGTTAAAAAGATACAGATATGGCGATGAAAAGAACTTTCCAACCTTCGCGTCGGAAAAGAATCAACAAGCACGGTTTCCGTCAGAGAATGGCTACCGCTAACGGTCGTAAGGTTTTGGCTGCACGTCGCGCCAAGGGCCGCAAGAAGCTGACCGTTTCAGACGAGGCTACCTTCAAGTACGCTTAATGCGCTCTTAGGTAACCGCCGATCGACATAGCAGACTGTCCCGCTTCGGGGCGGTCTGTTTTGTTATGCGCCGACATACGGTCCCCGCTGTGCCCGCACGGTCCGGCTGTCGGAGCGGCCATACGATCCCTGCAGTCGTCTTTCGGTCCGGCCGGCTGTGCAGCCACGGAGATATTGCAGGCGGGCATACTCCACGCCCTTGTCTCCATACCCTTCTTCGCACAGGCCTCTGCACGGCCGCCAAACTGTCCGCGCACCGACCGCACGACGCTCTTGCGATGCCGCGGCAGTTTCTCCGCGGCCGCCGGATCTCTGCTGCCGCACGCTGCGGCGGCCGGCTTTCCGCGGCGATAGTGTCTGACGGCAGTGTCGCCTCCTTCGCGCGACACCGTTCCGACGGCAGCGTCTCCGCGCCTGCGCCTGAGTTTTTCTGTACTGTTTCTACGGGTGTACTGTCGATGCTGCCCAAAGGTTCTTCGGTTCGATATTCGGCGGTGTCGCCGGAATTTAATATAAAATCACAATTGGAAATAAAAGTTCTCTCTTTGGCGGCATCGGCCGCCGCGTTCTTCGCGTGCGAAGAACACAGAGAGATATTTTCATTTACATTATCATTATCATCTTCATTATAATTTACATCTTCATTGGGTTGTTTTTTTTCGGGCCGAGGTTGTTTTTCGGTTGTTTTTAGTTGTTTTGTTTTTGCGGCAGGTTGTTTTTCGGTTGTTTCGGGTTGTTTTCGCGCATTGCTGTTACCCTTGGGCGCTCCTCCCTTGCAAGCATTGTCGTACCGCTTGGCAGTGCTGTCCATCACGGCCTTGCACAATATGAACACGCTTTGGGCGACGAGGCTCAGCCCCTCGGGTTCCACGCCCGTAAGTCCGTACTCGATCAGCGCGGGGTACAACTCGTCGCGGTACCTCGGCGGCAGCTCCTTGAGCGCTTCGTGGAAGCTGCGATAAAAAACGATGCTTTCTCTCATATCTTTTTGTTTGGATTGTTGTATTCGCGAAGATTCGCTCCGGCGGCGATGCGCCGTGCCGCAACATTGCATTGCGGCTGCCGGCCATATATGGATGCGGGCGGATGCCCGATGATGTTGCCGGACGGTTTGTTGCGGCAGTCGGATGCCGCAAGGCGGCAGCGGCGCGGATGCCGGTGCCTATATGGATGTTGAAGTGGCTACTTTATGCCGCACTCCTGCTCGAAGAAGCTCCAAAGGTTGTCGTTGCAGGGGACGGGGGCAGTAACTGCAAGCGGCTCGCGGCGTACGGGGTGGATGAATTCGATGCGGCGCGAATGTAGCGAGATGCCGCCGTCGCGGTTGGAACGGTGTGCGCCGTACTTGAGGTCGCCGCGTATCGGGCAGCCGATTTTCGAGAGCTGGGCGCGGATCTGGTGATGCCGGCCGGTGAGCAGCTCGACCTCGAGCAGCTGGTAATTGGTGCTGCCGGCCAAGGCGCGATAACGCAGCCGCGAGAGTTTGGCCTCGCCGCGCGGGGTGTCGTAAGCTCGCGAACGGTTGGTCTTGCCGTCGCGCAAAATGTAGTGCGTCAGTTCGCCCGATTCGGGTTCGGGCATCGACTCGGTGACGGCCCAGTAGGTTTTGCGGATCTCGCCCTTGCGGATCATATCGTTCAGCCGCACCAGCGCCTTGCTGGTCTTGGCAAAGAGCACCGCACCGCTGACCGGCCGGTCGATACGGTGGACGACCCCCAAGAATACCTCGCCGGCCTTATGGTCGCGCCGTTTGATGAATGCCTTGATCTGATCCTCGAGCGCACTCTCCCCCGAAGGGTCGGGCTGCACCAAGTCGCCGCAGTGCTTGTTCACCACCAACAGGTGGTTGTCCTCGTAGAGTATGTCTTCTATGGCGAACATCGGCTTAGAGTTCGAACGTGAAAGGCAGCAGATGCTTGGCTGTGTCGACTGCCGATACGGTGCTGCCGCTGCACATCAGGACGCGTATGGGTTTGCTCTGGCGCTTCTCGACATCGACGAGCACCTGACGGCAGATGCCGCACGGGTAGCACTCGCGCTCGGACGGAACGGATGCTATCGCCAACTTTACGATGCGGTCGTCGGGCGACAGGGCCTGATGATTGAACAGCAGATTGCGCTCGGCACAGATGCCGGCAGGGAACACTTCGCTCTCCTGATTGCTGCCAATGACCGTGCGGCCGCTTTCGAGCAGCGCCGCAGCGCCGACCTTGAACTGCGAATAAGGTGCGTATGCCGTGTCGCAAGCCGATTCGGCCTGTTCGATTAACCTCCGCTCATCCTCGGGCACCTCGTCCCGCGAAGCGTAATGGTCGAAACTGAATGTGAAATCGATCTTCATAGTCATCTGTTTTTATGGCGCTCACTGCGCACCAAGTTCAAAGATACGGATAAGCGGGGCAAAAACAGGATTGCCCGATTTTTGCCGCAGCGATAGTGCCCCGAACAAAGTCAAAGATACAAAAAAAATCTGCGATTTCCAAATTTTATCCCGATTTTTTTGCTTTTCAGCCTTGGATTCGGGCAGTTGCAGCAGGCGGCTTTGAGGCGGGGCGTGGACTTTGGAGTGGGGTGTGGGCCTTGAGGCAGGGTGCGAACTTTGAGGCAGGATACGGGATTTAGGGGGCCGTGCGGCCCCGCAGGCTTCAGCCTGCAATCACGTAACATAAGGGCAGGTGCGAGTATTTGCGACAAAATGCGGCTCTTTGAACCGCGCAGGCCGAAGCCTCCGGCGGCGGAGGCCTGCTACTCGCAGCCCTCCGCAGGCTTCGACCTGCACTTCCGCAGCATAAATGTATATGACAAATTAATCGGGTTGCTGAGGCAACCCGCGCGCCCGCCCCAAGGGGGGGGCAGGGCGGGCGCGAACAGTTGCGACAAGTTGCGACTTCTCAAGAAGTCGCGCGAGCCGCAGCCTCGCCCAGCGGACCCCGCAGTCTTCGACCCGCAGCATTTATGCCGGTAATTGTCTGCATGATACGTCGCGACAAATTGCGGCCCAACGGGCCGCGCGAGCCGCAGCCTTCGGGCGGCGGAGGCTCGCTCTGCTCACCTCTGCAGTCTGCAGCTCGCCACCTTTCGCAATATATTAATCACCTTCTCACCTTCGGCTGCTGGGGGGGGTCACGCCGAAGGCGTGAGCAGCCGAAGGTGGCATCGCCGCAGGCGATGCTGCTGCACGACTGAATGCAGCGCCCCTCACAGGGCAGGCTTATTCGAGCACGAACTTGGCCGAGACGGTTGCGGAGAGTTTGATCTTGCGGAATTCGGGCTGGTAAGTATTGATGCTCTCGTCTGCGGCCGCGCCTTCGGCCAACATTATGTTGGCGGCTTTCATGCGGTATACCGTCGGCTGTGCGAAGTTGTTGTAATAGTTGATATAGAATGCTTTGCCGATAGTTTGGCCGATTGCCTGAGCCAATTCCGAGGCTGTGGTGCGGGCGTTGCGCATAGCTTCGTTGCGGACTTCGGCGCGGAGAGTCTCCAAATCGGAGTGCGACACTTTTTCGATTGCTATCGAGGTGATTCCGGCCTGCTGCAGCGACGCATACACTTCGCTCACGAGCGAGGTATCGGTGAGCAGCAGCTGGTAGTTCTTGACCGTCAGGGCGCGGGTGCGCTTTACGGTGCTGCTGGTTATGTCGCTGACGCGCAGCTGTGTCTTGACATCGATGCCCAGTTCGCGGAGCACCTCCAACATCTTGCGCTCCTGCTCCTCGACGGTGATTTTGCCTTTGGAGTTCTGCTCGTTGATCGTTATGGACAGATATATGCGGTTAGGGTCGACCTCACGTTCGGCCACGCCGTTCACCTCCACGTAACTTTGATATTCGTTCTGTCGTGCATTCTGCGCTTCTGCGCCTGCTGCAGCCAGCAACAGGACGGCTGCGATGATAAGTCTTTTCATACGAAAAAGTATATTAGTGATGTTTGCTTAACAGTAGAACAGAACGGAGTGCAAATTTATTGCCCGACTGCGAAAAAAACGCTACTCCTCCTTGAACAGGTCAATCTCGCCGCGCTCGACCTGACGGAACACCTTCGCCAACTCGGCCACTGCGGGCGAGACGAACTCGAGGGTGTCGGTGACGGCCTTGCTGCCCTCCTGCCCCTTGATGCGGTAGAGCATTGCGGCGTAAAGCGCTCTGAAGCAAAGCTCTATGTCGCTGGTCTGCGCCTTGCCGAGCAGTGCCCGCAGCCGCGGCAGCTCGGGCGCGAGACGTATGAAGCGGCGGCGGTACTCCTCGCCCGCGGGCAGCTGCATCAGTTGCAGGTGGAGATTCTGCAGATCGGCTATCAGGTGCAGCGTATGGTCGAGGTGGCCGCTCTGCTCCTTGCCCTCTTCGCGCAGCAGGTTGACGATATCCATATACCACAGGAATATCTCCTGCTGACGTTCGGGAGTGGCGTCGCGCTTGGCCACCAGCTGCGACCAAATGGCTTCGGGGCTGAACTGCAGCGCCCGCAGCAAATCCTCCAACTGCCAGAGGTACAAGATGTATTCGGCGATATTTTCGCGCCGGCGGCTTTGTGCTATATCCATATCGTGTATGCTGTGTTTCAAATTTCGTCGAGCGGCCGGCGTCGCGATGCACCGATACGCTTGAAGTGCGACGGTGTCAATCCCGTCACGCTCTTGAACTGGCGGCTGAGGTGCGCCGTACTCGAATATCCGACCGCATCGGCTATCTGCGCGAGCGTCATCCTGTCGTAGACCAGCAGCTCCTTTACCCGCTCGATCTTCTGGGCGATGAAATATTTCTCGATCGTTATGCCGCACATCTCCGAGAACAGGCGGCTCGACGAGCCGTAGTCTGTCCCCGTGCGCTTCGTGAGCCAGTCCGACAGGTTGACTTTCAGCGGCTTGTCATCATAGTGCACCAACTCAATGACGGCAGTCTTGATCCGCTCGACCAACTGTGCGCGCCTGTCGTCCAAAAGTTCGAACCCGAGCGCCTCCAATTCGCCGCGCAGCCGCTCCAACCCCTCCGCATCGGGATCGGGTGCGATTTCAACCTCGCCCAAACGCACATCCACCACCGTGTAGCCGAGCCTTTCGGCCGCATCACGCACGGCGGCTATGCAGCGCGGGCAGACCATATTTTTGATGCTGAGCACCATTCTGCGTCAACGTTTTATCTCCTCGAATCCCTTGCCGTAGACGCCCGACACGCTGGCCTGCGAGATGAAGGCATTGGGATCCACCGCTTTTACCGTGCGCAGGATAATGTTGGCCTCGGTCTTGCGGCAGAGCACCAATACGACCTTGGTCGGCTCCTTGGTGAACCAGCCGGTGCCGTCGATCACCGTGCAGCCGCGGTGCAGGTCGTCCACGATGCTGTTGGCGATCGCTTCGTGGTGCTTGGACATAATCATTATCTGCGACGACTGTTTGTTGCCGGCCAATATGGCGTCGGCGGTGTAGCTCACCACGGCGGTTACGACGAAACCGAAGATTACGGTCTGCAGGTCGCCCGTCACGAAGAACGAGCTGCCGATGATGATGAAGTCGACCATAAAGAGTATGCGTCCGTAGCTTATCGACCGGTATTTGTTGATTATGATAGCGATGATGTCGGTGCCGCCGGAGGTTCCGCCCTGCAGCAGGCACAGCGCGATGCCGATGCCGGAGAGGGCGCCGCCGAGTATGGCCGAGAGCAGCCGTTCGTTCTCGAGGTTCATCAGATCGGGCGGGAGCACGGTTTGCATCACCTGCATAGCCAGCGACAGCATAAGGATGTTGAATATGGTCTTGGTGCTGAAGTTCCACCCGACGATGAACGAAGCCACTATGATCAATATGGCGTTGACGATGAATACGCCTGTGCCTAATTCGCAGTATCCGCCCGTGGCATAGTACAGGATCATGGCCATACCGCCGGCGCCGCCGCCGGTGCATTTGGCAGGGAGGATGATGCTGACCCACGCGAATGCGTAGAGCCACATTCCGAAGGACATTATGCCGTATTCCTTTACGGTGCGCAGTGCCTTTTTGAGTATGGATTCGGCCATAGGCTATTTGTTATTTAGTCGATACATATTCCGATACAAAACTATTAAAAAATCCGTTCCGATGTATGTTCCGACATCCGATTTTTTCCGTTGCGGCAGCGATCGCCCTGACGGGCGTCCAGCTCCTCCATACGCCGGTCGAGCATCGCCAGCAGCTGCTCGTTGCGCAGCAGGCCCCAGTTGCGGCCGTAGTGGTATCGCGGCGGGGCCTCGCTGGCGAAGCGCTCCACGACCAGATCGGGCCGCAGCCGGCGCAGTATCTCGATGAACAGATCGATGTACTCCCCGACGCTCCAGTACGGAAACCGCTCGGGCGCGCGGTCATACTCCTCGGCCATCGCCGTGCCGCGGAACACCTGCAGCTGGTGGAACTTGACCGTGGTGAGCGGCAGCGCGTTGATCCTGTCGGTCTGCTCCACTAACATCTGCTCGGTCTCGTCGGGCAGCCCGAGGATGAAGTGCGCACCCGTATGCAGCCCGCGCTCGGCAGTCATCTCCACGGCGCGTCGGGCGCAGGCGAAGTCGTGGCAGCGGTTAATGCGGCGCAGCGTCCTATCGAAGGTCGATTCGATGCCGTACTCCACGGCAACGTAGTGCGTGCGGGCTATCTCGGCCAGCAGGTCGAGCTTCCTCTGGTCGATGCAGTCGGGGCGCGTGCCGATGACGATACCCGCCACCAAAGGCGAAGCCAGCGCCTCGCCGTAGATCTCCCGCAGCCGCTCAACGGGGGCGTATGTATTCGAAAACGATTGAAAATAGGCTAAATAGCGGTCGGCCGAGCGATAGCGGCGGCTGTGAAATTCGATCCCCTCCTCGATCTGTCGGGTGATGCTCTTGCCGGCGCTGCAGTACGACGGCGTGAAGGCCTCGTTGATGCAGAAGGTGCAGCCGCCCGTGCCTGCGGTGCCGTCGCGGTTGGGGCAGGTGAAGCCGGCATTTATCGACAGCTTCTGCACCCGTCCGCCCATCGTGCGGCGGAAATAGTCGGCATAGCGGTTGAAGCGGTGCTCCATAATCACCCTACGGCAGCGACCTTGAGCGCCTCGATAAACCCGGGAAAGAGCGACCACAGGTGTTCGGTCTGGAGCCACAGCTCGCGCGCGAGTGTCTCGGGGCGCGGCTTTTCGCTGTCCACGTCGCGGATATACTCCTCGCTTACGGGGTGCTCGTCGGCGGTGAATTCGTTGTAATAGTGGCGGAAACGCTTGTGGAAGTCGTGCACCTCGCCCGCGGGCAGCTCGCCCGTGCGCCGGAAAGCGCTCCACAGGTTCAGGATCTCCTTGTCGGCGAACTTGTCGCTGATGTCATTGGCTATGTCGTCGAACGAGTCGTACTCCTCCATGGCTATGTAGGTGTAGGCCAGCCGTATGGTCGCCTCGAGGTGATCTTCGGGGTCGAGTTCGAGCAGCATCTCGAGCATTGCCGCGCACATCTCCCAGTCTCCGATGAGGAAGTGGTCGATAGCCGTGCAGTGGATCAGCACCAAAGCGGCCTGCGAATTTTCGTCGCTCCATTCCAAAATGGTCTCTCCGCTGTCGGGGATTATCATTTCGAGCCGCTGGAAAGCGTGGAATCGGGTATTGCAGGCTCCTTCGATATCGCCCTCCTGCTCCTGCTGGCGCGAGTGGGCGATGATGTCGGGGAAATACCATTCCTTATCCCGCGCGTCGGCCGCGATGATGAAGGTTTGGTCGGCGGTGGGTTTAAGCTGCGGTTTGATCATTTCTTTTTTTACGGTAGATGAAGATGAATATTACGATAAGGGTTATGATGCCGCCCAGCACATAGCTCAGCGTATGGTTCAGGTGGAACATCTCCTTGCCGAGGAACAGGTATGTCGAGCATACGAATGTCATGACGACGGCCGGCACCAACGACACGAAGCAGTTCTTGCGGCGGCCGACCAAATACATCGTCACAGCCCAAAGGGTGAATACGGCCAGCGTCTGGTTGAACCAAGCGAAGTAGCGCCAAACCACGTCGAAGTCGACCAGCGTAATGGCGAAGCCGGCCAAGAACAGCGGTATGGATATGTAGAGCCGTTTGACAAGGCTTTTCTGCTCCAAATGCAGGAAGTCGGCCACGATCAGGCGGGCGCTGCGGAATGCGGTGTCGCCGCTGGTGATCGGGGCGGCGATAACGCCCAACACGGCCAGTATGCCGCCGATGCGGCCGAGGGTGGTGTCGGCGATAAGTTTCACTGCCCACGAGGCGTTGTTGCCGTGAGCGGCCAGCTGCTCGCCCAGCGCCTCGACGCCGCCGAAGAATGCCATGGATATGGCCGCCCAGACGAGGGCGATAAGGCTCTCGGAGATCATCGCGCCGAAGAATACGCCGCGGCACTGCTTCTGGTCGGTCAGGCAGCGCGCCATAAGGGGCGACTGCGTGGCGTGGAATCCCGACAGGGCGCCGCAGGCGATAGTGATGAACAGGGTGGGTATGATGGGGAAATCGGCGGCGTCGGCCTTGAAGTTGGCCAGCGTATTGAGTTCGGGGATCCGGTATCCGTCGGAGAGCAGCACCCAAAGCAGTCCGGCGGCCATAAATATCAGCGCAGCACCGAAGAGCGGGTAGATGCGGCCGATGATCTTGTCGACGGGCAGCAGCGTGGCGAGGATGTAGTATGCGAGTATGATCGCTATCCAAGCGTTGAGCGATATGGCGGGGGTCATGGCGTCGAGCAGGCCGGCGGGGCCGAGCAGGAACACGGCGCCGACCAGCACCATAAGGCATACCGAGAAGCCGCGCATTACCTGTTTGACGCCTTTGCCGAGATACTTGCCGATGATCTCGGGCAGGCTCTGCCCGTCGTTTTCGAGGGATATCCACCCCGACATGAAGTCGTGAACGCCGCCGAAGAATATGCCTCCGAGCGTGATCCACACGAATGCCACCGGACCGTACAGCGCACCGAGCACGGCGCCGAAAATGGGGCCGAGTCCGGCTATGTTGAGCAGTTGGATAAGGAATGTCTTCCACTTGGGCAGCGGCAGATAATCCACGCCGTCGTAACGGGTCTGCGAGGGTACGGGCACACCCGCTTCTGCACCGACCAGTTTCTCGAGATACTTACCGTAGGTGAAGTACGAAATCGTCAAAAGTGCGAAGCAAATCAGAAAAGTAATCATCGCCGTAGCTTAATTTTTGCGCGAAGATAGTAAGAAAAGGAATAAAATTCGATAAAAACGTATTTAATTTGGACCGACAGTTGCAAAATTCCAAAAAAATTTCGGATATTTGCACCGCAAAAAGGATTCAACACCTTTCAGATGTTGCCGCAATAGCTCAGTTGGTAGAGCGTTTCACTCGTAATGAAGAGGTCCCGAGTTCAAGTCTCGGTTGCGGCTCGATAATATTGCCGCTGCATTTCGTAGCGGTTTTTTTAACGATTTAACGCCCGCGCTGTATCCTTTGCCGATCGTTCGGCCGGATCAGAGGGCACCTTACGACTATGCGACCATAATTATTCATTTTGCAATCGAATCGTTCGCGGCAGGCTGTCGAAGCCCGAGGAGGGATCATTGTGTCCTTCGAGTTCTTTGACATACGGCAGCCGAGCCGACGAGATGTTCAACCTTAAAAAATGATTGCAAAATGAATGATTCGAAAATCCTTTCGAAACAGTATCGTCTTGCGGCAAGCTGCCGCGGCGAAAAGTTGATCCTCGCTCACGACGTGCGCGAGAAGATGGTGCAGGACTATCAGCGGCGTATCGCCCGTCTCGAAAGCGTGCTCTATGAGGACGACCCCTCGGCGTTCGCGCTGAGCTTGGAGGAGGAGCGGCTGGCACGCTTTTTCCTGCTGACAGGTTCCGCGGCGGATGCCGCCCGCGCATACGCTTCGGCAGCGCAGAGCTGTCTGCTCGGCAACCACTACGACAACGGCAGCGAAATTCTCCCCAGCCGGTTTATGCGGATGCGCTGCGCAGATATGGCCGCCCACGCCCGACGTATCGCCCTCGACAACGAGCGCAGGATCGCGCTGAGGACTGCCGGTGCCCCCGAGGCTGAGGACTGAAATGAAAAGCGTCCGAAACGGTTGCGACGTATTGCCGCCGTCCGTTTCGGGCGCTTGCCTTTTATGCAGTGCGACAGCTATTTCCTGCTGTCGGGGAAATACTTCATATATTGCACGCGCTGGAGCATAGGCTCCTCGCTGCCGCCGAAGTCCAAGCGGCCCTTGAACTCACCGACAGAGCTGAAGCCGTGACGCTCGGCCCACTGGTCGATGAAGCGGCCGATCCGCCCGATGCACTCATAGCCGGAGGTATGTATGGCGCTGCATACCTGTACGGCATCGGCACCGCACAGCAGAGCCTTCACGGCATCCTCGCCCTCGTGTACGCCGGTCGAAACGGCTAACGACAGCTGAGGCACGGCAGCCGAGCACAATGCCGTATAGCGGAGCACATTGCGAAGCTCCTCGCGGCGGCTGTAGGGCGAGCCGGCGGTAAATGCCATACGCTCTATGTCGATATCGGGTTCGAAGAAGCGGTTGAAAAGCACCGCACCGGCGGCACCGTAGGCCGACAGCCGGTCGGCTACCGCAAGCAGATTGGTGAAACGCATCGTCAGCTTCACCGAGACGGGAATCTTGACGGCTTTGCACACCTTGCCGACGATCTGCGCATACTCCTTCTCGATCTCCTCGCCGGATTTGCGGCGGTCGGTCGGCAGCGTGAAGATATTCAGCTCCAGCGCATCGGCTCCGGCCTCGGCCATCTGAGCGGCATATTCGATCCACTTGTCACCCGCATCGATGCAGTTGATGCTGGCAATGACGGGAATCGAGGTGCGGGCCTTGGCGTCTGCAGTCAGCTGCAGGAAGCGGGCGCAATAGTCATCACCCAAATAACGCTGCAGATAGTCATCCGTATCGCCGAAGGGTGACGAATAATGCGATGCCATCGCATCGGACTGGTGAATGATCTGCTCCTCGAAAATCGATTTCAGCACCACGGCACCAGCTCCCTCCTCAGCGCAGCGGACGATGCTCTCTATGTCTGCGGTGTAGGGCGAACTGCCGACTATGACCGGCGAGTTCAACGAAAGTCCCAAATACTCTGTTTTCATAGCTTATAATATGCTTGTAATATTGACAAAGATACGAACTACTGAGCGCAAATGCAAATATTCTTTGCAATTTGCCTTTCCTGTTGCTGTTTCGCGGGCCGGAGGCTGCAGGGAGCACGCACACATTGGAGCTGCGGATTGCTTTTCCGATTGTTACGTCGCGGGCTGAAGCCTGCGGGGACCGCGAAAGCGGGCCTCCGCCGCCCCAAGGCTTCGGCTCACGCGGTTCTTCGAACCGCAATTTCGTCACGTAGCTGCATCGCCCGAGGCGATGCCACCTTCGGCTGCTCACGCCTTCAGCGTGCCCCCCCAGCAGCCGAAGGTGATTATTATGGCAAAGTCCGCATCTTCTGTCGCAAATACCCCTCCTTTGGGGCGGGCGCGCGGGTTGCGCCCGCAGAGTGCAGCCCGCAGTTTAACGGCGCACCAAGAGGACGACG
>CAYYUW010000155.1:0-18614 GCA_964474985.1 uncultured Alistipes sp. | reverse complement strand
ATGTGCGGCTGACTATCAGGGCATAAGACTGCCGGTTCGTAACCTTTTTCGCCGAGTTATCGACCCGATTGCAACCGCCCGCCCGCGGCCGGCGTCGGTCGTGTAGCTTAAATGGCGGGAAAAGTGCAAAACCGTAATTTTGCATTTTGGCGTTAAAAAATGTCCTTCGGTGGCAAAATTGGCTTCTTTTATAGCTTTGCGGGTCGTTAAAATCACCTTCGGCTGCTGGGGGGCACGCAGAAGGCGTGAGCAGCCAAAGGTGGTATCGCCTCGGGTGATGCAGCTGCGCGACGGAATGCAGCCGCAGATTTCGCGGCGGATAGTTTGCGGCGAAAATCGGGTTGCGTGAGCAACCCGCGCGCCCGCCCTAAAGGGGGCGGAGGGCGGACGCGAATATTTCCGGCGACAAGTTGCGGCTTTATTGAAGCCGCGCGAGCCGCAGCCTTGGGGCGGCGGAGGCTCGCTTTGCTCCCCTCCGCAGGCTGCGCCTCGCATCTTCGAGGCTATAAGTGCCTGCAAAACCTGTTGCGACAAAGTTGCGACCCAAAGGGTCGCGCGGGCCGAAGCCTCCGGCAGAGGCCCGCTCGTCGCGTCCCTCCGCAGGCTTCGACCTGCAACTTTGCATCTATTACAATTTTGCGACGAATGAATCGGGTTGCCGGTGGCAACACGCGCGCCCGCCCCAAGGGGGGGGGCAGGGCGGGCGCGAATATCCGCGGCGAAGATTTCCAGCGAATATATCTAACTAATAAATGCAGCTCTTGGAACCGCTCGAGCTGCAGGCTTCAGCCCGCAAGTCGTCGATAATCGTTTGAAGTATATACCCGACAAAGCTGTACAAGTGTAACAGCCGCGATAAAAAGCAACGGCGGAACCCGAAGCAAGATTCCGCCGTTTGAAGATTGTGGTGCGGGTTTAGTGGCAGCAGCCGTCGCCGCATTCGTCACCGCAGTGGTCGTGGTCGCATCCGCAGCTGCAGCCGCCCTTGGGAGCGAGGTCCTCGGGGGTTACGTCGCGCACGCCGACTACTTCGACGTCGAAGTTAAGGGTTTTGCCGGCCATAGGGTGGTTGAAGTCCATTTTGACTGTGTCGGCGCCGACTTCGCGCACGGTGCCGAGCATACGGTTGCCCTGATTGTCGCTCATCGGGATTTGGTTGCCGACGAAGAGCATCTCCTCGGCCAGCTTGCCGTCGATCATAAATATGTTTTTGGGCAGATCCACGATCGCGTCGGCGATCACTTCGCCGTAGCCGTCTTTGGGTTCGAGGGTAAACGAAACCTTGTCGCCGACGGTTTTGCCGAGAATGGCCTCTTCGAATTTGGGCAGCAGCATACCTGTTCCGAAAATGAATTCGAGAGGGTGCCCGGGTTGCGATTGATCGGCGATCTGGCCGTCTACGGTCAGTTTGTAGTCCACCGACACGAATTTGTTCTGTTCTACTTGCATAATGTGTTTTTCAGTTACTTGAATATGTTTCTAAAGTTCGTATTCTGTTCATTGTTCGGGCGGCCGCATATCCCCGACGCCGGTCGGGGAGGGGCGGAGCCGCGGCGTGTGACGACGGTCAATCATTGTTGCAGCAAGCCAGATTGCGGTCGCCGTAGCCGTTGTCGATCTTGGTGACGTAGGGGAAGAACTTGCTCTCCCGAACGTATGGCAGCGGGAATACGGCCTGCTCGCGCGAGTAGGGGTGATTCCATTCGCCGGCTATCTCGGCGGCCGTATGGGGTGCGTTGGCGATCGGGTTGTCCTGCTCGCCGCTGGCGCCTATAGCCTCGCATTCGCGCTTTATGGAGATCATCGCCTCGATGAAACGGTCCATTTCGGCCTTCGATTCGCTTTCGGTCGGCTCGATCATAAAGGTGTCGTGTACGGGGAACGAGAGCGTCGGGGCGTGGAATCCGTAGTCCATAAGCCGTCGCGCCATATCGCCCGTGTCGACTCCGTAGAGCTTCTTGAACTCGTGCAGGTCGAGGATCATTTCGTGTGCCACGCGGCCGTTTTCGCCGGTGTAGTATGTGCGGAACTCCTTGGCGAGGGCGGCCGACATATAGTTGGCATTCACGATAGCCATTTCGGTTACTTCGCGCAGACCCTGCTCGCCGAGCATCTTGATATATCCGTAGGTTATCGGCAGCAGCATAGCACTGCCCCACGGCGACGATGCCACCGCGGTGATGCCCTCCTCGCCGCCGGTTTCGACGACCGAGTGCGAAGGCAGGAACTTGGCCAGATGCGCCGCTGCGCATACGGGACCTACACCCGGGCCGCCGCCTCCGTGAGGCATCGCGAAGGTCTTGTGCAGATTCAGGTGGCAGATGTCGGCGCCGATGTATCCCGGGTTGGTCAGACCCACTTGGGCGTTCATATTGGCTCCGTCCATATATACCTGACCGCCTGCATCATGCACTGCATCGACAATCTCGCGTATGCGGCTCTCGAATACGCCATGCGTGGAGGGGTAGGTGACCATAAGGCCGCACAGCTCGCTGGAGTACTGCTCGGCCTTGGCCTTCAGATCCTCGACGTCGATGTTGCCGTGGCTGTCGCAGGCGACTGTGACGATCTTCATTCCGGCCATAGCTGCCGAGGCGGGGTTGGTGCCGTGTGCCGAAGCGGGGATCAATACGATGTTGCGGTAACCCTGACCGCGGCTCTGATGGTATGCGCGGATCACCATAAGACCCGTATACTCACCTGCCGCGCCGGAGTTGGGCTGCAGCGTGCAGGCTTCGAATCCGGTTATGACGGCCAGATCGTGCTCCAAATCCTCGATCATCATCCGGTAGCCCTCGACCTGATCGGCGGGTGTGAAGGGATGTACGTCGGCGAATCCCGACAGGCTCAGCGGCATCATAAGGGCTGCGGCGTTGAGCTTCATCGTGCAGGAGCCGAGCGAGATCATACTGTCGGCCAGCGAGATGTCGCGATGTTCGAGACGCTTGATGTAGCGCATCATATCGCTCTCGCTGCGGTAGCGGTTGAATATCGGCTCCTCGAGTATGGCGCTGCGGCGTGCGAGCGATACGGGGTAGTGCGCTTCGCCGGCGGCCTTGATACTCTTGGGGGCTTTGCGGCCCTTGGCCTCGGCGAAGATGCCGACCACCGTTGCGATCTCCTCATCGGTGGTGACCTCGTCGAAGCTCATCCTTACGCCGCCCGAAGCGGGGTAGAAGAAGTTGATTCCGCGCTCGAGCGCTATCGACTGCACTACGGCTGCGTCGATGTCGGTGACCTCGACGGTGTCGAAGAACGAGCGGCTGCGCAGCGTGCATCCCAATGCCTCGAGGGCGTCGGCCACGGTTGCTGCCGCCGTATGGATATGCTGTGCGATGCGGCGCAGACCCTCTGGTCCGTGATATACGGCGTAGAAGCCTACCATCGAAGCCATAAGGGCCGATGCGGTGCAGATGTTCGAGGTGGCGCGCTCGCGCTTGATATGCTGTTCGCGCATCTGGAGCGCCATTCGCAGCGCGCGGTTGCCCAACCGGTCGACGCTGACGCCGATGATGCGGCCCGGCATATTGCGCTTGAAAGCCTCGCGGGTGGCCATATATCCGGCGCTGGGGCCTCCGAAGCCCATCGGGGTGCCCATTCGCTGGGTTCCGCCGACGGCGATGTCGGCGCCCCACTCGGCCGGAGCCTTCAGCAGCACGAGCGACAGCAGGTCGCTCACGGCGGTTACTAATGCTCCTGCGGCGTGTGCCGAGGCGGTGAACTCCTCGTAGTCGCGGACCTCGCCTCCGGCGGCAGGATACTGCACTATGGCACCGAACTCCTTGCCTGTGAACTCGTATGCGGCATAGTCGTCGCATACCACCTCGATGCCGAAAGGCTCGCTGCGGGTGAGGATCACGTCGAGCGTCTGCGGGAATATGTTTTCATCGACGAAGATGACGTTGCGGCCCTGCTTGACGGCCTCGCGCGAACGCAGTGCGAACATCATAAGCATCGCTTCGGCGGCGGCCGTAGCCTCGTCGAGCAGCGAGCAGTTGCCGATCTCCATACCGGTCAGCGAAATGACGGCTGTCTGGTAGTTGAGCAGCGCCTCCAAGCGCCCCTGCGATATTTCAGCCTGATAGGGGGTGTAGGAGGTGTACCACGAGGGATTCTCGAATACGTTGCGGGCTATGACGGCCGGCACGGCGGCAGGGTAGTAGCCCATACCGATGAACGAGCGCAGCGGATGGTTGCGGTCGGCTATCGAGCGTATAAGGGCGGCGAACTGGTATTCGCTCATACCTTCGCGGGGCAGGGCCAGCGGGCGGCGCAGGCGTATCGACTGCGGAATGACCTGTGAAATAAGTTCCTCACGGCTGCTGACGCCGATGGTGTCGAGCATCTGTTTGAGTTGGGCGGCATCGGAGCCGATGTGGCGCGATGCGAATCTATCGAATGACATCTCTGTAATTATATTGAATTGTTGTTATGTCGAAAAAGTACGATACAAAAATAATCAAATTATTCGTTCCGCACCGTGTTTGCACCATTTAATCGGCCGCTGTGAAGGATTTTTCCTCCTGTCGGGCCGTCGGATGCGGCTGCCGGCGCCTTTTATGCGGGTCCACGCACGTCGCCCTGCTCGCACCGGTCCCAGTAGCGGCGCAGTCGCTCCACCTGCATGCGGAACAGTCCCTCGTCGGCCAGTACGGTGAAGGAGATTATCGCCGTGAGCATATACGAGGTTATGGTCTGCGCCTGCTCGGACTCGACGCCAGCCTTTTCTGCCAGCCGGATGTCGGTCAGGTATAGGCGCTTGCGTAGAACTTCCGCTGCGTCGCGGCAGCGGGGGCGGTAGCTCGGGTGCAGAAGCACCTGCAGAAAGAACCGGTTCTGCGGCAGGTGCTTTATGGCGAACTCCTCCATGCTGTCGATGTAGTCGCCGAGCGAGAGGTTGGGATCCAAGGCTATCGTGCGGAACGTCTCGGTGAGCGAAGCGCAGTAGCTGCGCGCACTTTCGACGACCATTTGGTCGCGCCCGTCGAACATCTCGTAGATGACCGACGAGCTGATACCCGATTCGGTGATGAGATCGCGCATCGTGGTTTTGTCCAGCCCGCGGGCTGAAAACGTGTTCAGAAAGCTGACGAGCAGCTGCCTGCGTCTGTGGTCTCGGTCTATTGCCATATCGGGTGAGGTTTAGGGGTTGTCGGTTGTCAGTAGCTGAAGCTGCTTCCGCCGATGAACTCCCGAAGTATGGATGTCGGGGGAATCTCGTCGGGGAGCATCGGGCTGAAGTTGTCAAGGAACTTCAGCAGCCGCTTGGCCTCGGCGTATTCGGGAACGGTGTCGGGCACCTCGCGCAGCATCGGCTCGACGAACTGCCGCAGCACCGACAGCTCATAGAACAGCGAACTGTTGAACATAACGTCGGCATTCTCCTGATAGGGGAATATGTGTTTGTCCTCGCCACGCCGCACGCTGGCCCAGCGCCGGAGCGTCGCCTCGGCATTCGCTCCGCGGGTGTTGTAGTCGCGCGTGATGCGCCGCAGCAGACGGTTGTCGGTGGTGGCGATGCGCGAGAGGTTGTCCATAGATATGGAGGTTAAAGCCGAAATGTATATCTTGAACTTGCGGCTCTCCTCGACCGACTCCGTCAGACGGGGATTGAGTCCGTGGATGCCCTCGACGACGAGGATTGAACGCTCGTCGAGCTGCAGCGGCTGTTCGTGCCACTCGCGCAGGCCGGTGATGAAGTTGTAGTGCGGTATGGTGACGCTCTGACCCGCCATGAGCTTCTGCAGCTGCTCATTGAACAGCGCTATGTCGATAGCCTCTAATGCCTCGTAGTCGTAGTCGCCCTTCTCGTCGCGGGGGGTCTGCTCGCGATTGACGAAGTAGTCGTCGAGGGATATGGTCACGGGCCGCAGTCCGAGTATGCGCAGCTGTATGCCCAAACGCTTGGCGAAGGTGGTCTTGCCGCTCGACGACGGGCCGGAGATCAGCACGATGCGCGCGCCGCGGGTTACATTGGCGTCGTAAATGGTGTCGGCGATGCCGGCGAGCTTCTTCTCGTGGAACGCCTCGGCCACCTTTATCAGATCGCTGCTCTCGCCCCCGAGAATCTTGGCGTTGAGCGAGCCTATGGTCGATACGCCCATGACGCTGACCCACTCCTTGTACTCCTTGAAGATGTCGAACATCTTGTCCTGCGGCACGATGTTCTCCAACCGGTCGGGGTCGGTGCGGCGCGGCACGGCCAAGTGTATGCCGTTGTAGTAGCGCCGTATGTCGAACAGGTGTATGTATCCGGTCGAGGGTGCCAGCGCACCGTAGAAGTAGCCGGCCATATCGGCCATACGGTAGATGTCGGAGTAGAGGCGCGGACGGGTGCGCAGCAGCGCGATCTTGTCCCCGAAGCCGAGTTTGGCGTAGATCTTCTCGGCATCTGAGGAGAGCACGCGCTCGCGGACGATAGGGATGTCGCGGCTGATGATGTCGTCCATGCGGCGCTTGATGTTGTCGATCTCGTCCTCGGAGAGGTCGTCGCGGCCTTCGATCTCGCAGTAGAAGCCTTTCGACACAGAGTGCTTGATGCTGAACGACGAATCGGGGTAGAGGTCGTGTACGGCCTTGTGCATTATGAAGAAGAGCGTACGCTGGTAGACGCGCGTGCCCTCGAAGTCGGTGATGTCTATGAAGCGCACCGATATGGGGGTATAGACCTTGTAGTTAAGTTCCTTTATGCGATTGTTGACATAGGCTGCAAGAAACGGGTGGTCGTTCTTGAGCGAAAGTATTTCGATCACGTCGGCAAGTGAGGTGCCCATCTCCACGGACAGCTCGCTTGCGGAGTTTTCGCAGATTATCTTTATTATCGATGCCATACTCTTTTCGTTACTGTTTATAATTAACTGGCTACAAATTTGCAAAAAAAATTCCGATTCCACTCTCCTCTCGCGAAAAAATCGTAACTTTGACGAGCAAAAAAGCTGTTTTACCCATAATTCGATGATGAAACGCATATACCGTCTTTCGATTCTGCCGATGCTCGCGATACTCGCCGTATCCTGCTCGGCCCCCCGAACCCGCAGCGTGGTGATCCTTTCGACCAATGATATTCACGCTGCCATTCAGAATTTTCCGCGTTTGGCTACGGCTATCGCCGAGTGCCGCGATACCGCCGAGGTCATTTTGGTGGATGCCGGCGACCGCTGGACCGGCAACGCTTATGTCGACCACGCCGCCGAGAAGTGCCGTCCGGTGATCGATCTGATGAACAGACTCGGCTACGACGCCGCAACTGTCGGCAACCACGAGTTCGACCACGGGCAGGAACTGCTCGCCGAGCGCATCGCGCAGGCCGATTTCGATGTCATTTGCGCCAATATGAAAAGTTCGTCCCAGATGCTGAACCTCGCCCCGACCAAGATCGTCGAGCGCGGAGGAATCAAGGTCGGAATAGTCGGGCTGGTGACCAACTTCGCCAACGGACACCCCGACGGCAACGAAGTCAACTTCTCGGGGTTAGAGTTTCCCTCGCCGTTCGAAACGGCGGCCGAGTACCAGTCGCTCGGTGAGAAGTGCGACCTGCTCGTGGCGCTGACCCACATAGGCGACGATATGGACCGCGTGCTGACCGTCTCGGCTCCCGAGTACGATTTGATCGTCGGCGGACATACCCATACCGTCATCCCCGAAGGGCAACTCTACGGCAATACCCTCATTACTCAGACCGGCAAGAACCTGACATACATAGGCGTTACCGAGGTGGAGATGAAGGGCGACTCCGTTACCCGCCTGTTGAACAGGCTGGTGCCGCTGGCCGGCTATGCCGAGGATCCCGATATGAAGGCTGCCGTTGAGGTCTATTACAACGATCCCGAGCTGCGCCGTACCGTCGGCAGCACCGATACGCTTCTCAACAAGGTGGGCTTGGCCAATTTTATGGCTTCGGCCATTGCCTCGGCCACAGACTCCGAGATAGGCATCTATCACTTCGGCGGCGTGCGGCTCGATTCGCTGCCGAGCCGTGAGGTGTGCGTGGGCGACATATATACCGTCGAGCCGTTCAGCAGCACCGTCTGCACGGTCGAGATGACCGTCGCGCAGATCCGCGATTTGATTATCAACAAGTTCAACGACACCAAGAACCCCAAGGAGTCGCACCGTCCCGACCTCAATCCGTGGGGAATGAGCTATACCATTGTCACCGATGCCAAGGGCGATGCCGTCGACGTGATATTCAAGGGCATCGAAAAAGAGAAGACCTACAAGGTGGCTATGTGCAACTACATCTTCAACAACTACAACTTCGACCGCAGCGGCCGCTCCGAGCAGACCGGCCGGTTGGTCACCGACATTATGTGCGCCGAACTCGGCTCCAGCTCTCCGCTGCGGTACGACAACCGCCTCGCGATCGATATCAAGACTGCGGACGAGTGTGGGATAATGTCGCGTAAAGATTTGTAAGTCCGGAAAATAGTTCGTAACTTTGCCGCAACTTGAAAGTCAGCTCGGATGTTAGGTCGCATCGAGCTGACTTTCAGTGAGATAAATTTATTGTCAAACTTTTTAACGAGTGATTGTATCACAATTTTTTTATGGAAGAAAACAAAAATGTAGTCGCTAACGAGAATTTCGACTGGAATGCGTTCGAAAACGAGTCGGCTCTGTACGACAAATCGAAAGAGGACATTGCAGCCGAATATGACCAGACGCTGTCGAAGGTACAGGTCGGCGAGGTTGTCGAAGGTACCGTAGTGGAGATCAACAAGCGCGAAGTCGTCGTCAATATCGGCTACAAGAGCGAAGGTATCATCCCCGTGGGCGAATTCCGCTACAACCCTGAGCTGGCCGTAGGCGAGAAGGTCGAGGTCTATGTCGAGAGCGCCGAGGACAAGAAGGGTCAGCTGCAGCTTTCGCACAAGAAGGCCCGCCAGCTCAAGTCGTGGGATCGCGTCAACCTCGCTCTGGAGAACGACGAGATCATCAAGGGTTACATCAAGTGCCGCACCAAGGGCGGTACGATCGTCGACGTATTCGGCATCGAGGCATTCCTCCCCGGCTCGCAGATCGACGTCAAACCCATCAGAGATTACGACTTCTATGTCGACAAGACTATGGAGTTCAAGGTCGTCAAGATCAATCAGGAGTTCCGCAACGTGGTCGTTTCGCACAAGGCTCTGGTCGAGGCCGAGCTGGAAGCGCAGAAGAAGGAGATTATGTCCAAGCTGGAGAAAGGCCAGATTCTCGAAGGCGTCGTCAAGAACATCACCTCTTACGGCGTGTTCATCGATCTGGGCGGCGTAGACGGTCTGATCCATATCACCGACCTGTCGTGGGGCCGTGTAAACCACCCCGAGGAGATCGTGCAGCTCGACCAGAAGCTCAATGTCGTTATCCTCGACTTCGACGACCAGAAGAAGCGTATCGCATTGGGTCTGAAGCAGCTCACCCCGCATCCGTGGGAGGCTTTGGACGCTGATCTCAAGGTTGGCGACAAGGTTAAGGGCAAGGTTGTCGTTATGGCTGACTACGGCGCATTCGTCGAGATCGCTCCGGGTGTCGAAGGCCTGATCCACGTATCGGAAATGTCGTGGAGCCAGCACCTGCGTTCGGCTCAGGAGTTTATGAAGGTCGGCGACGAAGTCGAGTCCGTAATCCTGACCCTCGACCGCGATGAGCGCAAGATGTCGCTCGGCATCAAGCAGCTGACTGCAGATCCTTGGGAGAATATCGAAAGCAGATATCCCGTAGGCAGCAAGCACACCGCCAAAGTCCGCAACTTCACCAACTTCGGCGTATTCGTCGAGATCGAGGAGGGCATCGACGGCCTGATCCACATCTCGGACCTCAGCTGGACCAAGAAGATCAAGCACCCCGCAGAGTTCACTCAGATCGGTGCTGAGATCGAGGTCGTAGTGTTGGAGATCGACAAGGAGAACCGTCGCCTCAGCCTCGGCCACAAGCAGCTCGAGGACAATCCTTGGAACGAGTTCGAACAGCAGTATGCCGTAGACAGCGTTCACGAGGGTACCGTCAAGGAGCTGACCGACAAGGGTGCCGTTATCACTCTGTCGGACAACATCGAGGGCTTCGCTCCCGCACGCCAGCTCCAGAAGGAGGACGGCACCACTGCCAAGGCCGGTGAGGTTCTGCCCTTCAAGGTTATCGAGTTCTCGAAGACCACCAAGCGCATCACTCTCTCGCATACCCGCGTATTCGAGGAGGCAAAACGCGCCGAGGAGAAGGCCGAAAAGGCTGAGAAGAAGGCTGCTGCCGAGGCTACCAAGTCGTCGGTGAAGAAGATCAACGCCGCAGTGGAGAAGACCACTCTCGGCGATATCACTTCGCTGGCCGAGCTGAAGGCCCAGATGGAGGCTGCCAAGAAGGACGCCGAATAATTTTAAATGCGGGGCGGGGATTTCCGTCTGCCGGCAGCGATTCGCGGCGGGTTTCACGTCGGAAAAAGCATTGCGGCTGCAGGCGGGGTGTCTGCCGAAAGCAATAACGACTTGGCTATGAGTTTCAAGGTTACCGTTTTGGGCAGCAGCTCTGCAAAACCCACCCCCGATAAACACACTTCTGCTCACGTACTTAATGTACGTGAGCAGTTTTATTTGATAGACTGCGGTGAAGATGTCCAGCGACAGTTGATCCGCTTCGGCGTCAATCCGTTGAAAATTAATGCAATATTCATCTCTCACCTGCACGGCGATCACCTCTATGGCCTGTTCCCGCTGATATCTACGCTGGGACTTTACGGCCGCCGCACGCCGCTGCGAATATTCGCCCCTAAACCCTTGGACGAAATTCTTGAGTGCCATTTCCGATATTTCGACAACGATCTGCCGTATGAAGTGCAATTCTGTGAAGTCGATACCCGAAAGGAGAAATGCGTGTTCGAAACATCGTTTATGACCGTTAGGACGGTGCCGCTGCGTCATCGGGTGCCCTGCTGCGGATACCTGTTCCGCGAGAAGGAGCCGCCGCTGAATATCCGCAAGGAGGCGATCGAACAGTACGGGTTAGGGATCGCTCAGATAGCCGCCGCAAAGCGCGGCGAGGACATACTCCTCGACGACGGCCGGCCGTTGCCAGCTGCCGAGATCACATACCGCCCGTTCCGTCCGCGCGCCTACGCCTACTGCAGTGACACCCAATACTCGGCCAAGGTTGCCAGAATAGTCTCGGGCGTCGACCTGCTCTATCACGAGGCTACATACGCTGCCGCGGAGAAGGCGTTGGCCGTAGCTCGCGGGCACTCCACGACCCTGCAGGCTGCAAAGGTCGCCTCTATGGCCGGCGTCGGCCGCCTGTTGATAGGGCACTTCTCCTCGCGCTACAAGGATGAGCATATCTTGCTCGAGGAGGCGCGATCGCTGTTTCCGGCGACGGAAATCGCCGCCGAAGGCCGCACTTTCGAAATCCCCAAACAGGGCGAATAATCCGAAACACCCGCTCGCGCGACCTTTGCTTCGCTGCGGCGCGCCGACATCTTTTCCTGCACCTTACTGCACTTAAAAAGAGTCCATAACCTGCTGAATTTGACAGCAATGTTATGGACTGTATTAAGTTGGTGAAAGACGCTTATTTCAGAATATGCGAAGCGATGCAGGCAACCATCTCCGAAGGATTTTCACAACCGAGAACATACTTGTCACCGTTCTTGAGTTTCACGAGAAAGCAGTCCGAAGCTTTGCCGTAATATGCGCAATAGCGGCCTGTATCGCCCTCTTTAAAGATTCCCCAGTACCCCATAAAACCGCCGGATCCGCAGATGCGTTTCGCTCCCATAGTCGGCTGGAACAGCTGAACGCTCTCGATGTTGCACATAGGTATTTTCCTGCTCTTCAATAGCGCTTTTATTGTGATGCAGTTTTTATCGGCCTGTATGCCCATAGGTGCATACATAAAACCGAACAACAATAGGCACAGAAGAATAGCGAGCACGAAATAAAATGCCGGCGTCTTTCCGAATGTCGCAATACACACAATGATGAGTGAGCCGATAGTGATGTATGTAATTGCATGAGCCGCAGTGCTGAGTCTTGTTTTTGATAGCATAGTCAGTCTTAATTGGTTGAATGGTATCGCAAAAGTACGGAAACAGACCGGATAATCCAAAGGCTCAGATTTAATACGCCATATTATATCGACATAACGCTCTGTAAGGTCCGCGGGTCGAAGCCCCCCCGTTGGGCCGCATCTTGTCGCCGCAAATGTTCGCTGGAAATCTTCGCCGCGGATGTTCGCGCCCGCTCCGCCCCCCCCCTCGGGGCGGGCGCGCTGGTTGCAGAGCAACCCGATTAATTGTCGCCATATTGCGGCCGCAATGTTTTCGGGTCGAAGCCTGCGGAGTAACGCGAACAGCGGGCCTCCGCCGGCGGAGGCTTCGGCCCGCGCAGCTCTTCGAGCTGTTATTTTTCGCGACAAATTAAGGTGCATTCAGTAGCTTAGCTGCCCCTTCAACAGCCAACAGGTGGCGGCGTGGATGTATTTAGTTATAAGGATCGATTGCAGCTGACGAAAAAAGCGTACCTTTGCGGATACCTAAACGATGATAATGATGAAAAAGCAGACCCGAGCCATTCATACGCGATTTCAGAGTCGCGATGCTTACAACTCACTCAGTATGCCGGTGTACCACACTGCGGCGTACGAATTTGACAATGCGGCGGAGATGTCGGACGCATTTTGCGGCCGCACCGATGCACCGGACTACTCGCGGGTGACGAATCCGACGGTGATATACTTCGAGAACAAGGTCCGCGAGCTTACCGGAGCGAAGTCGGTTTCGGCTGTCAGTTCGGGTATGGCGGCGATAAGCAACACCCTGTTTGCCGTGGCCGCTGCGGGGCGGAACATAGTAACCTCGCGCCACCTGTTCGGCAATACCTATTCGCTTATAACCGAGACCCTGCCGCGTTTCGGCGTGGAGGCTCGGTTGTGCGACCTCACGGATTTGGAGGCGGTGGAGCGTGCCGTCGATGCCGATACGTGCTGCATATTCTTGGAGATCATAACCAACCCGCAGATGGAGGTGGCCGACTTGCGGGGGCTGTCCGCCATTGCCCGCAGACACAGTATTCCGCTTGTCGCCGACACTACGATGATTCCCTTCACGGAGTTCGATTCGCACTCGTTGGGCGTTGATATCGAGGTTGTTTCCAGTACCAAGTACCTTTCGGGAGGTGCCACGTCGATAGGCGGTTTAGTGATCGACTACGGCAATGTCGGGGACTTCGAACGGTGTATGCGCAAGGAGATGATCTTCAACCTCGGTGCCTATATGACGCCACACGTGGCCTATATGCAGACCCTCGGACTCGAGACGCTCGATGCGCGCTACCGCGTGCAGTCATCCAACGCCCTCGCTTTGGCCCGCCGGCTGCGCACCTTGCCCGCCATTGAGCGGGTGAACTATGTCGGACTGGAGGACAATCCCTACCACGAGCTGGCACTCAGTCAGTTCGGTCCTACGGCCGGCGCTATGATAACCATCGATCTTGCTGACGGAGCCGCCTGCACCTCCTTCATCGACCGGCTGCAGCTGATCCGCCGCGCGACAAACCTTTTCGACAGCAAGACGCTTGCCATACACCCCGCCAGCACGATCTTCGGCAACTTTACCGCCGAGCAGCGCCGCAGTATGGATGTCCTCGATACCACCATACGCCTCTCGATCGGATTGGAGGATGTCGACGACCTTTTCGACGATATCGAGCAGGCGCTTAACAGAGATTGAAACGAATGACAATGAACGATTACGATTTCGACAGGATGGTCGACCGGCGCGGAACCGGAGCATTGAAAACCGATACCCTGCAGGAGCGCTACGGCCGCGGCGACCTGCTGCCGCTGTGGGTGGCCGATATGGATTTCGAAACTCCGCAGTTCATCACTGAAGCGCTGCGGCAGCGTTTGGATCATTCGCTGTTCGGCTATACGGTCGAGCCGCCCGACTACTGGCCGACCGTCATACGCTGGATAGCCGACCGCCACGGCTGGCAGGTCGACCGCAGCTGGCTCACCTATATCCCGGGCATAGTCAAGGGCATCGGTATGGCCATTAACGCTTTGGTTGCCAAGGACGAGAAGATCATCATCCAGCCGCCGGTCTACCACCCGTTCAGGCTCACGCCCCAAGGTAACGGCCGCGAGGTGGTCTTCAACCCGCTGCGCCGCAATGCCGACGGCAGCTACTCGATGGATTTCGATAATTTGGAGTCCGTGGCTGACGACCGCTGCCGGATGCTGCTGCTCTCCAATCCGCACAATCCGGCCGGCATAGTATGGGACAGGGCGACCCTCGTCCGTCTGGCCGACTTCTGCCACCGGCGGGGCATCATCGTCATATCCGACGAGATACATTGCGATATGGCCCTGTGGGGCAACCGGCATATACCGTTCGCCTCGGTCTCGGCCGAAGCGGCCGAGTGCAGCATCACCTTCGGGGCGCCCTCGAAGACATTCAACATAGCCGGCATAGTCAGTTCGTACGCCATAGTGCCCGACGAGAAGCTCCGCAACAGGTTTTTCGGCTGGCTCGAGGCCAACGAGCTGAACCAGCCGACGATGTTCGCACCCATAGCGACCGTCGCCGCATTCCGATATGGCGAGCCGTGGCGGCAGGCGATGCTGCGCTATGTCGAGGGCAACATCGATATGCTTATCGACTATTGCGCCGAGCATCTGCCTGCCATAAGGCCGCTGCGTCCTCAGGCGTCGTTCCTCGTGTGGCTCGACTGTCGGGCACTCCGTCTCAGCCACGACGAGCTGCAGCATCTGTTCGTCGACAAGGCGCGGTTAGCGCTGAACGACGGTGCTATGTTCGGTGCTGAGGGCGAAGGCTTTATGCGAATGAATGTCGCCTCGCCCCGCTCCGTAGTCCGCGAAGCGCTCGACCGTCTCGCCCGTGCCGTCAGCGAACTGTAATTCAGCACGGCATACAAAAAAAAGCGACGCCACGGCGTCGCTTTTTTCTGTATTCAGTCAAGTCTAACCTACCTGACGGAGAGCTGTATGCGCAGTGCCGTGCTCGATTTTGCTGCGGGCGTAGTCGAGCGTTACGGCAAACTCTCGGCAGCCTTCCTTGGACGGCACCTCGAACATCGTATCCATCATAATGGCTTCGCATATCGAGCGCAGACCGCGGGCGCCGAGCTTGTACTCGATAGCCTTGTCGACGATATAGTCTAACGCCTGCTCGTCGAATGTCAGCTGCACGCCGTCGAGTTCGAACAGCCGTTGGTACTGGCGGGTTATGGCATTCTTGGGCTGCGTGAGGATCGAACGCAGAGCGTCGCGGCCGAGCGGTTCCATATAGGTCAGCACCGGCAGACGGCCCACAAGTTCGGGTATCAATCCGAAAGACTTAAGATCCTGCGGCATAACGTACTGCATAAGGTTGCCGCGGTCGATGCTGTCGGCTGCGGCGCGTCCGTAGCCCATAGCCCGCGTATTGAGCCGCTGGGCGATTTTCTTCTCGATGCCGTCGAAGGCGCCGCCGCAGATGAAGAGTATGTTGGCCGTATTGACCTGTATGAACTTCTGGTCTGGATGCTTGCGGCCGCCCTGAGGGGGTACGTTGACCACGGTGCCCTCCAATATCTTCAGCAGCGCCTGCTGCACGCCTTCGCCCGAGACGTCGCGCGTTATGGAGGGATTGTCGTTCTTGCGCGCTATCTTGTCGATCTCGTCGATGAACACAATGCCGCGTTCGGCCCGCGCCACGTTGTAGTCGGCCACCTGCAGCAGCCGCGAGAGAATGCTCTCGACATCCTCGCCAACGTAGCCCGCCTCGGTAAGCACCGTGGCATCGACAATGGTGAATGGTACATCGAGCAGCTTGGCTATCGTCCGTGCCATAAGGGTTTTGCCGGTGCCCGTGGGACCCACGAGCACGATGTTCGACTTGTCGATCTCGACATCGACGCTCTTGTCCGTGGCGGCAACCAAACGCTTGTAGTGGTTGTAAACGGCTACGGACAGGTAGCGCTTGGCGGCATCCTGCCCGATAACGTACTGGTCCAAGAACTCCTTGATCTGCGCCGGCTTCAGCAGCTCCTTCATATCGGGAGTCTCGGTTTTCGAACGGCGCGCCGCCTCGGTGGCCTCGCTTTCGGTCAGGATCCTGTATCCCTGCTCGACGCACTTGTTGCAGATGTTGGCGCCTGCGCGTCCGGCGAAAAGAATCTCGACCTCGGAACGGGGCTGTCCGCAGAACGAGCAGCAATCCTCGCCTGTATATGTTTTATTGTTCTTTGACATAAGCTGCTATCTCTTCTCCCGTTTGGTGAGCACCTCGTCGATCAGACCGTAGGCGTGCGCCTCGTCGGCCGAAAGCCAGTAGTCGCGATCGGCATCGCGCTCGATCTTCTTTATGGTCTGACCCGTATGGTGCGAAAGTATCTCGTACAGTTCGCGCTTGGTGCGGATGATCTCGCGGGCGGTGATCTCGATATCCGACGCCTGACCCTGAGTGCCGCCGAGCGGCTGGTGGATCATTATGCGTGAGTGGGGCAGTGCCGAGCGCTTGCCCGCGGCGCCGGCAGCGAGCAGCACGGCACCCATAGAAGCAGCCAGACCGGTGCAGATAGTGGCCACATCGGGAGCGACGAGCTGCATCGTGTCATATATGCCCAAACCGGCCGAAACTGAGCCGCCCGGGGAGTTGACATATATCTGAATATCCTTGTCGGGGTCGACCGACTCGAGAAAGAGCAGCTGGGCCTGTATGATGTTGGCGGCATCGTCGTAAATGGGGGCGCCGAGGAAGATGATGCGGTCCATCATCAACCGCGAGAAGACATCCATAGTAGCGATGTTCAGCTGGCGCTCCTCGATTATCGTCGGCGACACGTAGTCGCGCACGATCGAGTTGTAGTCGTACAGCCTTTGGCTGCCGATGCCCATGTGGCCGACGGCGTATTTTTCAAATTCGTTCTTCATATTCGATATGTTAAAAAAACTCCATAAGCACTGATCCTTGGTAGCAAAAATCAATCCTTACGGAGTCGGATTTACGATATTTCAGGAGCACCGACCGTTTCGACGGTCATAGCGTCCGTGTACGGTACCGCGGCGGCCGGCTATGCGTTCAGCTGCTGGGCGACCTTCGAGAACTCCTCGGTCGAAACGCTCTTCTCGGTAACCTTTACCTGCTGGCGCAGAGCATCGACAACCTTGGTTTCGAAGAGCTTGTCGTAGATTTTCGAAGCCTCCTGCTTGTTCTCCAATATCGAGCGGCCGTAGTTGGCGAGCATATCGTCCGGAGCCGAAGCCATACCGTACTGTGCGAACTGCATTGCTGCCAGTGCCTTGGCCTCGGTCAGGGCCTCCTCCTCGCTGACCGTGAGGTTCAGCTCCTTGGCGTAGTGCTTCTGAATGAGGCTCCAGCTGAACATCTTGAGGAAACCGGCGAAATCGGCCTCGATCTGCTCCTCGGTGAACTTGCCCTCGTTGATCACGTAGAGCCAGTGCTTGAGGAATGACTCGGGCAGCTTCAGGCCGGCCTTCGAGAGCAGCATCTCGCGCATCTGAGCCACGAACAGGTATTCGCTTTCGCGCTTCAGCTCGCCGGAGAGCTGTGCATCGACATAGTCGTCCAAACCCTTCTCGTCGGTAACATTGCCCTCGGGGAAGGCCATCTTGAAGAACTCCTCGTTAAGCTCGGGATCGGCGAAACGGCGGATCTTGGTGATCTCCATTTCGAACTCGGGCTTCAGGGCGGCAAGCTCCTCGGCCTTGACGCCGAGCACTGCGGCACGCTGCGACTCGTTCTTGAACAGTTCGTTGACATTGACGGTCATCTTGTCGCCCACTTTCTTGCCGATGAAAGGTTTGCGCTCCTCGTCGCCGAGCGAGATCAGGCCGACATAGGCATCCTCGACACGCATCTCGCCGTTGTCGAGCGTAGCGGTCAGGGCCTCGTCCTTCTCGACGCTCTCGACATCGACCAGACGGCCGAAACGGCGCAGGTAATTGCTGCGGTAGTTGTCGTGCATCTCCTTCGAGATAGCGATATTGTAATATGTCATCTCATCTTTGTCCGAGAGGGCGATATCGATCGCGGGAGCCTCGCCGATCTGGAAAACGAATTCGAATTCCTTCTGAGTCTCGAAATCGAACTCCTTCTGTTCGTCGCTGGGCAGTACGTCGCCGACATACTCGATCTTCTCCTTGTCGAGATACTCGAAGCAGGAGTTCGACGCCAGCTTGTAAGCCTGCTCGGCAACAACGCCCTTGCGGTACATCTTGTTGATAATTCCCATAGGAACCATACCCGGACGGAAACCCGGGATATTGGCCTTGCGCTTGTAGTCGCGGAGGGTCTTATCCACCGCCTCGGAGTAGTCCGCCTCGCTCACGGTAACGCGAATAAGCGAAGTAAGATCTTCGTGATGTTCTCTTACAATATTCATAATCAAATATTTATTATTATTTTCAAACTATTTCGTGCACAATTTGGAATGCAAAGGTACGTTTTTTTTACGAAATATCCCGCAACCGACATAAAAAGTTGCGCTTATCATCGAATTTGCCGGCTGTGCTGTTCGGACTGGGTTGTAATTTGCCGCGGTGATTTGTTGGCAAGTACTGTAGCGGAGACGCGAGGCGCAACTTGCAGAGGGTGGCAGGAAAAGGAGGGAACAAGACGACGCCGG
>CAYYUW010000154.1:0-2602 GCA_964474985.1 uncultured Alistipes sp. | reverse complement strand
CGATCTGCGAACGGCCGTAAGAGGTGACATTCTCATCGTTGATCATCAGGTTGATAGGATACTCCGTACCGTCTTGGAGTGCCGTGCGGTCGAACGAGATAACCAAATCCACAGCATTCTCACCGGCAGCAAACGTCACCGATTCCGGAATGTTGAAGAGTGCCTGCTGCTCGCCGGCATCGCTCAAGATACCGACTGTCAGCGACTCCACACTATCGATACGCATCACGGGGATCTTGATCGAGCTCTCCTCGTCGCCGATATTGAAGGTCTGCGAGGCTGACTCCGCAGTGAAGTACACCTGCGCACCATCGTCTTTCGGCCCTGCCGTAAAGTCCGTATCGTCACACGAGACGAACGTTCCTGCTACCAATGCGATGACCGCCAGCCAAAATATTCTTAAATTTTTCATAAATGTTTACATTTTTTAATCGTTGGACTTGACTGTCAAACTCGGATCAGGGTTGTTGTGCCCCTGCAAAGCGACATTCTGCTGTACGGCGCTCAACGGCAGCATGAGGTTCCACCACGGAGCACGGCCGTTCGTCGAGTAACGCATCATGGACGGAGCATTCGTACCTTCGTCGCCGTTGTGCATCGAGATACCGATACGCTTCATGTCGAACAACGAGATGCCTTCACCCCAGAACTCCATTCGTTTCTGGAAGATGATCTCTTCGATCAACGCATCGCCCGACGAAGCGGATGCAGGGCACTTGTACCCTTGGGCACGATGGCTCATGAACGATTCGAGCAAAGATTTGCCGGTGGCCTCGTCGTAGTGCGCCACGGCCTCGGCCTGAATCAGATACATCTCCTCGACACGCATCAGCGGAATGGAGGTTACGTTGCCGACCGAGTAGTCGCGCTTTTCGCCGCTGCCCGTGTGGAACTTGAACCAGGCCATGGGCGCAATGCCGCCGTCCACGAACTCCTCTTCCGTAAGGGTCGTATAAGGCTGCAAGGCTTTATAGTTGCGATCGGGAGTCACGATGTTCTTCTTGCGGAAGTCGCCGGCAGCGATCCGGTCGTAGGTGAATACCGAGATGCCGGGCTGCGACAAATAACCGTAACCCCAGATCGCCTCGGGACTCATGTGTGCCGTAAACGAGTGCAAGTTGCCCAATACCGTATCGGTCGACTGAACCATGCCCCAGATCCACGCACCGTTGACCGTCGTAAAACCACTCTTGGGATCGAGCCATTCCGCTTCGGTCATGATGGTGCAATTCGATTCGGCAATGGCTTTTTGGGCATACTCGGCAGCGAGCTTATAGGCCTCATTGCCGGTCGGAACGTTTTCGTAGGTTTCGGTGAAGCCGCCCAACCAAAGATAGGCGCGGGCTTTCAAGCCGTAAACCGCAGCCAGCGAGGGCAGGTTCTTGCCCGAAGGTACATAATCGGCCATCAATGTTTCGGCGTCGTTGAGATCCTGCAGAATGAACTCGAACATCTTGTCGCGTGTCACACGGGGATTGTTCTCCAACTCCGTCATCGTCGTATTCTCGGTTACGAGAGGTACTGTCAGCGCCTCGACAGCCGCACGCTGCCCCTCGTAGGAGGCATCGTTGGGCGCCTCGGCCTGCAACGGATCGTACAGACGAGCCATATCGAGGTAAGCCATAGCACGATAGACTTTAGCCATGCCTTGCGGAGCGCCCGAAACCGATGCAATCACGCTGTTGGCCGTCTGAATGTATTTGTAGTAATTCTCGTAGAACATGGCCACGCCCCACGTATTGACGCTCATGCCACCTCTGTTGATGTAGTGGAAGGACTGGAAACGGTCGGTGTACTGGTTACCGCCCTCGACGCTTGCGCAGGCGGGGAAAATCTCGCCGGCAAGACGATCGGTCGCACCGAAAAGCGCCGGATAACCGAAATCAATGTGCTCGCTCCATCCCACCTGATTGGTGATCAACACCGTCGGCAATGCCATCACAGCACCTTCCGAAGCGAACTGCGAGCCGGCGATCTGCTCTTGGGTGGCCGAACCGCCTTCGGGAACGGTTTCCTCGATGCAACTCGATGCCAAAATCGAGAAGCCGAGCAATACTACGCTGAATTTCAATATATTATTCATTTTCATAATTTGCTTCGATTTGAAATTAGAATGTAATGGTCACACCGCCCGAGAAAGTACGGATCGGAGCGTAATAGTACGGGTTCGTGGTACCGCCGATGCTCTGACGCGGATCCATGCCCTGACGCTTCGACCAATACCATACGTTGTCGCACGCAAAGTAGATGCGCAGGCTCTCGACGAGGAATTTGCGCGTAAAGCGCTTCGGCAGCGTGTAACCCAGCGTGATGTTCTGAATGTTCAGGTAGGAAGCGTCGGTCAGGAAGCGGTCCGATGTAGCGTTCATATTGATATCGCCGTACTGGAAGCGGGGAATGTCGCTATTGGGATTCTCCGGAGTCCAGGCCTTGAGCAGATCGCGGTGGAAGTTGTAACCCGTCGAGTTGCCGTTGGGCGAGTACATGTACGTCATATAACCCGAATCCAATGCCTGTCCGCCGATCTGATAGGTGAAGCCTACCGAGAAATCGAGACCGTAGAAGCGCAGCGAGGTGTTGAAACCGCCATAGAGGTCGGCCA
>CAYYUW010000153.1:0-9701 GCA_964474985.1 uncultured Alistipes sp. | reverse complement strand
AGAGGTGGAATATTCATTCGAACGGGATGATACGAAATTCGACATCGACGGCAAAATGAGAGCGCTGCCCTATATGTTCAGCGACCCGCATAAGATGAATAGTAAAATAGACATCAAACAGTTGCAGTTTGGCTCTAAAATAGATAAAAGTAGTGAGGAGCGTGAGGAATATTTTTCGGTAAAAACGATTTTGTCGCCCAATACCGTGATGCTGAACAATGGTCTTACAGTAAGGCTTCTCGGCATCAAAGAAAAACCGTCAGTAAACGGGAATGCGACCAAGTTCCTGATGGAAAAAACGAAAGGTAGAAAAGTCTTTCTTCGATACGATTCGGTAAAATATGATGACCACGATATGTTATTGGTTTATTTGTATTTGGACAACAAGACCTTTATCAATGCGCATATGCTGAAAAACGGATTGGCAGATGTGGACTACTCCTTCGATTTCAAATATAAAAGCAAGTTCGAAAAATTGATAAACGCTTAAAATATGGAAAGATACTCCATGAATTTCGGAAAGAAAGAGCGGGTGCTGAACTACGCTTGCCAAACATACCAACTTTCCCGCCCGAACAAGGTAGGAGCTGTTATGGCTCTTATCCGCGACTGCCAACCGGCCTCATTCGATGAGTGGAGGAGATGGTATTTCGAGAATGCGCATACGGCAGGCAGGAATTCGACGAAAATTACTGTCGAAAGTCTGAAAGAGTTGGGTGAAAGACTATATGCAAAGATTACGGAGGTGGTTATTCCCGAATGGGAAGCTGCATTTCGGGAATTGACTGAGCAAGACTGCATCGATTATATCTATAACCTGACGATAAATCGCACCTATGACGGCTATTTACGCGAGAAATCGGTTGTCAATGACGGCTTGGCGAAGATATTTCCCGACATCGTATTCGAAGAAAGCGACCCAGAATTAGACCACGCCGGAGATATCGATTACATCGCAAAGGTCGGAGACAAATGTATCGGAATACAAATCAAACCGATAACAGCAAGCGCCAATTTCGGCAGCTATTCGCTGACAGAGCGAATGAAAGCGAGCTTCGCGTCATTCAAAGAACAATTCGGCGGCAATGTCTTTATCGTATTCAGTTTAGACGGCGAGATAGCTAACAAAGAGGTAATCGAGTTGATTCGCAAAGAGTTAATACGATTATCCAAATAATGGCAACTATACACAAAGAATGTATTAGGATGTTAATATGATATGATTTCGTCCACAAATGTTACAATAATAAATTGAGGGTTGTTTTCACAACCCTCAATATCTTGCACGGCGAGACCGATTGAAAAGGATTCTTTAAAGACGCTGAGACAAAAGGATTAGAAGATATTGTAATTATACTGTATGTCGTAAACCTCGTAATTTCCGAAAAGGTCCTTGTATTCATCTTTCCAATCGAAACGGACGTCTTTATTACGCTCCAAACCGTCGAAAATTTTGGACAGTTCCTCAATTGTAGGACGGTCCACATCACGCATTATCTGCAGAATGATGACAACATTATACTTATCCCGATTCTCACGATTGCGCACAATCCATTCGTACGGACGGAAATAAAGCCTCAACGTATACAATACTCCGTCATCGCCCATCCTAATCTCGAAATCCTTGACGGGTAGTTCGTAGACAGCGAAAAAATCGGCTATGGTCTTTCCATCGTATGAACCCGAGGCATAGAGTCCCCAATTGTAGTCCAAATATGTAACAGTGTCCTGTTCGAACGAAGCCAACGAACGGTAGCGCGGCTACGCCTTTGCCGCAAATGCGAACGACAGAAAAACTGCCGTAATGATAATAATACGTTTCATAACTTTATTGTTGGACTGTGCACCAAATACAAAAATTATTTCTGTATTTTCAAATATTAAAACAAAAAAAGTCGCCGCAGCGAATTTCACTGCGGCGACTTTTAATAAACGCTGCCGTCAATTAATAAACGCTGCCGTCAATCGGCCGAACTGTAGCGGCGGATAGCCTCGTAGACTGCCTCCTGACACTTCAGGCGCGTATTCTCGCTGCCGAGGCAGTCGATAGCGCGGTTGGGATAGACTCTGTTCGACAGGAAAATATATATCACCTCCTCGGCGGGATCGACCCAAAACATCGTGCCGGTGAATCCGAAGTGGCCGAAGCTGCTCTGCGAAGCCGACGGTGCGGGATAGGAGTCGTCGATCGAGAGGGCCGGCGAATTGGAGAATATCGGACGGTCGAAACCCAAACCGCGGCGGTTGTCGTTGTCGCGGTACTGGCACGAGGTCCACTCCTCCACGGTCTTGCGCTTCAGATAGCGGCGGCCGCCGTACTCGCCGCCGTTGAGCAGCATCTGCAGCACGCGGGCCATACTCTCGGCATTGGCAAATACGCCGGCATTGCCAGACACGCCGCCGAGCATCGCTGCCGACTCGTCGTGTACATAGCCGTGTATCAAATCATTGCGGTAGACCGTATCCACCTCGGTGGGCAGAATCTTGTCGAGCGGATACTTGTGCGCCGGATTGAGCATAATGCAGTCGGCGCCGAGCGGAGCATAGAACTCGTCGCGCAGGAACTGCTCGTACTCCTTGCCGGTGAGCGACTGCACCACATACGGATAGCACAGGAACGACATGCAGGAGTAGCGGTACTTCTTGGGACCGAGCGGAGTATCGGCCACGGCGCGGTAGACGATGTCACGCATATCCTTGCGCGCCCACATATTCTTGTAGACCTCGATAGGATACTCCTCGCTCGGGGTGTAGCTGAATAGCCCCTCGCGCAGGCGTCCCTGCTCGTCGTACATAATATCGTAGATGCCCACAGACGGAATCAGTCCGCCCTGATGCGCCAAAAACTCGCGCAGGGTGATGTCCTCCTTGTTGCTGCCCCTGAAGTAGGGGAAGACGTCGGAGAAGGGGCGGTCGAGATCGATCAACCCTTCGTCATATAGCTTCATAAGGGCGATGGTTGCGCCCATAACCTTCGAGCAGGAGGCCAAATCGAAGATGTGGTCGTTCTCGACGGGGCGATAGCGGCGATAGGTGTGGTGGCCGTAGCTTTTGCTCAGCACGATGCTGCCCTTGCGTGCCACGAGTATCTGGCACCCGGGGAATGCGTGTTTCGACATCGCCACATCGACCAGCGAGTCGATCGTACTGACGAGATAGCGGCCGTCCATTCCCACCTCTTCGGGTGCTGAATGGCGCAGCGTGTCGGGTTTGGCGGCCCAGACGGTCGTGGCGACCGTCAATGTGAGGGCCAGTAATACAAGACGTTTCATTAGGATTATAGTTTTATGTAGATCTTGCGTTTATAAAGCGGATAAGCGATAGCCCAGCAGAGCAGCACAAGCGACAGCGCACAAAGCAACGACGCCAGCTCAACGGGCATAACCTCCTTCAAAGTGCGGAACCACGCCGAGAATATCGACACGCGGCTCTCGCCTCCGTCCACCGGAATGCGATACCAAGCCATACCCCACGTCTTGACGATCAAGCCCGAGAGGCAGTATGTGAACAGGGCATTGGTGCCAAAGACGTTGAAGAAGGTCGTCCAGCCGGTGCGCTTGCGGTAGTCGATCAGATATGCGAACAGCGCCCACACCTGCATAGCCAAGCCGCCGACATAGAGCACGTAGCTGCTCGACCACAACTTCTTGTTGATCGGGAAATAGGGGTTCAGTATGAGTCCGAGCGTCACCAAAACGCCGCCGACGGCTGCCATAATCAATATGTTGCGCTTCACGTCGCCGGTGCCTTCGCCCATAAGTTTGCCGGCCATATATCCTACCAGTACCGTACCTATGGCCGGAATCGTACTGAACAGGCCCTCGGGATCGAAGGCGATGCCCTCGCCGTGGTACATATGCGCGTCGCCGAGCACGGCAAGATCGATCGCACGGCCCACGTTGCCTTCGAGCGTGAAGTCGCCGAATGCCGCCGAGACGATCCAGTAGCCGGCAAGGATTACCAACAGTCCTATCGTGCAGCGTTTGTAGCTCTTAAGCCACATAGCCAGCAGGGCGCCCAGCGTGAAGGCGATGGCGATACGCGGGAATACGCCGAGGATGCGCACGTGCGCCAGCGACTTGAGCGGCGTATGCAGCAGCATCGGAAACGGCAGCAGCATCAACACCAATCCGCCCGCCAAAGCCGACCAAGCCCACACGCGCCCGCGGCCTGCATCGGGATCGGGCGTTTCGGGACTCTTGCGAAGTGAGAACCACACGAGCGCCCCGACGGTCAGGGCGATACCCAACAGCTGCAGGATCGAGCAGAGGCGTCCGGTGCCGATCTGCTCGGGGGCGATGTCGTAGACGTTGTAGAACGGATAGTAGGAGATCAACTGTCCGACGAGGAAAATCAACAGGCCCCGCTTGACGATCTTGCCGACGACCGGAGCGGTAAGGCGGTGGTCAGTCTTGCGATAGGCGAACCAAATGGCCGCACCCACGCAGAACAGGAAGAACGGAAAGACCAGATCGGTCGGTGTACAGCCGTCCCACGCGGCATGGCGCAGCGGAGCAAAGGTCGGCTCGCCCCAGCTTCCCGGGTTGTTCACCGTGATCATTCCGGCGACGGTGAGACCCCGCAGAATGTCGAGCGAAAGGAATCGTTTGGATTGAGTTTGTGTCATATAGATATCTGTTTTAGTTTATCCGGCATTGTAATGAACTTGTAAAAATAGTGAATTTCCGGCACAATGCACATTTTTTTCGCAGAAAAGGCGTATATTTGTAAACAAAACGTCAATTAACCTATAATACGAAATACTATGAAACTCCACTCACTACTGACGACTTTGGCGCTCACCGCCTCGGTCGCTGCAACGGCTCAGGTCAAAACCGGCATCGAAGTACTCCGCGACAACGGCTTCGAGCAGCTGCGCGGCAAACGCGTAGGGCTTATCACCAACCCCACCGGCATCGACAGCCGAATGAAATCCACGATCGATATCCTCAACGAGGCCAACGGCGTAGAGCTTAAGGCCCTCTACAGCCCCGAACACGGCGTGCGCGGCGACGTCACCGCCGGAGGCAAGGTCGAGGACTACATCGACTCGGCTACGGGCGTCAAGGTATTCAGCATCTACGGCGGCACACTCAAGCCCACGCCCGAAATGCTCGAGGGCATCGACGCATTGGTATACGACATTCAGGATATCGGTTCGCGCTCCTACACCTTCATCTCCACCATGGGCAAGGCTATGGAGGCCGCAGCCGAGAACGATATCGAAATGGTGATCCTCGACCGTCCCAACCCGCTGGGCGGCATACGTATGGAGGGTGCGCCGGTGCGCGACGGATTCTACTCGTTCGTCAGCCAGTTCCCCATCCCCTACGTTCACGGCCTGACCTCGGGCGAGCTGGCTCTCTACCTCAACGACAACTACCTCGAGAAGCCCTGCCGCCTCACCGTCATCGAGATGAAGGGCTGGAAACGCGATATGACCTTCGCCGACACCGGTCTGCCTTGGGTGCTCTCCTCGCCGCACGTTCCGCAGGCTTGGAGCTGCCTCTTCTACCCCGCTACGGGTATCGCCGGCGAACTCTACTCGCTCAACATCGGCGTCGGCTACACCCTGCCCTTCGAACTGCTGGCAGCCGAGTGGATCGACAAACCCGAGCAGCTGGCCGCCAACCTCAACGCCATAGGTCTCGAGGGCGTGATATTCCGTCCGATATACTACAAGCCCTATTACGGCGCACAGCAGGGCAAGAACCTGCGCGGCGTGCAGATACATATCATCGATCCGGTCAACGCACCGCTCACGCTGCTGCAGTTCTACTTCCTTCAGGAGTGCCACAAGCTCTGGCCCGACCACGACGTCTTCGCCGACACCACCCCCGCACGACTGCGTATGTTCGACAAGGTATGCGGCAACGACGAGGTGCGCAGCAAGTTCTGCGAGCGCTTCTTGGTCGAGGATATGCTGCCCGTATGGAATGCCGACGTGGACAAGTTCCGCGCAGCTGCCCGCAAGTATATGCTGTACCGATAACTCACAACCTTTTTAACTTCCACATACGATGAAAAAACTATCTGTTTTGGCAGCATCGCTGCTCATTGCGGGTTCGGTCTCGGCCGAGAGTTGGATTCGCACCAATCTCGTCGGCTACACCAACGCCCTGCCCAAGACTGCGGTACTGCTCTCCGACACACCCGTCCAAGTATCCGAGTTCGAAGTGTGCGACGCCCGCAGCGGCCGCACCGTCTACAAGGGCAAGGCCGTGGCCAAAGACGCCTCGATATGGGCCATGAAAAGCGCATACCGGCTGCCTTTCAGCCAGCTGACCGAGGAGGGTGCCTACTATATCAAGGTCGGCGACACCCGCTCCGAGAACTTCCGCATCGGGGCTGACATCTACGCCGCAGCCGGCGAGGTGCCTCTCTACTACATGCGCCAGCAGCGCTGCGGAGACAACCCCTACACGGGTGAGAAGTGCCACCAGCACGACGGTTATATCGTCGAGCACCCGACCCGCACGGGCGAGCATATCGACGTGCGCGGCGGCTGGCACGACGCCACCGACCAGCTGCAGTATCTGACCACGTCGGCCAACGCCACGTTCCAGATGCTCTTTGCCTACTACAAGAATCCCGAGCAGTTCGCCGACGCATTCGATGCCGCCGGACACAAGGGAGCCAACGGCGTACCCGACATTCTGGACGAGGCACGCTGGGGATTGGAGTGGATGAAGCGCATGAATCCCGACTCGGCTTTTATGTTCAACCAGATCGCCGACGACCGCGACCACGCCGGCATCCGCGAACCGCATAAAGACAAGGTGGACTACGGCTGGGGTCCGGGCACCGGTCGTCCGGTATACTACATATCGGGCGAGGTGCAGGGGCTGAGCAAGTACAAGAACCGCACTACCGGCGTATCGTCGTCGGCAGCCAAGTACGCCTCGGCATTCGCCTTGGGTTCGGTGATCTTCGAGCAGTTCGACCCCGAGTTCGCACAGAGCATGAAGAAAAAGGCCGTGGACGCCATGGCATTCGCCGAGGCGCGCCCGGGAGCCTGCCAGACCGCCTGCACCATATCGCCCTACTTCTACGAGGAGGACAACTGGGTGGACGATATGGAGCTTGCCGCCGCAGCGCTGCACCTGATGGAGCCTGACAACGAATACTGGCTCAAGCGCGCCGACTACTGGGGCGAATTAGAGCCTATAACCCCGTGGATGGAGACCGGCAAGGCCCGCCACTATCAATGGTACCCGTTCGTGAATCTCGGCCACTACCTGATCGCCAGCGAGGGCAGCGACGCCCAAAAGGCCAAGTTCGCAGGCTATATGCGCGAAGGCCTGCAGCACATACTCGACCGTGCCGGCGACGATCCGTTCATTCACGGCGTGCCCTATCTGTGGTGCTCGAACAACTTCAACTTCGGCGCCCTGACGCAGCTGCGTCTGTACAACGAGCTGACCGGCGACGACACCTACTTGGAAATGGAGGCCGCGATTCTCGACTGGATATTCGGCTGCAACCCGTGGGGAACCACGATGATAAGCTGCTACCCCGAAGGTGTCGACACCCCGACCGATCCCCATGCGATATACACCGTGACCCGCGGCGGTACGGTTTACGGCGGATTAGTCGACGGTCCCGTTTACAAGTATATCAACGACGGCCTGATCGGCGTGTCGGGCGGTGACAACGATCCGCTCGCCCCGTTCCAGAACGGCATCGCGGTTTACCACGACTACTTCGGCGACTACTCGACCAACGAGCCTACTATGGACGGCACGGCATCGATGACCTACTACCTCTCGACGCTGGGCAAGATCGACGGCAAGGACGTAAAAAAAAAGTAGATAAATTCGCCGGCGCCATACGCGACAGCTTCGGCGCGGTAAGGCGGATGAACCCCGACGAGAAACGGATCTATTTGGTATTCACCGGAGATTCGTTTTTCGAAGGCGTTCCGAAGATACTCAAGGTGCTGCGCAAACACCGCATACGCGCCTCGTGGTTTCTGACCGGCAACTGCGTGCGGATGAACCCCAAAGAGGTTCGTGCGATAATGAAATCGGGACAGTACATCGGTCCCCACTCGGACAAGCATCTGCTGTATGCCGACTGGGGTGCCGACCGCAAGTCGTTAGTAACACCAGAGGAGATTCGGGCCGACCTCGACGCCAATATGGCGCAGTTCAAGGAGTTCGGCATCGACGTCGAGAAGATCCGCGCTATGATTCCGCCCTACGAGCACTACAACGCCGCCTCGAACGGCGTGCTCGTGCAATACGGACTCGTACCGGTAAACCTCACCGAGGGCACCTACACCAATGCCGACTACACCACTCCGAGTATGCGCAACTACCGCTCGTCCGATGCGATACTTTCGCGCTTTTGGGAGAAGGAGGAGCGCGACGGACTGAGCGGCGCGATAATATTGATCCACCCGGGCACCAGCCCCGAGCGCACCGACAAGCTCTACAACCGCTTGGACGAAACGATCACCAAACTCAAATCGAAAGGCTACACCTTCGGTACCTTCGACGAGTAACACCAAACCGGCCTCCGAATTGCGGAGGCCGGTTCTTTATCGGCACATTGTTTCCGACGGTGTCGTCCTGAAAAAGCGTTACAGGACGACACCGTCGGAAACAAAAGTCTTTTAATGCCAATCCAACTTTTCTGCAACTTTATTCAATACATCCTCCACTGTGTCGAATTTTGCCAGCCATGCAGGAATATCTTTATTGATCCAAGACAGGACCTCTATAATGTTATTGTGCATATCTTCGATATATGTCTTGTTCCAACAAATCGATTCATTATGGAATACCCGATTACGAAATGTTCGGAAACTATTAAGAGGGGCCGATATGTTTTTACGTTGTCTTCGGGCTTTGGGGATATATGGAAACGCACGCCTTAAATCGTGCCAAAGGATTCTTTCATACTGGCTATTCATCAGAGATACCCAAAATCCGAAAGTTAATTCCGCGACAATTTTAGATGCAGTTACAATCTCGCCGCGGTTACTGATGTGACGTTGTGCTTCGGTAATATAATAATTCAGCCCATTAAGCCCGGGTTTCGATGCAATGACCCTATACCAATCATTTCTTTTGAATAAGGTTGTCAACTCTCTATTAAGAGCATTTCTAAGTGCAACTTCAAAAACAGAAAGACTTGCGTAAAATGAACTGGACAACTCTATATTGGCTTGATAGTGTACTATTGCCTTATTATCATCATTGGGATACTTCGTATAATACCTATCCATTCTTTCAGAAGAAAAAACTTTTTTAAAGAATTGCTTGTTTTGCATAATTTTTGTTCGTATATTTGTACCGCAGTCCCGGGTGTTCCTCTCCCAGTTATTTGATGCTGGTGATGAATCCGGGTTTTTTATTTCCCTACCGCAAAGGTAACAAATAAACGGGTAAATTATTCATTCTAAATACATTTCTTCCTTTTTGCCGGAATATCCGTTATTACATCATCATTTTTAGGGCATATTCGAGGTGTCGACCAGTCACAAATGTGACACAAATGGCGGCATAGCTGCCACACATATGCAAAGGGTTTATGAAAACAAAAAAAACGAGAACCTGTCTTACCCCGGAAAAAGTTGACTCCTAAAAAGAGTCAAAATGAATAATAGAGAAGAAGACAACGAGCGCAGCCGGCAGCCGATAGTGGCTTCTGTGCCGGGCATGGATGAAAAGACAAGCGACCTGCTGATCCTGCAT
>CAYYUW010000152.1:0-7980 GCA_964474985.1 uncultured Alistipes sp. | reverse complement strand
CGACGAGGAGGCATATTTCGAAGCATACTGTATGCGCACCTTGTCGCTCGCCTGCATATCCTCCTTGAGAATGGCCTGACGCTCACCGCGGATGAATATGCGCTGGGGATTGGACACCTCGAGCATCTGGTCGATCTCGTAGGAAGTCATATAGCGCGAAGTCGATCCCGGGAAACCCATAATCATCGTATAGTCGCCCTGCTCGACACCGCCGAGTGAAATTGAAAGGTGAACGGGGGCCTTGTAAGGTACATTGTCGGGCGAATAGGCAGCCGGATTGCCGTCCTTGTCGGCGTAGATGCGGAACATCGAGAAGTCGCCTGTATGGCGCGGCCACATCCAGTTGTCGGTGTCGCCGCCGAACTTGCCGATCGAGGTCGGCGGAGTGCCTACCAAACGGATATCCGAGAAGACCTCGATAATGAATGCGAAGTACTGGTTGCCGCCGAAGAAGCTCTTGACCGAGATCTCCATATCGGGGTATTCGCTGTCGAGGCGCTTAAGAACCTGCTTGCGGTTTTCGTCCACTATAGTCTCGTACTCGCTCTGTGAAGCGGTCGAAGGCACATTGCCAACCATATCGGCTGTAACGTCGATAATGCGGCGCACGAAACGCACCTGAAGCCCGGGAGCGGGAAGCTCCTCCTCGCGCGAAGAGGCCCAAAAACCGTTTTTCAGATAGTCGTGCTCGACGCTGCTAAGCGCCTGTATGGAACCGTAGCCGCAGTGGTGATTGGTCAGCAGCAGACCGTCGGGCGAAACCACCTCGCCGGTGCAGCCGCCGCCGAAAATCACAATGGCATCCTTGAGCGACGAACCGTTGATATTGTAGATATCCTCGGCCGAGAGTTTCAAGCCCTTGGCTTTCATATCCTTGATATTCATCTTCTGCAGATATGGCAGAAGCCACATACCCTCGTCGGCCGAAACCGGCAGGGTCACAGCCGCACTCAGCACGGCCGCCAATAGAAAGTTTCTTATTTTCATAAAGCTAAAGGTTATTTTATTTTCATCATATTGCGTATCGACCGCTCGGCCTTGGCGCGGACGGTCTCGTCGATGACGATTTCGGGCGTCTCGTCGCGAAGCGTGCGCAGGATCTTCTCGGGCGTTATCATCTTCATATAGGAGCATTCGTTGCATCCGCATCCGATGCCGGCGCTCTCAGGCGGAGCCGGTATGAAGCTCTTTTCAGGGTAGCGGCGACACAGTTCGAACATAATGCCCGCCTCGGTGGCGACAATAAACTCTCCGGCGCTGCTGCGGCCGCAATAATCGAGTATGGCCGCGGTGGAGCCGGTGAAGTCGGCCACATCGACTATATAGGCGCGGCATTCCGGGTGGGCGACAACCTCGGCCGCGGGGTGCTCGCGCTTCAGGCGCAGAATGCCTTCGAGCGAAAACTCCTCGTGAACGTGGCAGGCACCGTTCCAAAGCACCATATTCTCACGTCCGGTGAGTTTGCGTATGTATGCACCGAGATTGCGGTCGGGACCGAATACTACAGGCCGGTCGGAGGGAATCGACTGCACCACCTTCAGCGCATTGGAAGAGGTGCAGCAGATGTCCGTAAGGGCCTTGACGCCGACGGTAGTGTTGACGTACGACACCACAGTATGGTCGGGGTAGGCCTTGAGGAACTCGGCGAACCGGTCGGCCGGACACGACTCGGCCAGCGAGCAGCCCGCAGCAGGTTCGGGTATGAGCACCTTGCGGTCGGGGCATAGCACCTTGGCCGTCTCGGCCATGAAATGTACGCCCGCAAAGAGGATGATATCGGCATCGGTGCGCGCCGCCTGCTCGGAAAGCGCGAGGGAGTCGCCTACAAAATCCGCCGCCATCTGTACCGCCGGCTCAGTGTAGTAGTGCGCCAAAATTACGGCGTGCTTCTGCCGCTTCAGTTCGGCTATCTGTTCGAGAATCGCATTCGCTTCTGCCATATTCTTCTTGTTTTTTAATTTACATTTAAATAAAAATAATAATAAAAAAGTATAATAATAAGGGCTGTCGACAATGTAAACAACTAATCCGATAGTAGGTTTATTGTTCTGTTGTAAATGTTTATCGACAGGGTCTGCTCTGTCATATAGCTGTCTTCGTTTCTTTTATTTCTGTTATCTACACTTGTTGATAGTTGTTATCGACATTTCGACACTGCTTTGTTATCGACATCGGCCGGCAGATGCTGTGTTGATAGGTGTAAACTTATTTTTACTCTTTTCGCTTGCTTTCCCCGAAAGTCCGATTATATGGTAATCCATTCTTTTTTTGCAAGTCTGTCGGGGTGCGATATGTGAAAAGTTTTGCACCGGTTTCGTCTGTTGTTTTCAACACCTGCATCAGTGTTTTTGCACACTATCGACAGGCTTTATCCACAATCTTGGCCGCTATGTCGCGGTAGTACTGTTCGGTGTCGGGGTCGAATGCCGATGCAGGACGACCGGTTTCGCCGCCTTCCATAACGGATTGAACGATCGGTATTTCACCTAAGAAATCGACACCTTCCCTTTCGGCTAACTCCTTGGCTCCGCCGCGTCCGAAGATATAGTAGCGGTTTTCAGGCAGCTCGCGCGGAGTAAACCACGCCATATTCTCTATGACGCCGGCGACAGGAATCTCTATCTTGTCGGCCTTGAACATCCGGATGCCGCGCAGAACATCGGCCACGGCGACCTGCTGGGGCGTGGAGACTATGACAGCCATATCGACTTTCAGCTCAGAGATAACTCCGAGGTGTACGTCGCCGGTGCCCGGCGGCAGATCGATAAGCAGGAAATCTAACTCGCCCCATTCGGTCTGGTGTATCATCTGCCGCAGGGCATTGTTGGCCATAGGACCGCGCCATACCAGCGCATCTTCGGCGCCGATGAAAAAACCTATCGACATAAGTTTTATACCGAGCGGCTCGGCCGGTACGATATAATCCGTGCCGTCGCGCTGGAAAGCATCGGGGATATAATCTTCGACGCCAAACATCTTCGGCTGCGAAGGTCCGTAAATATCCGCATCGAGAATGCCGACATTGTATCCGGCATTGCGCATAGCTACTGCCAAATTGGCCGTTACGGTAGACTTGCCGACGCCTCCCTTGCCCGAGGCTACGGCTATTATGCGCCGTATGCCGCCGGCAGCTGACTTATTCTGCGGCTTGGCCGCCTTGGGCGCCGCTTCACGGATGACTACCGTAACGGCTTGGCCGGCGGTAAGCTCCTCCACACGCGCCTTGATCTTCGAGGCGAAAGGATCGCGCGCCTTGGGAAACGACAGTGTTATGACGATGCCGCTTTCGGTGTGTCCGACAGAGGCTATTCCCGAGGTGACGATGTCTTCGCCGGTTTCGGGATGCACTACCTGACGCAGCAGTTCCGTTATCTTTTCGTTGTTCATAGCTTGTTGTTTAGTCTGCCTACAAAGGTATGAATAAGCAAGGGTAATTGCAAGTTTGCCTGCATTCCAATAATAAAGAAAAAGGCCGTTCCGAAACTTTTTCAGAACGGCCTTTTCGGTTGTGGTCGGGCTGTTATTGCAGCGTGATATCGTAGGGCCAGAGGGCCTGTACGCCCTGATTGTCCATAAGCGAACGGATCGAGCGGTACTGGTCGCAGTACTCGCCGAACTCGGCGCGGAGCTTGCGTTCGGAGATGCGCGCCTCGATGCTGCCGAGGATAGCGGCTAATCCCGAAGGAGTATTGAAGGATTCGCTGACACGGAAATCTTCGGCGATCTCGGCCTTGTCGGCTGCAATGAGGATAGCCTCGCGCAGGCCGCCGAAGTCATCGACAAGACCTATCTGCTTGGCATCTGCGCCGCTCCATACACGGCCCTGACCTATGGCATCGACCGAGTCGAAGGTCATATTGCGACCTTCGGCCACGTGGTTGACGAAGGTCGTGTAGACATCCTCGATACTCTTCATTATGACCTCGCGCTCACGCGGCGTCACACCGCGGACGAGCGAACCCATATCGGCCGAAGGATTTGTCTTGGCAACATCGAAGGTGATGCCCACCTTGTCGCTGAGAGCTTTGCCGACGTTGAATTTCAATCCGAATACGCCGATCGATCCGGTAAGCGTCGTCTTGTCCGTGACGATCACATCAGCCGGCGAGGAGATGTAGTAGCCGCCGCTGGCTGCGTATGAACTCATCGATACGATAATGGGTTTCTGCTCGCGCAGCAGCTCCATCTCGCGCCATATAACCTCCGATGCCAGAGCACTGCCGCCCGGGGAGTTGACACGCAGCACTACGGCCTTGACATTTTCGTCCATACGCGCTTCGGCGAGCTGCTCGGCCAGCGTCGAGGCGCCCAGCATACCCTTCGAGCTGCTGCCGGATACGATCTGTCCGTCGGCGTATATAATCTGTATCCGGTTTTTGGAGCTTTTGCCCGTGTTGGGCATCATCGATGCGATATAGTCGCTTAAGGTTATGAAGTTGATATCCTCGTCGGCATCGAGATACATTTTTTCACGCAGAATGTCTTCGACTTCGTCCTCGTATTTTAGACCGTCGACCATCTTCTTGTCCAATGCCTCCTCGGCCGCAACAGCCGACAGATTGCTGGCATAATCGTTCAGCGAGTCTATGGACAGGTTGCGCGAAGCGGCTATGGATTCAACCATCGTGCCCCAAATCGAGTTGGCGAGAGTCTCCATCTGCAAGCGGTTTTCGGGACTCATCCTGTTCATAATGTAAGGCTCTATGGCCGACTTGAAGGTGCCGTGGCGGAATACCTCGGGCTGAATGTCGAGCTTGTCCAACAGACCTTTGTAGAACATCACCTGCATGGCCATACCGCGCCAGTCCATCTCGCCCTTCGGGTTGAGGTATACGCTGTCGGCTACCGACGAAAGGTAGTAACCGCCCTGAGAGTAGATTTCGCCGTAGCTGATGACGAATTTGCCCGACTTCTTGAAGCGCTCGATCTCGGCGCGGATCTCCTCGACAAGGTTGATCGGAGCACCGCCGCTGCCGGTGAGGTTGATGTAGATGCCCTTGATGCGGTCGTCGTCGGCTGCAGCCTCGATAGCGTTCATAACCTGCATCATCGTGTTGCTCTGGGATACGGACATCGAATATACGTCCACTCCGGCGAAAGGATCTGTAGAGGGTGCGTCAACGATGTTGGTCGAAAAGTCGATATGCAGCACGGAATCGGGCTGCACGGTGATTTTCGAGCTGCCGATCGACGCTGCGATGCCTATGATAAACAGCAGTCCCAAAACAAACCACAGAATGTTGGCGACGAAAAATGCGAGAAGCGCCGCCAGAAAAGATTTGAAGAAATTCATACTTTATTGTTTTATTGTTGTTTCGTTAGTCTTATTAAACGTTGCAAAGTTACAATATATTTCTGAAAAACGAATAAAATATATCGAAAAACAATATTAATTTTTGTAAGTACCTACATTTTCTATGCGGCAGGCGGGTTTGGTGGCACTGCTTTTGCTCTCGTTACCTCCGGTAGACATTAATAATAGAAAGTTATGACACCTGTAAGAAAACCTCAGAACTGGCTTCCGAGCATATTCAACGACTTCTTCGGCAACGAGTGGGTCGAGAAGCGCGCCGCGTCGGCCCCAGCCGTCAACATCATCGAGACCGAGAATGAATATAAGGTGGAGATCGCAGCCCCGGGTTCGACAAAGAAAGATTTCTGCATCGAACTCAGTGAGGGTAACGAACTGGTTGTGTCGATGCAGAAGCGCGTCGAGAAGGAGACTCCGGCCGAAGGCGAGGAGGTGCGCCGAGGCACTTATCTGCGGCGCGAGTTCGCCTATACGCAGTTCCGTCAGAGTATGATCCTGCCCGACAATGTCGAGAAGGAGAACATTGCGGCCAAAGTGGAGAACGGCGTGCTTATGATCGACATTCCCAAAAAGAAGAGCGTCGAGCAGAAAAGCGCCGTGCGCAACATCGAAATAGCATAGGACTCTCCGATACTTTTACTTCTTCTCTTTTCGACCGGTGCCGCAGTTGCTGCGGTGCCGGTTTATGTTTTTTCAGAACAGCGCCGCGATGCCTTTGAACAGGCCGAGAACGGCGGCGTAGCGCAGCGCCTTGCCAGCGAACATCGACAGAGACACCGTGACGGCATTGCTGCGCATAACCCCGAGCATTACGGCCAATGCCTCGCCTATGTAGGGCAGGAAAGCGAAGAAACCCATGACGGCTCCGCGCCCCTTGAGAAACTGTTCGGCACGCGCGAGACGCTGCCGGTCCACGTGCAGATAGCGGTGTATCCATTCGCTTTTTCCGGCCGTTCCGATCCAGTAGCAGGTCATACCGCCGAGCGTATTCCCGACTGCGGCAACCAGCAGACACAACAGCGGATCAAGCCCCATACCGACGAGTATGACCATTACCGCTTCGGAGCTGAAAGGCAGTATGCTGCCCGCTACGAGGGCCGAAAGGAAAAGCCCGAGCCAGCCCCAATCGACAAAAAATTGCACTATACTGTCCATAATCGCGACAAAAATCGGAAAATAATTGTGAGTAAGCAAAATTTGTAATATATTTGAAGTACTCAAAATCTCAACTAAAACTAAAACGACTATGAAAAAACTCGCGATGGGTATAGATATCGGCGGAACCAACACGGCTTTCGGTCTTGTGGACGAAGCCGGCGATATCTATGGCGAATCGGTCATATCGACCGAAAAATACAAATTCTTTTCCGACTATAACGACTATATCGCTGCTCTGTGCGAGGCGATGCAAGCTTTGATAGACAGTATTTCGTTCGATTTCGAACTGATCGGCATAGGTATAGGCGCGCCCAATGCCAATTTCCATTCGGGCGATATCGTGACGCCGGCAAACCTCTGGCACTTCTCGCCCGAGGAGACCGACAGGGACGATTCGCGCCGCATATTCCATATCACCGAGGATATAAAAGCACATTTTCCCAAGACGGATGTGGTTATAACCAACGACGCCAATGCGGCGGCAATAGGTGAAATGGTATTCGGAAATGCCAAGGGAGTGAAGGATTTCGTTATGGTGACGCTCGGTACCGGTTTGGGCAGCGGTTTCGTTGCCAACGGCGAACTGGTTTACGGCCACGACGGCTTCGCCGGCGAACTCGGCCATATCTGCGTCGAGCGCAACGGCCGCGAATGCGGCTGCGGACGCCGCGGCTGTTTGGAGGCCTATGTGTCGGCTACCGGAATCAAGCGCACCGTATATGCCCTGCTGGCCAAGAGCAACGCTCCCAGCGAGCTGCGCGATATCGCATACAAAGACTTCGAGGCCGTGATGGTTTCGACCGCCGCCAAGCACGGCGACCCCATAGCGCTCGAGGCGTTCCGCTATACCGGCGAGATCCTCGGCCACGCTCTTGCGGATGTGGTGGCGCTCACTTCACCCAAGGTGATCGTTCTGTTCGGCGGTCTGTCGAAGGCCGGCGATTTGATCTTCAACCCCACCAAGTGGTATATGGAGGAGTCGATGCTCTCGGTATTCAAGAACAAGGTGGAGATCATTCCTTCGGGTATTCCCAAGGATAAGAATGCGGCCATATTGGGCGGCGCAGCCCTTATATGGCAGAAGCAGGAGCAGAAATAAATAATTTGTATTGAATCTCTGAGGCGCCTAAAAAGGCGCCTCATTTTTTTGGTAATGGTGCAAAAAGTGGCGCTTGAAGAGGAGTGTAAATAGCAGATAATTTTGCATTTATGAAGATAAAACAGTAGTTTAATGAAACCGGGTTCATTAAACTACTGTTTTTATGTCAAAAAAGCACCCCAAACGCTGCCCTCATTGTGGCTTTTTAGATGTCATTAAAAAGGGTAAGCGAGGAGGCCATACTCGTTATTATTGCAAGTCTTGTGGCAGTTATTTCACCGACCGGCGCACCTCTGTTTCCCTCAAAAATAAAGAGGTTTGGTTTCGCGAATGGGTTATCGGTAACCAGACACTCGAACAACTTGCCCAGCGAAGCAATTACAGCGTGCGCCACTTGAAAAGTTATTTCTAC
>CAYYUW010000151.1:0-11645 GCA_964474985.1 uncultured Alistipes sp. | reverse complement strand
ACACTCTCCGGCGGCGATATCACCCATGCCGTACCCGATAATACGGGTTACATCACCGAGGGTCAGCTGTTCCTGCGCAACGACTCCGATACGGGCAAGGTCATCATCGACCCGTTCCGTTCGCTGTCGCGTCTGAAGCAGCTGGTTATCGGTAAGAAGACCCGCGAGGACCACCCGCAGGTGATGAATGCCTGCGTGCGTCTGTATGCCGATGCGGCCAATGCCAAGACCAAGCTGGAGAACGGTTTCGATCTGTCGGACTACGACGAGCGTACGCTGAAGTTCGCCCGCGACTACTCGGAGAAGCTGCTTTCGATCGACGTGAATATCGAGATTACGCAGATGCTCGATATCGCTTGGTCGCTGTTTGCCGAGTACTTCACGCCTGCCGAGGTGGCTATCAAGCAGGAGCTGGTGGACAAATACTGGAAGAAAAATTAGCTAAGCGGCAAATCGACAGGCGATGGCAATTAAATTTCAATATAACAAGACTTCGCTCGGAGAGCTGGGCAAACAGCTCAAGATGAGGCAGAAGGCGCTCCCTACCATAAAGAGTAAGGAGAGTGCGCTGCGTCTCGAAGTAAAGAAGGCGAAGAGTACCGCGGCGGACTACGAACGTCGGCTGGCCGAGTTGTCGGCCCGCTACGACTATATGGTCGCGCTGTGGGGTGAGTTTGATGCCGATCTGCTGGCTGTCGAAGATGTGGAACTTACCACTCAGAAGATTGCCGGAGTTCGCATACCTGTGCTGCAAGGCGTCAGGTTCAAGGAGAAGTCCTATGATCTGTTCAGCTCGCCGATCTGGCTCTCGGACGGTGTAGCCCTGCTCAAGGAGCTGGCTACGCTGGGTTTAGAGTCGCAGATCGCCGATCGCAAAAGCGATATGCTGGATTACGCCCGCAAGAAAACCACTCAGAAGGTGAACCTCTACGAAAAGGTGCAGATACCCGGGTACGAGGACGCCATACGTAAAATCAAACGATTCCTCGAGGACGAGGAGAACCTCTCCAAAAGTGCTCAGAAGATCGTCAAAACCAAACACCAACAGGCCGAGGAGGGCGCGACGGTATGATAGTCAAAATGATAAAATACGATTTCGTGCTTTATGCCGGCGAACGCGACAGCTTTCTGTCCCGTCTTCAGCAGCTGGGACTTGTCGATGTGACGGTCACCGGCTGGGAGCCTTCGGATGCCGATATGAAACTTATCGCCGACGTCGAGTCCAAGAACAAGGCGGTCGCAACGCTGCGGACGCTGGCCGAGGACAAGGAGTATGTGAAGGGCGAGCCTTTCGCTTCGGGCGACGAGGCTTATGCCGCCTATGCCGAGGCGTCGGCTTCGGCCGCTGCATTGCGCGCCGAGATCGTACGATTGGGCAAGAGCGCCGAGGAGCTTAAGCCGTGGGGCGAGTTTTCGACGCAGAGGGTTGCCCGACTGGCAGCCGACGGCATCGTGCTGCGTTACTTCACCTGCTATGCCAACGTGTTCGAGGCGAGCGTGGAGGAGTGGAGCAGCCGCTATACGATCGAACTGATCTCTAAGACGGGCGGTGTGGCCTATTTCGTTGTGGTGGCTTCGACCGGCGAGGAGATACAGATCGACGCCGAAGAGTTGAAGGCTCCCGCGATGAACTATCTCGAGGCCGAGAAGCAGGTGGCGGAGCTGGAGTCCCAACTGGCTGCAACGGACCGCACCATAGCACGCTGTGCCGCTTCGGTGGATATGATCGAAACGGCGGCCGCCGAGGCTCGCGAGCGTCTGCAGCTGGCCAAGGTGGTCGCTTCGGGCGAGAAGGCCGCTGACGGTGCACTGGTGGTTATGGAGGGCTGGGCCGAGGCTGAGACCGCTGTGAAGGTGGATGCTATGCTGGAGCAGTCGCCCAACACGATCTACCTCAAGCGCGATCCCGAGCCTGAGGACGATACGCCCGTGAAGCTGAAGAACAACCGCTTCGCCCGACTGTTCGAGCTGATCGGCGGAATGTACGCCCTGCCGAAGTACGGCACGGTCGACCTGACGCCGTTCTTCGCCCCGTTCTATATGCTGTTTTTCGCGATATGCTTGTGCGACATAGGCTATGGAACCATTATAGCCGTGCTGGGCGCAATCCTGATCGCCAAAGGCGGTAATATGAAGCAGGCCGGCTGGCTGAGCCTGACGTGCGGCGTGGCCGCTATGGCGTTCGGATTCTATGCCAACTCCTGTTTCGGTATGTCGATCTCGAACTGGAAACCTTTCGAGGGCGTCAAGTTCCTCGATTTCCAGCACGACTTCTTCTATATCGCATTGGTGATCGGCATCGTGCAGGTGCTGTTCGGTATGTTGATCAATATATGTATGACCGTGCGGCTGTTCGGCCCGCGCAAGGCTATGGGCCTTTTGGGCTGGTTCCTGCTGCTGTTGTCGAGCTGCTTGGCTATGGTCGGCATCCCGCACTTCACCCTTTCGTCGGTGCCGTATATGATCGTCGCCGCGGTGAGTGTGGCTTTGATGCTGCTGTTCAACGACCGCAACCCTCTTGCCAGTGTCGGTACGGGTCTATGGAATACGTATAACAACGTTACGGGCCTGCTGAGCGATGTGCTGTCGTACATACGACTCTTTGCGATCGGCCTTTCGGGAGGTGTGCTGGCGCAGGTGTTCAACTCGCTCGCCTTGGGCCTTACGGGTCTCTCCGAGGGTATTGCCGGATCGCCCGTGGGCGTGGTCATACTGCAGATTGTCGCCGCCTCGATCATACTGTTGATCGGCCACGGCATCAACCTGTTTATGTCGGCCATATCGTCGTTCGTTCACCCCATGCGACTTACTTTTGTGGAATTTTATAAAAATGCCGGATTCGAAATGACTGTGCGCACGTTCGATCCGCTCAAAAAAGAATCGAAATAATATTTAATAACAACAAAAAACAACAGAAATTATGAACTCAACAGCTTTGATTTTGGCTTATGTCGGTGTTGCACTGATGGTAGGTTTGGCCGGTATCGCTTCGGCCGTAGGTACTGCAATCTGCGGTATGGCTTCGGTCGGCGCGATGAAAAAGAATGCAAGCGGCTTCGGTAGTTATATGGTGCTTTCGGCACTCCCGGGATCGCAGGGCCTTTACGGTTTCGTCTGCTTCTTTATGGTAACGAGCATCTACAATCTCGTTACTCCTGAGATCACCATTATGCAGGGTGCTGCGATACTGGGTATCGGTATTCTGGTCGGCATCGTTAACCTCGCTGCGGCGATTTTCCAAGGCAAGGTCTGCGCCAACGGTATCAATGCCATCGGCAACGGTCACGACGTGATGGGTAAGACGCTTATTTTGGCGGCATTCCCCGAGTTGTACGCAATTCTTACCGTAGCAGCCACCTACCTTATCGCTTCGGCAGTGGCAGCCTAACCGGCACGGATGACGAAAAAGCCTCGCGATCGTTAGGTCGCGAGGCTTTTTTGTTTTGATACTGCAGACGGTTGCAGGGGTACAGTTTTTCAGCAGGGTGTCAGCCTCTCGGCAGCACTTCGACCTGCAGCTTGGCGTATGCGCGTTCGGCCTTGGCGAGTGCCTCCTTCACGGAGTCGGCCGAGGCGAGAATCACTCCGAGGCGGCGGTGTCCGACGACTTCGGGTTTGCCGAACAGGCGTATCTGTACGTCCTCCTCGGCGAGTACCTGCTCGAGATTGCCGAAAACGACTTTGTCGCTGTCACCCTCCACCACAATGGCCTTGGAGGCCGAGGGGCGGTTGAACCGCACTGCTGGCACGGGCAGTCCGAGTACGGCGCGGGCGTGCAGGGCAAATTCCGAGAGGTCTTGCGAGATCATCGTCACCATACCGGTGTCGTGCGGGCGGGGCGACACCTCGCTGAAGAGGACATCGTCGCCGCAGACGAACAACTCGACGCCGAAGATTCCGTATCCGCCGAGTGCGCCGGTGACTTTGCGGGCTATCGCCTCGGCGCGTTCGAGAGCTTTGGCGCTCATTGGCTGGGGCTGCCACGATTCGCGGTAGTCGCCGTCGACCTGATGATGCCCGATAGGTTTCAATATCGTGGTGCCGGCGCTGTGGCGTACCGTCAGCAGCGTGATCTCGTAGTCGAAGCGCACGAAGCCCTCGACTATTACCCGTCCGGCTCCGGCTCGGCCGCCCTCCTGTGCATAGTGCCAAGCGCGGTCTATGTCCTCCGAGCTGCGTATGACGCTCTGGCCGTGGCCCGACGAACTCATTACGGGCTTGACCACGCAGGGCATACCCACTTCGGCTACGGCCTTCTCGAACTCTTCGCGCGTGGCGGCGAAGCGGTACGGCGATGTTGGCAGCCCCAGCTCCTCGGCGGCCAGCCGGCGGATGCCTTCGCGGTTCATGGTGAGCAGGGCGGCCTTGGCGGTCGGGATGACGTTGTAGCCCTCCTTCTCTAATTCGACCAACGTCGGGGTGGCTATGGCTTCGATTTCGGGGATGATGTAATCCGGCTTCTCCTGTTCGATGATCTCGCGCAGACGTTTGCCGTCGAGCATCGACAGCACGTGCGAACGGTGCGCCACCTGCATCGCAGGGGCATTGGGATATTTGTCGAGCGCTACGACCTCGATGCCGTAGCGCTGCAGTTCTATGGCAACCTCCTTGCCTAATTCGCCCGATCCGCAGAGCAGCGCCTTGCGTCCTACGGGTGAGAGTGTAGTTCCTATTTTTACCACGGGAAAAATGCTTTTAAAGATTTCAAAGCCCAAAAGTAGTTATTTATGCAGAGAAAACACAGCGTTGCGGCGGTAATTTTGTCGGCAGTTGCTTTTCTGTGGAAATAGAGTTAGTTTTGTGATCGAAACCGTAAAAAATGACAGGATGAACAATTTCACTTTCCGCAATCCGGTCGAGCTGATCTTCGGACGTGGCTCGATCGCCTCGCTGGCGAAGAAAATTCCCGCCGGCAAGAAGATTATGATAACTTTCGGCGGCGGCAGCGTCCGTCGCAACGGCGTGTACGAGCAGGTGACGGCAGCTTTGGCCGGCCGCGACTGTGTCGAGTTTTGGGGCATCGAACCCAATCCGAAGGTCGAGACGCTGCGCAAGGCTGTCGAGCAGTGCCGCGCCGAGGGCGTGGAGTTCCTGCTGGCCGTGGGTGGCGGATCGGTGCTGGACGGCACCAAGTTGATAGCTTCGGCCGTGCGTTATGACGGCGACGCGTGGGATATCGTCCTCGCGGGTCGCTGCCGCGGCGAGGTGCTGCCGTACGCATCGGTTATGACGCTGCCGGCGACAGGCTCCGAGATGAACAACGGCGCCGTGATCTCCAATTTGGACACTGCGGAGAAGTTCGCCTTCTATACCGATTTTCCGCAGTTCGCCGTGCTCGATCCCGAAACCACATTCTCCCTGCCGCCGTACCAGATAGCTTGCGGCATAGCCGATACTTTCGTGCATGTCATCGAGCAGTATCTTACCGCTGCTGGCGTGTCGCCGTTGATGGACCGCTGGTCGGAGGGCATATTGAGCACGTTGATCGAGGTGGCGCCGCGCGTCAGGGCCGACAGCCACGACTACGACGCCATGGCTACCTATATGCTCTCGGCAACGATGGCGCTGAACGGATTCATCGCTATGGGTGTCGACGAGGATTGGGCTACGCATATGATCGGCCACGAATTGACGGCCCTGCATTCGCTTACGCACGGACATACGTTGGTTATCGTGCTGCCGGCGCTTATGGATGTGATGCGCGGGCAGAAGGGCGACAAGATCGTACAGATGGGCAGCCGCGTCTTCGGAATCGATTCCGGCGATCGCGAGGAGCGCATCGACCGTACTATAGCAGCCACCGAGGCGTTCTTCCGCTCGCTCGGACTCACGACCCGCCTGTCGGAGGAGGGAATTGGCCAAAAGACTGTGGATGAAATAGTCCGCCGGTTCGAGGAGCGCGGCACCGTACTTGGCGAAAGGCAGAATATCACTGCCGCCACTGTCCGCCGCATACTCGAGAAGGCGATGTAGCGATATCGCCTCACGGCTTTAAACAGGTGCGCCGACTATGCTGCCGGCGCACCTGTTTTTTTGATACAACTTTTCGTGCAATAGCGTGGTGGAAATAAAAAAGGTCTCCTGTTGGAGACCTTGGGGTGGAAGATGGGACTCGAACCCACGACACCTGGAACCACAATCCAGTGCTCTAACCGACTGAGCTACATCCACCATGTACGTTCAGCTTATCCCTGAACGGAGTGCAAAGGTAATACACTTTTTCATTACCGCCAAACAAATCGGCCGATTTTTTAACGACTCGCTGTAAATTCTATACCCGCAACAGGTGCTATTCAGCCTCTGGGATGACCGTTTCGGCCTTCGGAACAGATGCGGATACCGTGCGGTTGTACTCGGCGATCGCATTGAGGTCGCAGCCCTTTTCGGCGATGCGGTCGCGTATCTTGCGGGCCTCGCGCATCGATGCCGTTTCCAAGGGACGCAAGGCCTTAATGGACTGCTCGATAACGTCGACGCGCATATACCGGCTGCCGTTGCCGCGCTTGACGGGGAATACCTGACTCTTCAGCGCGACGGCCAGCCGGTTTATCGGCGCGAAACCCTCGTCCGACGCTGCTATGCAATCGGCTATTTCGTCGCCGGCGCATACCCACGCCGCTATGGCATAGCTACACGGGGGATATCCCAATACGCACCACATCGTCGTGGCATCGGGATTCTCGCCTTTGCGCACGCCCTCGATGACGATCGAGGCACTCGACGAATTGCGCGGAATGTAGTCCTGATCGATTGCCCATCCGCTTGCAGGATGCTCGGCGAGCAGATCACTGTCGAGCATAGCGTTGAAGAACGAGCGCGAGGCCGATGCAAAGATCCATTCTGCCGACAGCTCTCCGGCGGCGTAACCGCGGTGGAACAGGTATTCGGCATTCTGGTAGCGTATGTACCCCATGCCGTCGTCCTGAATACCCGAGAACGAGTAGTTGGAGCGTATGATATAGCCGTTGGGAGCCAGCGCCATATCGTTGGCGTCGAACTTGGTGTAGCCGTAGTCCCACACTTCGAAGTATGCCGCTCCGCCCTCGGCATCGATAACGCCGAAGTTGGTCTCGAGCGCGCGGGGCAGCTCCATATTGCGCAGAAACTCCTCGAAATCGTCCACCGTGGCGCATACGCCGAGCGCCTCCTTCATTATCTCGCCTTCGCGTTCGGGCAGATAGGAGAGCGAGTCGGGCTTCATATTGTATGAGGCGGTGTTCATTATGGCGAATCCGCGTTCGTTGGTGCCGGCCCACACCTCGCGGCGCTCTTTATCCTCTGAGTTCACCAGTCCGGTGAATGCGTACCGTTTGCCGCGAAAGTGCTCGATATGGTTCCACTCGGTGCCCGTGTCGCGGTGTTTCCACAGCAGCGGCCGGCCGTCAGAGGTGGCGCGTCCGGAAATTACCGCCGATGTGCAGGCTGCGGCGGGCAGCGTAACGATGACGAGTATCGATGCAATAAGGTTGCGAAGTTTCATAAGGCCATTCATTTTCTGCAAAGATACAAATATGCAATGGTAAAAACAAGTTTACCTGATTTATGCCGAAACGTTCGCCGAAGAATATCGATATGTATGGCCGCGTTCCTGCAATTCCGAGCGGCTGGTGCGGAAAATAAAAAAGTTCGGAGAGCATCACTGCGGTCCGAACCACTAACAAATATTCCAACTAAACTTACCTAATAACTAACTTATCAATATATGGTTGATCAATTAGTCCGAATTGCTTGAGGCATCCTCGGCCGAAACGGTTGATTTTTAATATCGATCTTGTGCTCGACGGTTTTGAACCAATCGTTCAGGCGGCCGATAGCCTTTTGTTTCGAAACAAAGGTATGCCAAATTCGGAAATTCTCCAAATAAAAACGAAAAATTCTGCAGTTTTTTGCATTATTTTATCATCTCGGAGCACTTCCCCGTCTGTCGCGGAGCCGTTCTGCTGCCCGATGCCGGCAATCGGGAATATCGCGGCACGACCCGTTGGAGTAGGCGCGACGTAACCCGAATCGGCTGGCAGCGTACTATCGACGTATCGACAGCTGGGCCTTCAGTTTCGTTTTGAAATCGGCTGAGAGCCGTTTTTCGCCTTCTATATGCTGCATCATGGGTTCGAAGTTGGCATCGAACGCATCGAGGAACTCGACGATTCGCTCGGGGTACTCGGCGATGAAATTCGGGCACTGAGAAATGCGGAGATACTCCACCGGCAGCATTCCCATGCTGTTGTACTCGCCCTGCGCATTCTTGAACTCGGGCGTCAGGCGCAGGCAGCGCTTGAAAATGCCAGCCTTGCCCCACAGCCGCTCGGGATGCTCGACGGCGTACTGGTCGTACACTATCTCGACACTCAGCGGACGAGCTGCATCCACCTTTCCGGTGCGAATCTCGAGAGCCATATCGTAGCTGTCGTAGCTCCAGCGGTCTTTGCCCCCGAAGCGGTCGTATTCGATCCTCCGGCCGTCGATCCTCACTTCGCGCGGGGGATATACGGCGAGCAGCCGGAGCGTGTAGTCGCGCCGGTTGCCCATACCGTCGTAAGAGCCTTCGCGCGCACCGATGTCGAGACGGGTGACCGTGCCCGAGTGGCGGCAATCGATGCGGGTGGTGGCGTAACGGTCGAGATAGTCGTTGCTTATGCCGTCATCCTCGTAATAGACCGTGCTGCCGTCGTCGCCCGGAATTACCGTGAGGATCAACTCGTCGCATCCGTCCTGAAGATTCCGCACCGACGAGGGGTACATCGGAATGATCGCACCGGCGCGGGCATAGTACGGATTCTCGTCTATGGTGTAGTCGAATGCTGCCTCTCGCCCGCCGTTGATCATCGTTCCGGTGGCGCAGTCGAACCAGCGCCCTTCGGGGAACCATATCGTGCGCGAGGCTAATCCTGTCGTCGAATCGGCCGGCTGGGCGATGCAGGTAGCCAGTATGTCGTCGCCGAACATAAACTGTTCCGAGCGTGTGTATGCCTCGTCGCACTCCGGCCAGTCGTAGTACATCGGCCGGCAGATTGATACGCCGGTGTCGGTGGCATGACGGGCAGCATTATATATATAAGGTGCGAGCGTGTAGCGCAGCCTTATGGCGGCGCGCAGCGGCTCGAAGTGGTCGGGAAATACCCATATCCGGCGCTCGATGTTGCGGTTCTTGGTGGCGTGGGTCTTGAATATCGGGGTGAAGACGCCGTACTGCATCCAGCGGGTGAACATCTCGGGGTCGGTGTCGGGGTAGTTCTGGAAGTGTCCGCCGATGTCGTGGCCCCAGTATCCGTAACATACGTTCGAGGCGGTCGCCGTGAAGTAGGGCAGGTAGGCGAGCGTCGCCCACGAGGCGTGCGTGTCGCCAGAGAAGGCTACCTCGTAGCGGTGCGAGCCGAGTCCGCCCCAACGGTGGTAGATCATCGGACGCGTGTCGGAGTTGGCCTGCCGGTCGCGGAAGAATGTGTGGTTCAGCCAAAAGGTGTTGCTTAGTCCCTTGGTGTATTTGCTCTCGAGCCACTGCTGCCAGTCGAGCCACCAGAAGTCGACGCCCATACGCTCCATGGGGTGCAGTACGGTGTCGAAATAGACGTCGGCCCATTTGCGGTCGTCGATGCGGAACGGAATGGCGCGCCCGACCGAATCCCAGCCGTACGCCTCGGCAAACCGTCCGTAAACCTGCTCGCAGGGCTGAATGCCCGATGCTGGGTGGAGGTTTAGCGCCACCTTGACCCCTTCGGCCTTTATACGGTGCAGAAAATTCTCGGGCGAGGGGAACAGTTCCTTCTGCCACGTGTATCCCGTCCAGCCGATGCGCTGGCCGAACTCGTCGCGCGGGGTTTTCTTGTCGCTGCTCAGACCCCACGTCTCGTGCCAGTCCATATCCACGATCATAACATCGATCGGGATGTCGAGGCTGCGCATCATCCGCGCCAAATCGACGAACTCGTTATCGGAGTACTGCCAGTAGCGGCTCCACCAATAGCCGAATGCGTACTTCGGCGGCAGCGGAACACGTCCCGAGATGCGGGTGAAGTCGCGCAGCGCACCCTTGTAGTCGTGCCCGTAGACCATAACGTACCAGTCTATGCAGGTCGAATCCGGACGCTCGGCCACCCATTCGCCCCAGCGGCTGTCGTCGGCGACGAGCAGATGACGGCGGCTTTCGTCTATTACGTGCCAGCCCTCGCGCGAGAGCAGCCCCTGCTCCATAGGCGATTTCAACTTGCTGCCGTTGGCGCCGTCGAGCGTGCGTGAGGTGCCCATAAGGTTGGCATCGTCAGTCTGCCCGGGCCGCCAGCTGCGGCGCTCGCCGCCGAGCAGGTAGTCGATGCGCATATTGTCGGCCGACGGCCGCCCCGTCTTGCGATATGTCATTGTGAGGGCGTCGGTGGTAATGACTAATTTGCCTGAGGTTTCGCGAACCTTGAATGCCGGTACGGGCAGCCGGCGGTTGATGACGCCCAGCGTCGCGCGGTCCTCGAAGCGGGCGCTGTCGCTCCATTCGATGCGCAGCATCTGCGGCGCGAGCACCGTAATGCGGAGGCTGCCGCTGCGCACCTCGGCTTTGGGATCTGCTTGGGGATTCTCCTGTGCCGATGCGGCTATAGCCAGCCCGAGGCTCAGAATAACGGTCAGAAGTTTTTTCATAGGTAATGGCGTGTTTTGTCTCGGTACGATATCTCGAACTGCGTTTGGTTACAAAAGTAAAATAAATTTGCCGTAAAACGTAATCCGGCAGCGGGAAAAATACCGATTTCAGACCACGAATGGCTGTATTTAATTAAATTTTTCGTATTTTCGCATTCGCTGTCTGATTTCGCGGCCCGAGGATCCGCTGTGTGGGGCAGCCATAGAACGATAACTGAAAATTGAATTTATGATATGAAAAAACTTACTGCTTTTGTCGTTGCCCTGCTGGGCGCGTCTGCCGTATGGGCGCAGACCGAGGTAGGCGACATACGGTCGATAACGTTTTACGGTGTGGATTTCTCTGCCGTACGGATCGAGGGTGCGAGCGAGGCTCCGACGGATTTCATCCGCGCTTTCGGGCAGATCAACCAGCTGTTTATGTCCGAGCCTAACAAGTACAATCCGGCCAAGGCCTTCAAGATGCAGGTGGAGCGGATCGACCTGTCCGTAGTGCGCGACCGTAACGCGCAGATTGACAAGGCGCAGCTCGAGCCGGCCGTGACGGCAGACTGTACGGTGGACGATGGGCGTATCGCCGAGATCATCGCCTCGTATCCGGTTGAGGGCGATGGCTGCGGCGCTGTAATCGTTGCCGAGAGACTGAACAGGACGGAGGGCCGTGCGATGCTTGCGGCTGTGTTCTTCGACCGCAGCACCCGCAAGGTTATCTATTCCAAGAGTTGTTATGCCAAGGCCGGCGGTTCGGGTCTGCGCAACTACTGGGCCGGCGCAGTGTACAATATGCTTAAAAAGTGGAGGTTCTGATGCGGTGCGACAATGGGGGCGAACGTCTGCCGATAGTGGATCCTGACGGCTGCGTGGTGGGGGAAGCTTCGCGTGCCGAGTGCCATGGAGGGTCGATGCTGCTGCATCCCGTGGTGCATCTGCACGTGATCGATTCTCTCGGACGGCTCTATCTGCAGCGCCGCCCCGAGTGGAAGGATATACAGCCCGGACGGTGGGATACGGCCGTG
>CAYYUW010000150.1:0-3575 GCA_964474985.1 uncultured Alistipes sp. | reverse complement strand
ACTGCTCAACTATGTGTCGATGAAGCTGCTGGTCGAGAGCGCCGGCCTTTGGGCTACACCCGCCAAGGCCGTCACTACTGTCGTATCTGCCGTTTACAGCTATTTGGCTGCCAGATACTACACCTTCCGCGAAAAGTGATCTGCCGGCCCTGCCGCACCGTTTTTTATGCCGGCAATAGCCGGATCCGAATTATTTTCTTGCGTCGAGCTATTGGAAATACAACGGCGAATAGCTACCTTTGCCGACGCTACTGTACACAATTCGTAATATCTACACCTTTATCCTAATAGTATTAGGAGTTCTCGCTGTTTCGGGTCTTTTTGTCGGCGTCATGAATGACGCTGCGAACTTCCTGAACTCGGCAATCGGCTCGAAAGCAGCACCCAAACGTTTCATTATGGCGGTCGCATCGGTCGGTATCGTCGTCGGCGCCATCACCTCGAGCGGTATGATGGAGGTCGCCCGAAGCGCTATGTTCGAGCCGGCGCATTACAGCACCGTGCGCTCGAGACGGTCGGAGATCTTGCGGCGCTCCTCGTTGAGCACCGAGATTTGGTACAGAATGTCCTTAACTGTCTCCTCCGTATTGTCCTCCGCCTTGAGGTCTTCGGTAAGTTTGGCAATAAGCGCCTTTATGGCCGTAGCCTTGTAGAGTATCACGGCGCGGGGCACGGCCACGCCCAACCGCTCCTGCTCGCTTTCGACCGCCATATCGTGCATCTCCCATATCTTGCTGGCAATATAGTTGTCTTCGGAGGTCAGCAGGTCGACCGCGGCATTGCATACGTCGGGGTCGGGGTGGTTGACGAAATGGTACTGCGGTATCTCGACGCCGCGGCCGCTTTGCGCATACAGCTCGCGGTAGGTCTGCAATATGCTGTGATACACAGGAGTCTGGAAGTCGAAGCCGTTAGCGTCGAGATCTGACAGGATCGTCTCGGCCACATTCAGCGGGATCATCTCGTGCCCCTGCTTGTACTCGAAGTCGCAATGCCCGTATTTGATCAGATACTTCGTCAGCTCGCGCTCCAAAGCCTCGACGCCGCTGCCCACGGAGCCTTCGTACGGCTTCTCCACGGCGGCCTGCTGGCGGATAATGCTCTGCTGGCGGCGGATGAACTCCGTCGCCTCCTTGTCGTCGTTGTACGACAGGCGTTTGCGCGCCACCTCGGACAGCAGCACCTGCTCGTCGATCTGCATCTTCTCGGCGCACTCCTTGACATACACCGCCCGCGGAATAGGATCGGGAATCTGTGCAATCGAGGTAACGATGTCGGCGATAAGTCCGGCACGCTTGATCGGGTCGCCGGCCGCCTCCTTCATCAGCAGGTCGGCCTTGAAGGAGATGAAATCGCGCTCGTTGGCGGCGATATACTCCTTGAGCTGGGCCGAGGTATGGCGGCGGGCGAAGGTGTCGGGATCGTCCTCGGCCGGCAGCGGCACCACGCGCACATTAAGCCCCTCGCGCAGAATCATATCGATACCGCGCAGCGAGGCCTTGATACCTGCGGCGTCACCGTCGTAGATGACGGTCATATTTTTGGTGAAGCGCTTGATAAGCTGTATCTGCTCCACGGTGAGCGATGTGCCCGACGAGGCGACTACATTCTCGACGCCGGCCTGATGCATCGATATGACGTCGAGATAACCCTCGACCATTATGGCGCAGTCGTTCTGCTGTATGGCTTTCTTGGCGAAAAATAGTCCGTAGAGGACGTTTTTCTTGCTGTATACCTCGCTCTCGGGCGAGTTGACGTACTTGGCCACATTCTTGTCCGTGCGCATCGTACGGCCTCCGAAAGCGGTGACACGGCCGCTGACGGTATGTATCGGGAATATCACGCGGCCGCAGAAGCGGTCGTAGTAGCTGCCGTTGTCGCGCTTGATCGTGAGTCCCACGGCCGTCAGAAACTGCTCCTTGTAGCCCTTGGCCAATGCATCGCGCGTGAAGCTGTCGCCTGCCGAGGGGCAGTAGCCGAGCTGGAAGCGGGCGATCATCTCGTCGGACACGCCGCGGCCGCGCAGATATGCGAGTGCGACGCTGCGCCCCTCGTCGGTGCGGTGCATCTCATGGCGGAAGTACTCGGCAGCGAAGCCGTTCACCGTCATCATACTCTCGCGGTCGTCGTTGCGCCGCTTGTCCTCGTCGGACATCTCGCGCTCTTTGACCTCGATGCCGTACTTGCGGGCGACGGTCTTGAGCGCCTCGGCGTAGCTCATACTCTCGTGCTCCATGACGAAGGTAATGGCATTGCCGCCCTTGCCGCAGCCGAAGCACTTGAACACGCCCTTGGCAGGCGACACCATGAAGGAGGGCGTCTTCTCGTTGTGGAACGGACAGCACGCCTGATAGTTGACACCCTTCTTGCGAAGTGTCACATAGTCGCTTATCACCTCCACGATATCGGCGGCTGCATATATCCGGTCTACGGTTGCACGATCAATCATAATTGCAAAATTATCTATTTCCGGACAAATTTCAATGCGTCGCGGCGAAAAAACTCGCTTCACCTCCGCGGCAGCAGCGAGACAGGCCCGCCGGACAAAGAAACAGGGACTGCCGGATCGGAATCCGTGCAGTCCCTGCATATCCAAGAAACGGTCGGGCTTACTCAGCCGGCGTCTCCTCGGGGTTCATAAGGATCAAAGCCTCGTTGCCGTCGGCCAGAATCTTGGCCGCAACGGCCTTGATCTTCTCGGCGGTCATACCGTTCACGATGCTGTCGTATTCGCTTGTCGCATCGAAACCGTTCAGATGCAGATTGACGAGGTTGTTGATCCACGTCGAGTTCTTCTTCAGATCGTCCATACGCTGCTTGGCCATGTACTCCTTGATCTTGCTCATCTCCTCGGCGGTAGGACCTTCGGCGGCCATCTTCTTGATTTCGTCCTTGACGGCTTGGGTCAGCTCCTCGGCCATTTCTTTGTTGGTGTCGAACTGGATCACAAGGCGGTACGTCTCTACGGGACGGCGCTGCAGTCTGCCGCCTACGCTTACGCCGTAGGTTCCGCCCTTCTCCTCACGGATCGAGGTGGTGTAGCGCTGGCGCATAATCTGCGAGAGGAAGCTCATAGCGATGTTGTTCTCGAGTGTATAATCTACCTCGCCGCTGTAGCTCAGGACGATCGAGGTCTTGGGCATCGACATCTTGACTTTGAAATCGTTCTTCACGTCACCGGTCCAGTAGCGTACGCCGTCGTCTTTCCACGAGGTGAGATCCTTCTTCTTGGTCGATGCGGGCAGCGAGCCGAGATACTTCTCTACCAGCGGCTTGAGCGTCTCGAGGTCGGTATTGCCCACGAAGGTGAAGGTGAAGTTGGCGGCATTGCCGAAGGCCTTGGAGAAGAGTTCGGGCATCTTCTCGAACTCGACCTTGTTCAGGTCCTCCAGCGTCAGCACGCGCTGGCGCGGGTGTTTGTTGTAAATGGTATTGTACACCTCCTGCTGCAAGCGGAACATCGGGTTGCTCTCGGCATTCTTCAGCGTGGTCGACACGTTGTCCATCAGCACGTCGAAATCCTCCTTGTCCCAGCGGGGCGAGGTGAAGTAGAGATAGATGAGCTGCATTGCGGT
>CAYYUW010000149.1:0-3323 GCA_964474985.1 uncultured Alistipes sp. | reverse complement strand
GAGGTGGTGTGCGACGATGCCGAAAGTGTGGCGGCGCGCGGCGGACGGTACGATATGGTCTATGCCGACCCTGACCGCCGCGATGCTGCGGGACGGCGGCAGGTGCTCTTGGAGCGCTGTTCGCCCGACATCGCGGCGATGCTGCCGCAGCTGCAGTGGCTCGCTCCGCACCTGACGGTCAAAAATTCACCGCTGTTCGACGTGAAGGAGGCTCGGCGCATCTTCGGCGAGCGCAGCCGCGTGGAGGCGGTATCGCTCGGCGGCGAGTGCAAGGAGGTGATCGCCGAGTTGAGACCCGAGTGTGAGGGGACGATTGCCGCCACCGCCTTGGGCTTGGGCACCTTCGAGATCGCGTGGCAGCAGGTCGCAGCGCCCGTTTTGGCCGGCGATCCGAGCGGGGCGGCATACCTGCTCTCGCCCGATGCCGCACTGCGCAAGGCGCGTCTTTCGGTATCGTATATGGCACGCTATGCACCTCAGGCCGAAGCTTGTACGGCCGACGGCTTCTACATCTGCCGCACGTTGGATGCGATTCCGCCCCTGTGCCGCGCGTACGAGGTGCTATCCGCGGCGCCATTCGCTCCCAAGGCTCTTAAGCGCGAGCTGGCGCGCCGCGGCATCCAGCGGCTGACGGTGCTCAAACGCGACCTCGGGCTTTCGGCTTCGGAAGTTTGCCGCCGTTTGGGTGTCGGCGAGGGCGGCGACGCGCTGCTGGCCGTTACGGAATGCAGCGGCGGAATTTGGGCATTCGAACTTAAAGAGTTAACTTTGTCGAAACAACAGTAGCGATGATCCGACGTTTGACAGACTTCTTTGCCGATGGCATCTTCAGGCTGCGCCCCTCCGACGTGCACAACCGCATCGGACGGTGGGCGCTCAGGCAGTACAAACTGGTATACTATACCGTGCGCGGTATGATCGACCACGACACGATGATGCGGTCGGCTTCGCTCACATTCTATACGCTGATGTCGATCGTGCCTGTTGCGGCGTTGGTGTTCGCGGTGCTCAAGGGGTTCGGTATGTCCGAATCGCTCACCGCCGAGTTGCACAAGGCCCTGCCGCAGTTCCCCGAGTTCATCGACTATATCGTCGGCTTCGCCAACAACGTCCTCGAGCGCACCCGCGGCGGCCTGCTGGCCACGTTCGGCGTGGTAATGCTCTTTTGGGCGGTTATGAAGGTGTTCGGATCGGTCGAGGCGGCCTTCAACAATATTTGGGAGGTCAAGCGCTCGCGCGGTTTGGCCCGCCAGTTCAGCGACTACATCGCCGTGGTGGTCGTGGTGCCCGTGCTGTGGATATCCTCCAGCGGCGCCGTGCTCTACCTGCGTCAGTGGCTCGGCATAGGCGACACGATAGGCTATCATATATGGTCCAATGTCGTGGCGGTGGCGTTGATATGGGCGATGTTCACCTTCCTGTACATCGTGCTGCCGAATACCAAAGTGCGCTTCTCGAGCGCATTCACGGCCGCAGTAGTCGCTGGAACGGCCTTTGTCGCATTCCAGTGGATATATGTCTACGTGCAGTCGTCGATGAGTTCATATAACGCTATCTATGGCAGTTTCGCAGCTTTGCCGCTGTTCCTTATATGGTTGCAAAGCAGCTGGCAGATAGTGCTTTTCGGCGGTGAGCTGGCGTTCGCCTACCAGAACGAGGCCAAGTTCGAGCAGGAGCGCGACTCGATGCACATAAGTCTCGACAACCGCCGCAAGGTGACACTTGCCGCAATGCTGACCATAGTACGCTCGTTCGTCTCGTCGCGCGGCGCCGTAAGCTCCGAGGAGATCAGCCGACAGCTGAATCTGCCCGTGAGAATAGTCCGCGACGTGGTGTTCGACCTCGAGCGGGCCGGTCTGCTGCTGTCGGTCAAGCGCGGCGAAAACGACCGGCAACTGTACTATACGCCGGCGAAAGATGTTCACAAACTGACGCTCTACGACGTCATAGTCACCGTCGAGAGCTGCGGCGACGGCAATGTGGATATGCTCGACAGCGAGGAGATGCGGGCCGTGGGGCGGCTTCTCGATTCGATTCGTGCATCGGCATACGACTCGCCGCTCAACGAGCTGCTCGTGAATATCGGGTAGCGCAGCCGCAAAAAGCGAAACTTAATAAAACGTATATATAGATGGGAAACTTCAAGGAGGATATAGCTCGTGTGCGGGCAATGGTTTTCGACGTGGACGGAGTGTTCACCGACGGCGGCATAATGCCGCTGCCAGACGGCGACTTCCTGCGCAAATACAACGCCAAGGACGGCTATGCCATAGCATACGCCGTCAGAATGGGATACCGCATCTGCATCATCACCGGCGGCCGCGGTGCACTGCTGCGTCGCCGCTTCGCCTACTACGGCGTGACCAAATTGGTCGACGGCTGCGTTGACAAGATCGCCGCCCTGCGCGAATTTCTGTCCGAGGAGGGCATCGACCCCGCCGATACCGTGTATATGGGCGACGACATCCCCGACGTGGAGTGTATGCGCGCCGTGGGTATTCCGGTGGCTCCGGCTGACGCCGTGTCCGAGGTGATCGAGGCGGCGCGCTACGTGTCGGAATACGGCGGCGGCCGAGGCTGCGTGCGCGACATCATCGAGCAGGTGCTGCGCGCTCAGGACCGCTGGGCCAAGGACTACATAGGCTTGGCCGGAGATATCGTATCGGCATAGACCTGTAACACCCGCAAGAAAATGATTGCAAAAAGTTTACGGGAAGATTGAGATTCGAAAAAAAGTTTTTATTTTTGCGATAAAATACGCTGGTTATGAAAACACTTCTTTTAATATTGCTGCTGACAGTTACGGCGGGTGCTGTACGGGCGCAGAAAGGCGAACCGGTGAGCGAGCCGGCGAGAACTTTGAATACCAAATATAACGTGTCGGCGCAGCGTGATCCGCAAAAACAGTCGTTCTCGTATGTGCGGGCGCACAACGATGCCGTGCAGGCGCAGAGACACAACTACTGGAATCTGACGGCCTCCACGATCGACTACAAGGAAAAGACCGAGCCTGCAGCAGAATCGGTGGCCATAGTCGAAAAGATCGACAATTCCGACGGCTCGGTTACGGTAAAGTGGGCTGACGGCTCGGTATATCGCGGTCAGATGTATTACGGCGAGATCAAGGGCGTCGGCACGATGATCTATCCCGACGGCAGCCGGTACAGCGGTGCTTGGAGCAATGACCTGCCCAATGGCAGCGGAGTGTTCACGACAACGGAGGGCGTAATCTTCGAGACGGCGTGGACCGACGGCATACCTCACGGCAAAGGCGTCATACAGGATGCCGACGGAAAGATCTATGCTGCCCGCTGGCGCAACGG
>CAYYUW010000148.1:0-15228 GCA_964474985.1 uncultured Alistipes sp. | reverse complement strand
TTGGTGCTCTCGGGCGAGACCACCGACGAGGTGGCCCTTGCAGCCGATCCGCAGCCGGATATGACGGCGCTGTCGCTTCACGAGTTCGGAGAACTGCTTAAGGAGGTGCATTCCAATGAATAAGGCTTATATACTTTTGGCCGACGGGTTCGAGACGATCGAGGCCCTGTCGGTGATCGACGTCATGAACCGCGGCGGCATCGAATGCGTGCGCGCGGCCGTCGGCAATTCGCTGGAGGTCACCTCCTCGCACGGCTTGGTCACCTGCACGGCCGACATACTGCTCGACGACGGGGATTTAGATGACGGCGCAGCGATAGTGCTCCCGGGCGGTTTCCCCGGGTATGTCAATCTCGGCAATTCGGAAAAGGTCGGCTACTGGGTGCGGCGCTACTGCCAGAGCGGCCGCACGGTCGCGGCTATCTGCGGCGCCCCGACGGTACTGGCCCGTCACGGCATCGCACCCGGACGGGCGATAACCTGCCATAGAAGCGTTCGCCAGCAGATGACGGGGTATGAACTGCGCGGCGGCAGCGTGGTCGTCGACGGCAACCTCGTTACGGGTGCCGGCGCCGGCGTCTCCGTGGAGTTCGCATTGGCTGTCGCCGAACGGCTTACCGATCCTGAAAACCTCGCCCGAATCAAGGCGGGTATGGAGATCGGATGACGAAAGTAGTGTCGCAGAATAATTTCTCCTCTGAGAAAAATTCGCTACTTTTGCCGTGTAAACTCAAATCGGAATTATGAAACTGAAATACTCTCTCGAAGATCGGCCCAAGCTGCTGCCGCTGCTCATGTACGGCCTGCAATGGCTGCTGATAGCCGTGCCCGTCGTGCTCACCAGCACCTTCATCGCACGCCTGCAGTACGACTCGCCGGCCGAGCAGACGCTTTACACTCAGAAACTTTTCGCCGTAATGGGGTCCACGATCATCGCCCAAGTCCTTTGGGGGCACCGCCTGCCCCTGATCGCAGGACCTGCGGCCGTACTTATCATAGGCATCTTGGCCTCAACGGGCGCCTCACCCGACGTACTGTACACTTCGGTGGCCGTCGGCGGTGGACTGCTGGCCATAGCTGCCGCCAGCGGCTGGCTCGGGCGCATACAGCCGCTGTTCACCCCGCGAATAGTCATCGTCATTTTGGCTCTTATCGCCTTCACCATAACGCCGGTATTCCTCGGTTTGATCTTCGACGACGGCGAGCGGCCCCTCTTCTCGTTCTGCTTCGCCATAGTGACCGCCATAGCAATGGCTGTCGCCAACAATATGCTGCGCGGAGTGTGGAAATCGACCGTGGTGCTGCTGGCACTTATCGTCGGCAGCGCCGTCTACTACGCCGCAGCCGGTTTGCCCGAGTCGGCCGAAATGACAACGGGTGCCGGCGGTGCAATGCTCAACTGGCCGCTGAAGTTCGATGCCGGTGTCATAATAGCCTTTATGTTCTGCTATATCGCCCTGTTGATAAACGAATTGGGATCCATACAGTCCACCGCCGCCTTCGTTGAGGCCGACCGCACGGCCCGGCGCTCGACCCGCGGAACCGCCGTAACGGGCATAATGAATGTAGTTGCAGGATTGTGCGGCGTCATCGGTCCCGTGGACTATTCGCTAAGCCCGGGCGTGATCGCCGCAACGGGCTGCGCCTCGCGATACACGCTGCTGCCAGCCGGCATCGGTTTGATCCTGTGCGCATTGTTCCCCGATTTGGTAGCCATACTGTCGGCCATACCGTCGACGGTTATGGGAACGGTGCTGATGTATCTTATGGCTGCGCAGCTCGCAGCGGCATTCCAAATGAGCGAGGCGAACCGGTCGGCCACGGATTTCAACGGGGCGCTTACGCTCGGACTGCCGATAATGGTCGCGTTAGTGGTGGCATTCGCTCCGGCATCGGTCGGCGAACATATACCCTCGCTGCTGCGGCCGATTTTGGGCAATGGATTCGTTATGGGCGTAATCACCGTGCTGCTGCTCGAGCACGTCGTTTTCCGTCGCAGGAAACTTTAGTGAGTGAGGACCTCGTTGCCCTCCTCGGTAATAAGTATCATACTCTCCCACTGCGCCGACGGCAGGCCGTCCTCGGTGAGCACGGTCCAATCGTCGTCAGCATCGATGAAGACCTCGCGCTTGCCCATATTTATCATCGGCTCGATGGTAAATGTCATACCCGGCACTATCAGCACGCCTCTGCCCCGACGGCCGAAATGCTCCACATCGGGAAACTCGTGGAACTGCAGCCCCACGCCGTGGCCGCACAGCTCGCGCACCACCGAATAGCCGTTGCCCTCGGCGTACTTCTGAATCGCCTCGCCCACGTCGCCCAGACGCGCCCACGGCTGCGCCGCCTCGATTCCGCGGAGCATACATTCGCGCGTCACCTCTACCAACCGGCGCCGCTCGGGACTCACCTCGCCGATCAGGAACATCCGCGAAGCATCTGAAAAATAACCATTGTATATGGTCGAGACATCGACATTCACAATGTCGCCGTCACGCAGCACCTCGTGCGAAGAGGGAATGCCGTGACACACGACATCATTGACCGACACGCACACACTCTTGGGATAGCCCTCGTAATTCAGCGGTGCGGGAATCGCCCCGTGATCGACCGTGAAGTCATAGACCATACGGTCGATAGCCTCCGTCGTGATGCCGGCACGGATATTGGCAGCGACATAATCCAGCAGGGCCGTATTTATCGCAGCGCTCGCCCGTATGCCCTCGATCTGCTCCGGCGAACGGAGCAGCGACAACGGCGGCGTCTTCACTCCCGCACGCCGGAATGCGGCTATGCGTTCGCGCGTCTGGGATGATACGTGAGGATACTTTTCGTAAACTTCTGTTCTTTTCATCTGACAATACAAATAATCCCGCAAATGTATGCAAAACGCGGCTACGATGTACCGCTCAGGCAAAATTCTCGGCCGAAAGATCGCAAACCCGCGGTTTCGGACTTAATACAATTGCCACAAAAATATGCGACTTTGCAGCGGATAATATCGGATTGTCTTGGGTAACCCGCGCGCCATAAACGGGCGGAGAAGGGCGCGAAAAGCTGCGACTTCCAAAGAAGTCGCGCGAGCCGCAGCCTTCGCTCCGCGACACGCTGCCATAATATCCTTAAAGGTCGCGTACTATCGTGTAGCGATCTCGATACCCAGAACGTGCAGGTCCTCTATGCCGCTGATCTCGGTGGAGCACTCTCCCAACCAGCCGTTCTCCTGATTGACGCCGCTGTATATTTTGATGAAATCCACGCCGGGCAGATGCACCTTCTGCCCCGAGGCATTCACTGCCCAGTCGATATCGATAGCGGAATCGGACAAGTCGTTCTTTTCATTGTCGGCATAGCCGTAGCGGAACTTGTAAAGCACGTAGTAGCTGCCCGATCCGCTCTCGTCGACACCGTTCTGAGGCAGGCGGGTACCGGTGAATGTCAATTCATTGCCGTCGTACCACTCGGGGAAATAGCACTGTTTGTGCTGACCGATCTTGGACTTGTAGCCAGAATTGCCGTGGTTGTCCGTCCAGCGGATATACTTCTTCTTCTCGTCTGCGGTTTCAGGCTCTTTCTCGGGGCGATAATAGGTAATCCGATAATCGGTATAGAGATTGACATCATTGCCCGCCGCCACGGCACGGCCATACCACGGCTCGCCCGTACAATCGGTATGCGCACTGCCGGCGATCTCGTACCACTCGTCGTCATCGGGCGCGCCGTTGCCATTGGCATCGTAAGCCACAACGATTACACCCGGCTCGCTGCTGCCGCCGTCGGGGGCATCGGGATCGGGATTCTCTGCCGCATAGAACGCATTGCCCAAGACGCGGAAATCGCGCAGCCCTTCGATATTGGGAATGGTATGGTCGAAACCGACAACGACATAGCCGCCGAAGCCGCCGAGCGAGATCATACTGCGGGCATTGTTGCCGATAGCGGCGAGCACCTTTCCGTTCATCGTCTCGCGGGTGTCGCCCTCGGCATAGGCCGGCAGCTTATTGGTGAACTGACCCACGGCCGGCATAAAGTCGAGGACTTTGGTAATATACGCCGTCGCGCCAGTGGGAATATCGGGCGTACCGCCGTCATAGATGACATCGACCGTAAAGTCGTAATCGAACGAAACGGCACCTTGGGCCACAACCAACCGAAGGGTGTATTGACCTACGCCATCGAACATATATTCAAGATTTTTGGTCGAGGCGATGCGGTTGCCGTCCACCGACCACGTGTAGGTTACGCCCTCGTCACTGACGCTCTCGACCGTCAGGCGCAGCAGCGTATTGACCGGCACGGTCAACGCCGCAGAAGGTGCATCGATCTTGATATCGTTTCTTTGCAAAACGTAAGGCTCGGGTTCGCCGTTTTCGCTGCAGGCGCAAACGACGCAGGCGAGCAGCGCTGTAAGATATACGAGGACTCCTTTTTTCATAATTATATCAGTTTGCAGGTTTCAGTTTTTTGCCGGTGAATACGATATGCGCCGGAATATCGCCCGTGGTGACCGACCACTTGCGGATGCCTTCGGGCGAGTAGCAGTGCAGCGTCCCGGGGGTGACGTAATCCTTGGCATCGGTTACGAATACCTCGCGGGTCGTCGGATTTACCGCAACGCCGTACGGTATCTTTATGTTCTTCTCCGTGCCGTCCTTGATAAAGTTGCGGTCGACCACCTCCCGCTTCTTCGTGTCGATGATCGCATACGATATGTTGTTCTTCGACGACACGTAGTTCCATTCCGAACAATAGACATACAACGAATCGCCGCAGCGGGTCATATTGCTCACGGACAGATCGAACTGGCCGGCCACCTCGTCGGTCTGGCCGTCGATCACAAAGACGCGCGACGGCTGGTAGTAATAGTCGCCGCGCGACGACACCCATATATCGCCGCGGGCGTCAAGCTCGAGACGGTGGAGGTTGATCGCCACGTCGATCTTCTTGATCTCCTTGAACGAATCGAGATCGATAACCGAGACGGTGCGGTCGTAGTTGGGCACGCGGTAGCCGCCCGAATTGGCGACATACATCTTATTGCCGACAATAACCATCTCTTCGGGCTGGTAGCCGACCAAGCACTGGTCCACCACCTTGAGCGTAGCGGTATCGACCTTGGCCACATAGCCCAATCGGGCGTTTGGATCGATCTGCACTGGACCGGCGTAGGAACTGACATAGGCATAGCGCCCCTTGAAAACGATATAACGGCAGTTGGGAATCGACACCGTGCCGATATGCTTGGCCGTCGAGGCGTCCATCACCTCGACGAAGTGCGAGCAGTTGATCACCGCATAGAGGCGGTTGCCGTATATCTCGATGTCGTTGCCGACGTCGCCCAACTCCTTCACCACTCCCGGGTTGCGTTCGGCGAAGATGTTGCGCGTATATTTGCCGCTCTCGTAATCGAAGTAGTCGAGCGTGGCCTTGTTGCTGCCCATATTGCCCTCGTTGAGCAGGAAAAAGCCCTTTATCTCGCCGCTCTCCTCAACGGGAGGCACCACCGGTATCTCCTTCTGCGGTATTATCTTATCATCCGTGCGGCAGGAGACTGCACAGAGCGCCGCCGCAGCCATAGTCAATACTATTTTCGCAAGCCGTATCATAACGTCCAATTGATTTTGATTTTGAAGTTGGTACCGGGCATAGGGTAACACTGCACCACCTCGTACTGTTGATCGAATATGTTGTTCACCTCGAGCGTTACGCGCAGCTCCGAGCGGCGCAGCGGTATGATGCGCGAAATGGACATATCGTGCGTGTACCACGGCTGGGCGTAGTTCTCCAATATGTTGGCGCGCGACTCGTAGCGCTCGCCCGTATAGATGAAGCTGTAATTGAAATTCCACTTGCCGTATACCGCACCGACTATCGCCGAGCCGCTGTGCCACGGAATGTAAGGTATCTGACCGCCGTACCACTCCTCGGACGGGTCGGTGAAGTCCTGAGCCTTTTGGTAGGTGTAGTTCAGACGGCCCGTCACAGCGACCTTGCCGAACTGCAGACCCAGCTGTGCCGCCGCGTCAATGCCGCGTATCTCGACGTAACCCAGATTCAGCATCGTCCACTGGAACTGGTTCGAGGTGGGCATCGCTATGATCTTGTCCTCCACCTGATTGAAATAGGCATCGGCCTGCAGCTCCAAGTGCCGGACGAACCCGCGCCGGAACGTGCGGGAGTAGACCGCCCCGACGTTGTACTGCGTGGTGTATTCCGGATTGAGGTACTTGTTGCCTATGAACGTATAGTAGAGGTCGTTGAGCGTGGGCATACGGAATATGCGCTTGTAAAACGCCCGAAGGCTCAGATCCACCTTCCTGAACGGGCGATACATCGCTATGGCCGTAGGGGTCCACTCGTGCTTGTCGCCGGCAGCGGCGCCCGGGGCCTTGGTGCGGTCGTGGACGAACGTGTACAGCAGGCTGCCCTGAAGTTTGAACCGCTCGAAATCCAGCGCCGTGGCGGCTGCACCGAGAACCGTATATCGCGTGGGGTATGCGAAATCGACCAAATCGGCATCGAGCGTATTGTACTGGAAATCGGCCGAGAGATTCAGCCGCCACCAGTCGAACAGCGTCAGCTCGTTGGCGGCCGAAAGATATGCCTCCTGCTGGTAATAGTGATTGTTGACATACATCGTGGTGACATCCTCGCGCGGATCGGAGAGGTAGTGCAAATAGTCGTAGGCATACTTGCCGTTGAGCAGCAGGCCATAGCGGCGGCCGAAGTGCTTGCGCAGCGAAGACTGCACGAAGAAATTGCGGTCCCACTGCCGATCCTCATGGCGGAAGCGGCCCGGCTCCTCGCGCACCGACGCCCCCGGGTATCCGCGTTCGGAGTCGTAATAGTAGACCTTGGCGCGCCACTCTCCGTCGCGCACCGTGCCGAACAGGCCGCCCTCGACGCGCAGTGCGCTCACGTCGCCGTTGCGACGGGTTTCGGTGGTGTCGTAACCGTCTTTCTTGCTGTACGAGAATTTATAACGGCCTGTGGTGTACATATATTCGGCATTCACCGAGGCATCCAACCTGTCGTTTATACGATGCTCCCACAGCGCCGAGGGGTTGATCGTGCCGAACGAACCGCCCTTGAGCGCCAACCGCAAATTATTGCGCTTGTCCCCGTCGAACGACGGCTTGCGGGTGGTCATATACACCGAACCGGCCGAAGCGTAATCCTTGGCCGACTGGAAAATATTGCTTTTCTGGCCGTTGTAGATCGATATCGCCTCCATGTTGTCCATCGAGAAACGTCCGAGATCGATCTGTCCGTTTTGGGCATTGCCGAGCTGTATGCCGTCGTAGAACACGCCTACGTGCTGGCTGCCCATACTGCGGATATTCACGGTCTTCAGTCCGCCGATGCCGCCGTAGTCCTTGATCTGAATGCCCGAGAAGTAGCGTATCGCATCGGCCACCGACGCAACGCTCAGCCGCTTCAGCTCCTGCCCCGACAGCACCTGCGCCGGAATGACCTCGACGGGTTTGCTCCTTGCCACCACCGAGACGGCCTCGATACTAAGAGTCGTATCGGCCGCCGACACCCCGTCCGACCGGCCCTGAGCGAGTTGTCGGGACTCGGCGGAAACAGTCATCGCAAGCATCGCTCCGGCGAAAACATATTTTGCAAACGGTTTCATCTGTCGCATCAAATTATGTTTCGGGGATTCTGCAGCGGGAGCCGTTCGGACGCAGTGTATTATCCGGAACCGTATGACAGCCGGCCCATTCTCCGCAGGCCGCAAAATCATCCGTACGCACGGGCAGGTCTTCTGACTCGTTCCGTTCGGAGCGCCTTCCCGACCCTTAAGGGTCAGTGGCGTTGTGATCGCCCGAACTTCCGGCCACGAGGCCGGCGGAACTCACAGCAGCGGGAACTGTTGCCGATTTGCACGGCATTCCCTTTTAATCTCCTTCGACTGTCGCCGTAACACGCGACGGAGAACCATGTGCGAGGGCAAAGGTACGAATAATATTTAACAATACATGTAGTACAGATCGAAAACTTTCCGCCGCGGGCCGTGCACAGGCGCGCAAGGCGTTTTAAATCATTTGCTCTCGTGATACTCCTGTTCGGTATTGATGCGCCAGATGCCGCTTTTGTCCGTGCGGATGCGCAATATGTGGTCGACGGCGGCAATGGCCGTCAGCATCGAGTGGTCGATATTGTTGTAGCGGTGCATACCGTTGCGGCCGACCAAATAGAGATTTTCGATGCCGTCCGCCCACCGGCGTATCTCGTCCATACGGTCGTAGGTGCCGAAATAAGCCGGATAAGCCTTGGGCTGCCGCACTAACGTGGCATCGAGCAGATCAGCACGGTCGATCATCCCGATACGCTCCATCTCCTGCACCGCAAAGTCGATGAACTCGGCATCGGGCATCGTCCAGTAGCGGTCGCCTTCATCAACGAAATACTCGATGCCGAGCCACACCGTATCGCTGTCCCGCACCATAAACGTGCTCCAGTTGTTGAAAATCTGAATGCGTCCGGCCAGCACATCGCGCTCCTGCACGTAGATCCACGTGTCGGGGAGATGCCGGCAGCCGTCGGGTGCGGCATTCTTCATCTTTTTGAGCAACAGACCGACGGTCATAAAATCGCGGTAGACCAATCCGGCTGCCACCTCGCGAACGGGCTTCGGCGGCGGAACATCCATGGCGGCGACCAGTTCGCACACGGGCATTGTGGAGATCGTCCAGTCGCCGCCGATGCGACGCTCCCGACCGGCACCGTCGCGCACGGTGACACCCGCAATGCGCCCCTGTTCCCAGTGCAGCGCCGTGACTCGGTGACCGTAGAGCACCGTCCCTCCTTGTCTGGCGATCCTCTCAGCCGCCACCTCCCAAATCTGGCCCGCGCCGAATTTGGGGTAAAGAAACCTGTCAATCAGCGACGTCTCGACCCGTTTGCCGTCCGATGCCGCACCCTTGCCGCGCAGCGCCGTGCGGGCCAAATGCGCAATCGCCGCCCCGACGGAAAGCCCCTTGACCCGCTGGCGACCCCACTCGGGGTTGATCTCGCTGCACGCCACGCCCCACACCTTGCTGGTGTAGTCGCGGAAAAAGGTCTTGTAAAGCTCACGGCCGAAACGGTTGATATAGAAGTCTTCCAGCGACCGCTCCTCACGTATGGGAAAGAGCCGCACGCGTACATAGCCCGCCGCGATGCGCAGAAGGCGCCACAGCCCGAGATTGCGCAGCGTCTGCCACGAGAGCGAGATCGGATAGTCGAAAAAGCGCCGCAGAAAATAGATGCGCGACAGTCGCGGCCTCTCAAGCATAACCCTGTCCCCGTCCGTATCGCCACCCCGAGGCAGAAGGTCCGCCCACAGGGCCTCAACGGTGTCGGATTTGGTAAAGTAGCGGTGTCCGCCCAAATCCATACAGTTGCCCTTGTAACGCACCGTGCGGGAGATGCCGCCCGCGATGTCGTTCTGTTCGATAACCACCGGACGGATGTCGCTGCGCCGCAGCAGTTCGAGTGCGGCAGTAAGGCCCGCAGGCCCTGCGCCGATGATGATGACTTGCTTATGATTTCCCTTTTCCATGAAACAGCAGATATTTGCGTGCAGTGAAATTCCAAAGAAAAACCGCGGCTGTGGAAAACGCCTTGGCCAGCAGATAATGGTGCCCCGACACCTCGGTAACGACCCACATTACAGCTTCGTTCAGCCCCAATCCAGCAATGCCGATCGCAGCGAAGCCGGCCAGTTCGGCCTTGCGGCTGCGGAGCGTCCGGCGGCTGAACACCCAGCGGATGCTTATCGCGTAGTTGGTCAACAGCCCTGCCGCAAAGGCTGCCGCCGCCGAGAGGAGATAGTGCAGGCCGAACACGTCGGTCAGCAGCCACAGAGTCCCGAAATCGACAGCAAAGGCGGCTCCTCCCGCAAAGAAGTATCTCACGAACTGAACGGCGGTACTTTCGGCCGGCCCGCGCCACCAACGGCTGTTCATAGCTCAGCCGCTATTTTTCGTCGGGCCTCCTCCCGATTGAAGCGCAACAGATATGTAGGCGGTGTACGGAACGCTGCCGCGACCTCGAACAGATCGGGGTGCGCAAGAATCGCCGGCAAGAGATAACGGCCCGTAGCGGCGTATCCCAATTGGTCTATCACCACGTAATCCACCCTGTCGTCGATCAATCCGCGGATCAGCTGCACATCATCCTCCGTATAGCGGAAGTTGCAGACGTAGCACCCCGCATAGACGTAAAAGACCGAAGGCTTGCGGCTGCATACGACCGTCTCGGGCGGCAGGGAGTTGCGCACCGCTTTCGCCGCATCGACGAATCCGGCTGCCTGCGGCGGCAGCGGGCTGCGGTTTTCGCGGGCCAGATCCGACAGCCGCCCGCCGGCCACCAGCACGGCCGGAAGCAACAGCCACAGCGGACTGAAAGAGAGGCGCACACGACGCAGCAGTGTCTCGAGCAGCGTATACAGGCCAACGGTCAGGCCGATCTCCAACAGCGGCACGAGCGTAGTGATGTAGCGGTTGCCGCTCGGGGCGCTCCACAGGCAGATGATACCCAACATAGCGGCCGTATATGCGGCAAAGAACCACAAAAAGCCCTTCATTCGCCTAAATCCGACAAATGCCAAAGCAAGCAGCGCCGCTCCGGCAATCCACCCGCCAAGAGTTGCGGCAGAGTGGTAATCGACCTCGAAATATGGTGTAACGGTATTGGGAATCGCCTTTGAGACGAGCATCTGCAGCGTATTCCACGCCCGTTCGGCGAGACCTCCAAGCGAGATCATACCCTGATCGGGCCGCCAAGCATCGACAGCAAACAGCTGTTCGATATAGCGGCTCGCCCCCAACCCTGCCATACGGTTGCGGATCTCCCACGGCAATGTCGTAAGGAAGAATCCCGCGGCAAATCCCAATGCCGCCCTCCACCGGCCCCTGCAGAGCATCCACACGATGACTGCAGCCGGCAGCGCCACTCCCTGCGTACGGATTTGGTAGGCATATCCCGCCGCAATGACCAATAGCCAGAAGTTGGGGCTTTTCCACCACCGGACGCTCCGCTCCTCCCTTTCGAACCGGCCGAGCAGCCACAGGACCAAGGCGGAAAAGAACAGATAAGAAGTTTCGCTCATCATAATGGAGGCGAACTGCAACACACGGTAATTGAGCAGCGACACGAGCACAGCCGTCAGTGCCAGCGGCTGCGGCACTATCCTTCGCAGAAATAAGAACAGCAGCACCGCGGCGCCGCACAGCAGCACGCCGTTCAGGATTTTCTGGGCGACGATGCTGTCGGTAATCATCCGCAGCGGAGCCATAAGCAGCGGATAACCCGCCGGAAAGGCATTAGCGGGCGGATGCCCCAGCGTACCTAATTCGGCGCATCCCTCGCCCTGAGCCAGAGAGGTGGCATAAATATAATACTGGCTGGTATCGCCGTTCATATCGAGCGACGGCCGGAACGTATAAGAAAACAACGATACGACGGCAACCGCAATCAAGGCTATACACAACAAGGTTTTATCTTTCTCTTTTTTTACATCCTCGGGAATATATTTTGCGCCCATAATACAATTGTTTGAGCACAAAATTATCACAGCATAGTTTAATATGACAAAAAAAGAGTTTCAGATTTTAAACTCTAATTTACTGATAATCAATAATGATATTTTTTATTTTGGAACACTCGTCGTGAAGATTTCATATTGCCGCATCAAGATGCCGCCAATAGCTTCCTGAGGTATATGCCAAGGTTAGTATCGGATTCAGCCAGTCCCAATTTCTTGCGAACATCGCTGCTCATGTTGAAGTGGCTGCGCATTTTAATATAAGAGCCGACCTCTTTGCCCTTTAAGCCTAAGGCATACAGACAGCAATACTCAATTTCCCGTTCGGTAAGGTTATGGTTTTCCAAATACTTAATGAAATTGGGATGACTGCCGGCAAAAGCCAAGCGTGTCGATGCCATAAACGACTCTTTGTTTGCAAGCAATTCATCCAGTTCCTTGTCCACCTTACGGCCAATTTCACTATTGTTGGTGATATACACAGTGAAGAACTTGTTTAACAGTTCTATACGTTTGGCAACAATATTTCTGATGCTGCCATTCATATCGTCATTTTGAGACAATAGCTCCGACAGATTCTCTTTCTCATACTCCATTTGCTGGTATAGCAATCTGTATCGCTCCGCTTCCTGCTCGGCGTGCGTTTGCTGCATTGTCCTGTATTTCAGTTTTCCCCTAATATATATTACTATGATTAGCAATATCGATATAAGCAGAATGCTTAACATAATGATTCTGTGTCTGGTCTCTCTTTCTTGTACATTTCTCAGTTCCAACGAATGCCGTTCTTCTACAAACTGCGTGTCCTGCTCAAAAACAGAGTAGACTTTGGCATCATGTAATTCATTGTATTTGAGATATGTTTCCAAGGCTAACTTGTAATTGTTCAGTTTTTCATATATTTCCACCAGTATTGCAAGATATCTCATTTCTTGATTGATATTCGATGAATAATCTCGGTTTATGAGAACATCCAACGCTTTACGACTCTCACCGATGCTCACGCAGGCATTTGCAACAGAAAGGTAATCAATATGATCATCAGGAACAGAACCAAGATATTCTTCTATGGTTGCCGAAATATTCTCTTGATTGTCTACTTGGACTTGGCGCGTGAGTCGTGCCGAATAATATTTGCCGAGTATGCGATCGGAGATCGCTTCACGGTAATCATCACATCTGTTTAAGACCTTTTCAGCCTCCGCATAATCACCGTTTTGTATATGGCCATTGCATACTTTCAAAAGGCAATTGACATAACTGTCTATCCGGTTCATTTTATGAAAGTATTCTGCAGCCTGCAGATTTACCTCATTGGAGTCATCCCATTTCATTAAAGAACCGTAAATATTACCTTGCGCGACATATATTCGTGCTTTTGTCAATATATCATCCGAATCGCCACCATTCTCAAGGGCCGTTAGATAGCAGTTCATAGCCATGGCACCATTACCTCGGTTATGATAAATTCGTCCCTGATAATAGTATGTGCGAAGTTTGTCGGTCGCTGAGCCATTATTCTTATAATAGTCGATAGCCGGTTGCAGAACCTCAAAGTCCGTCTTGTCTATAAAGTTCTTATCCAATGCCGTCGAGTAAAGCAAAGCGTGTTTGGCCTTCTCCTCTTTGCCCGACAGCTCCGAAATATCTATTTGCTCCAGTGTAAGCAATGCACTATCCGGTTTCTCTTCGATATATGACTCTACTTGAGAAAGAGTTTCCCAATGCTCAGAGTGACCATTGCATGAAATCAAACAAATCGCCAGAATGAGAATAGACAAAAAATGTTTCATACATATTGAATTATAATCTTTAACAAAGAGAAGCGTAATATCCCTTTCGGGTCTGTTTGAGGGCAAATCAATGTTCATATTCATGCACCTCTTCTCGCCTCGGCATACTCCGGACAAGTTCGGTTTCTGCACTCGGCTCAACGAAAAGGTTCTATTCATAAATGTCTGCAGCCTCGTGTATCCCCGCAGTCGGCGTTTGGGTGAATAAAAAAAGCGTGGGACAATGTTCGGTTTATCTTCATTGGGGCATCGCCAAACGCCTTAGTCGAAATAAACAGTCCACCCCACGCTGCCGATATATCGGGCGCCCCTTGCAGGGGTGGATATAGGCAAGCATGAGCGTTCTTGACTGCCCGATCCTTCGACTATAAAAATTTGGCGATTTTCAATGAAAGGATAAAGCAAAACGCTTTCAAAAATATGTCGCGGAAAAGAGTTTTCCCTTTCCCATTTGCAAAAGTAATAAAAAACCGCAATACTCAAGCGCCCGTTTGCGATTTTTTATGCCGGCTGCAAATGTTGTCCTAAAAAAATGTACAGCAACAAGCAAGAGAGGCAAAAACAAAAGACAGTCCCGACTGCAAACCGAGACTGTCCTGTAACGAGTGGACCCAGAGGGGCATGATCCCACGACCTTCGGATTATGAGTCCGCTGCTCTAACCGACTGAGCTATGGGTCCGATTCGATGCGCAAAAATAGATAAAAACGGACAATCTGCAAAATTAATGCGCAAATAATTTCGTCAGTAGGAAATATTTTGTTAATTTCGTCGTTGATAAATATAACTGCGATACGGGTCAACTCGGTGGCACACAATCGGTAGCGGCTGCAAAGCCACGAGCTGAGCCGCCAATGGAGGTCCGAATTCACCGCTCGGGCAGGACTCGGGAACCTGAGAACGCCCCTGCCGGATCGGCCGAAGACGGCGCAGCCGTAAGACGTACGGCGAACCGGTACCGCAGCAATTAAAATGGAATATGAATTGAAAAATTTTTCGAATATGAAGAAACTTTTGGTTTTGGTGGCTGCCGTAATGATTTCGTCGGCAGCTTCGGCCCAGTACTACGACTGGGCTATCGGTGTTCGCGGCGGTTTCGAATCGACATCGCTGTCCGTAAAGCGCGTATTCAGCAACGACAATGCATTGGAGGCTTTGCTCGGCTGGAGCTACAGCGACCACGGCCGCGGCTTCAACGTCACGGGACTCTATGAATTTAACGTACCGGTGATCGGCAACGGTTTCCAGCTCTACTACGGTTTGGGCGGACACCTCGGAGGCTGGAAATACAAGGAGGGTCACAAGAAGGACAAGAACAACGGGTTCAACGTCGGTATCGATGCCGTGATCGGCTTCGAGTACTCGATGCGGTCGGCCCCGCTGGCATTTTCGATCGACTGGAAACCGCGGCTGGATTTCACCCCGAGCACGGAGTTTTTGGCCACCGGTTTCGCCCTCGGAGTCAAGTATAAATTCTGACGAGGGGCCGATTTTTGCAAAAAAGAGACGTAAAAGTTTGCGTCTCTATTTTTTATCGCTATCTTTGCCCCGATTATTACGTAATAATAAACAAAAAGACGAAATGAAAAAAGGTATTCACCCTGAAAATTATCGTTTAGTGGCGTTCAAGGATATGTCGAACGACCACGTGTTTTTGTGCAGGTCCGCCGTTTCGACAAAAGAGACCATCGAAGTGAACGGCGAAACCTATCCCGTGTATAAGATGGAAATCTCGAACACATCTCACCCGTTCTACACCGGTAAGATGAAGTTGGTAGATACCGCCGGTCGCGTCGATAAGTTTATGAGCCGCTACGCAAAGCACTACGATAAGCGAAACGCTGCCAAGAAATAATTCCGGCAGACGATTCAAGAATGACGGCCTTGCCCCCTATCGGGC
>CAYYUW010000147.1:0-7734 GCA_964474985.1 uncultured Alistipes sp. | reverse complement strand
GTACACCTCCTGCTGCAAGCGGAACATCGGGTTGCTCTCGGCATTCTTCAGCGTGGTCGACACGTTGTCCATCAGCACGTCGAAATCCTCCTTGTCCCAGCGGGGCGAGGTGAAGTAGAGATAGATGAGCTGCATTGCGGTTTCCAAATCCTTGGGCGAGCATACTCCCGTACCGCCGGCCATATAGTCTTCCAGCGAAACGCTGAAGTTGACCGATTTGCCAGCCAGCTGCTTCTGCAGGTCGGTAGCCTTGAACTTGCCCAAGCCCGACTGCTCGACAGTCATTGCCAGCATCCAAGCAGTATTGATATCCTCGACATCGATGAGCGAGGTGCCGCCGAATGCCTTGGCCGAGATACGCAGCTCGTCGGCCTTGAAGTCGGTCGGCATAACCACTGCCTTGACGCCGTTCTTGAGCGTCCATACCGTTGCGCCGAACTTGTCGGTTTCGCTCTTGACTATGGGCGAACCTTTCAGCACGGTGCCCTCGGGAATCAGAGGCTCCTTGACGGTGTTGTCCTTGTAGGCTTCAAGCTCGGCCTCGCGCACCTTCTTGATTATGCCCTGAATGTCATCGGCCGCAGGAACCGCTGCGCCCTCCTTCTCGGGAGCGGCTACGGTGACCACGTTGTCGGCCTGCTTGAACATCTCGGCAGCAAGTGCATTGACCGTATTCAGATCCAGCGCCGGAATAAGCATCTTGCGAAGCTCCCATTCCGTCTCGGCCGAAGGAATCGGGGTATTGGTGCGGAATGCGCGCAGATATTTCTGTACGAACTCGCCGTTGCGGCGGTCGTTGCGGTTGTCGTATGCCTGCTCGGCATTGCGCTTCCACTCGGCCTGCACGCGCTCAAGCTCCGAGGCGGTGAATCCGAAGCGGCGCGCCTTCTCGATCTCGGCATAGAGCGCTTCGAAAGCCTTGTCGGCCTCGCCATCGCGGGCGATCGCTATGGCCTGCAGCACATCCTGCGTGTTGGTCAGCGAACCGTAGGCCGAACCGGCTGTGAGGAACGGAGCGTTGGGCTTCTGGGCGATATCCTGCAGACGATACGTGAACATACTGGTAATCATATCGCGGAAAATATCCACGGCAAACGCCTGAGGGGTATTGTTCATTTCGAACGGGATAGGCTCGTGCTTGATGAACATCAGCACACGGGTCATCGTCAACTCGGGATCGGTCGCGATCGCCACCAACGGCTCCTCGTTGCCCTCGATCTTGATTACGGCCTTGGGTTCAGGATTTTCCACAGCGGGAATATCCGCCATTACCTTCTTGATTTTGTCCACCATTTGGTCGGCATCGAAATCGCCGACTACGACTATAGCCTGCTGGTCGGTGCGGTACCAGTGGTGATAGAAGTCCTTGATATCCTGATACGTGAACGACTTCAATCCGTCGATCGTGCCGATGATGTTGCGCTTGGCATACTTCGAATTGTTGTAGAACGTAGGGGCGAGCTTCTCGTTGATGCGCCAGTCCGCGTCGTTGCGGGTGCGCAGCTCCTCGATGATCACGCCGCGCTCGTTGTCGATCTCCTCGTCCTCGAGGGAGATGTAGTACGACCAGTCGTGCAGGATGAGCAGACAGGTGTCGACGATGCCCTCGCGGTTAAGGGGCACGCTCGACATATTGTAGCAGGTCTGCTCCATGGCGGTGAAGGCGTTGAGGTTGGCGCCGAACTTCACGCCGATGGTCTCGAGATATTCGATAAGCTTCTTGTCGGGCAGATTCTTGGTGCCGTTGAATGCCATATGCTCGAGGAAGTGGGCCAAACCCTGCTGCGCGTCATTCTCCTGAATGGCGCCCACGTTGTGCAGGATGTAAAATTCGGCCTGCTTTGCCGGTTTGGCATTACTGCGGACGTAGTAGGTAAGTCCATTGGGCAGCTTGCCGGTCCTGACGGCCGTGTCGGCCGGTATCGCCTGCTGTGCCACTGCAGTGACCGCGCACATAATGGCTGCGGCCAAGGTTAAAAACAGTTTTTTCATGCTTAATTTTATTTGAGGTTATTTCTTTTCGGTTTCATCGGGCCTGTATTCGATTATGTCCCCGGGCTGGCAGTCGAGCACGCGGCAAATAGCTTCGAGCGTCGAAAACCGGATTGCACGCGCCTTGCCGTTCTTGAGTATCGAGAGATTGGCCTGAGTGATCTCCACTCTCTCCGACAGCTCGCCGAGCGACATTTTGCGCTTGGCCATCATCACGTCTATATTTATTATTATAGCCATATTCCCCCCCCCTTGGTAGGATAGATATCAAATATATTCATAGTTGTTTCGAATCAAATGGTCAGTTTCTGATCTTGTGTCATATCGTAGCCTATGGCGAAAACCTCGGCAATAAACAGTATCATGATGCCCATAATGACATTCCAGAAGTCGATATGCAGCGACGTGTCGAGCGCGATGCTGCTGCCGGCTAAAATGCCGTCGACGCTGCGCACGACGGAGTATCTGACTATCGCCTTGATAATCGGGATGCATATCACTATGGTGCCCAAGATGCGGGTGCGCAGGATATTCTTGCGGTCGAAGACGCTTTCGCTGCTGATGCTGCGGCGCAGCGAGGCTATGATAAGATAGATTAATACGAACACTGCGATATAGCCGAATATGAGCAGCCAGCCGCAGACGGTGATTATCGGCATGCCGGCTGCAGTCATCACCATCGACCACAGCGACTTCTCGGAGTCGCATACTACCATAACGTCGATCTTGTTGACGCGGGCCTTGACCTCGGTGCCTTCGGGCAGGTCGAGATCCTCGATCGGCATATCCATTTCGCTGCCGACAGTCGGCAGATCGACATACAGCTGCATCGACTTGGGCGTTTTATTCATATAATTGTTGGTGAGTTCGGTCCCGATCCGCTGTCCATCGTTGAATCCTTTGGAGAAGCTCGACCCGAAAGTACCGAACACAAAACTGGCTGCTATCGCCATGAAAAAGGCGATATAAAGCGCTGTGATGCGATTTCGCAGTGTCTTTTTACGGTCCATTGTTGTTTCGATTTTCTTTTTCGGTGCAAATATATGGAAACTATTTTTGAAAAACAAAAATATTTTATCGAAAATCGATATTTTTTTATTTATTGCGAATTTGCAGCGTGGAATATATGTCGGGAACAGGTGTAACGGTTATTTGCGCGGTGCCGCCTGAGCGGCATCGAGAATCGGGCGCAGCCGCTGGTCGAGCCAGTCGAACGAGACCGTGCGCACCTCGCAGCGGCCGATACCCGTGGGCAGGACGATGTGAATGGTGTCGCCGGCCGTTTTCTTGTCCTTGCGCAGAGCCGACAGAAGACGGTCGCCCGCAGCGGGGGCATCAAGCGAAAATCCGAACTTGCGCAGCAGGGCGGCGATACGATCGGCATCCGCCTCGCCGATCGAGCGGTTGGCGGCGGCCAATCGGGCCATAACAGCGCATCCGACAGCTACGGCCTCGCCGTGCAGCATTCGGCGCGAGCACTTCTCGATTGCGTGCGCCACGGTATGTCCGAGGTTGAGTTTGCGGCGTTCGCCTCCCTCGCGTTCGTCGCGCTGTACGATGCCGGCCTTCACGCGCACGGCCATCATAATTATGTCCGACAGCAGCTGCCGATTGCTGCGCAGCTCCTCCGGCGGCACTGCCTCGAGCATCTCGAACAGCACCCTGTCGCCTAAAATGCCCGCCTTGACGACCTCGGCCAAGCCGGCGCGGAACTGGCGTTGGGTCAGGGTGGAGAGCATCCCCGCATCGCACAGTACGAACTCAGGCTGGTTGAAGGTGCCGATCATATTCTTGTAGCCGTCGAGGTTGACGCCGTTCTTGCCGCCCACGCTGGCATCCACCTGACCGAGCAGGGTGGTGGAGACGAAGCCGAACCGCACCCCGCGCATATATGTCGAGGCCGCGAAGCCGGCGATGTCGGTCACGATGCCGCCGCCGATGCCGAGGATGAAGGTCTCGCGGTCGGCGCCCATCTCCACGAGCGAGCGGTGGATCGTCTCCACCGTCGCCAGCGTCTTGATCTTCTCGCCGGTGCCGATTACGATATGTTCGTACTGCGATACGAGGCGCCTGTAGCGCCGTGCGATGTTGGTGTCGGTTATCGCTATTACGCGATGCCCCCACGGCAGCAGACCGTGCAGATCGTCCTGCCAGCCGCCCATTACTATCCGGCTTGTCACGCGACCGTCGCGCATAAGTTCCAATGTGCGTCCCATACCTTGCGTTCAATAACGGAGTTACCGCCTCGGCGCGATCCGCCGGCGCAGCTGCGCCGGTGTCCGGAAGCGTATCCTACCTTAAGAATAATACGCAAATATAGCGCATTCGCCGAATATTTTAGTAACTTTGCGCCGTTAAAATTCAACTATAAATGCAAAAAATACGCAATATCGCCATCATCGCCCACGTCGATCACGGCAAGACCACGCTCGTGGACAAGATGATTCTGGCCGGTCACCTTTTGCGCGACAATTCGAACAGAAACGGAGAACTGATTCTCGACAACAACGATCTGGAGCGCGAACGCGGTATCACGATCCTCTCGAAAAACGTTTCGGTGATATACAAGGATTACAAGATCAACATCATCGATACCCCGGGCCACGCCGATTTCGGCGGCGAGGTGGAGCGCGTGCTCAATATGTGCGACGGCGTGCTGCTGCTGGTCGACGCCTTCGAGGGCACAATGCCCCAGACGCGGTTCGTACTGCAGAAGGCGCTGGCTTTGGGCAAGAAGCCTATCGTGGTGATAAACAAGGTCGACAAACCCAACTGCCGCCCCGAGGTGGTGAACGAACAGGTATTCGATCTGATGTTCACCCTGAATGCCACCGAGGAGCAGCTCGACTACAAGACCATTTACGGTTCGGCCAAGCAGGGGTGGATGTCCTATCGCTGGCAGGAGCCTACCGACAGCATCACGCCGCTGCTCGATGCCATAATCGACGAGATACCCGAGCCGGCTGTGGTGGAGGGTACGCCGCAGATGCTTATTACCTCGCTCGAGTACTCGCCCTACGTGGGCCGTATCGCTGTGGGCAAAGTCACGCGCGGCGAGTTGCACTCGGGCCAGAACGTCACGTTGGCCAAGCGCGACGGCAAGACTATGCAGAAGACCAAGATCAGAGAACTTATGGTATTCGAAGGTCTCGGCAAGAGCAAGGTCGAGCACGTCGGCTGCGGCGAAATTTGCGCCATAGTGGGTATCGACGGCTTCGAGATCGGCGACACGATTTGCGACTGGGAGAACCCCGAGCCGCTGCCGCCTATCGCAATCGACGAGCCTACGATGTCGATGCTCTTCACAATCAACAACTCGCCATTCTTCGGCAAGGACGGCAAGTATGTCACTTCGCGTCACATCAAGGAGCGGCTGGACCGCGAGTTGGAGAAGAACCTCGCACTGCGCGTCGAACCCGGGCAGAATGCCGACAGCTTCATCGTCTATGGCCGCGGCGTGCTGCATCTGTCGGTTTTGATCGAAACGATGCGCCGCGAAGGCTACGAGCTGCAGGTCGGACAGCCCAAGGTTATCATAAAGGAGATCGACGGCAAGAAGTGCGAGCCTATAGAGGAGATGACCGTCGACTGCCCCGACGAGTACGCCGGCACCGTCATAGAGTTGTCGACCAAGCGCAAGGGCACGCTGACCAATATGGAGTCGAACAGCGGCCGCACGCGTCTCGAGTTCGATATTCCCTCGCGCGGCATCATCGGCCTGCGGTCCAATATGCTGACCGCCACGGCTGGCGAGGCGATAATGACTCACCGTCTCAAGGATTTCGAACCTTGGGTGGGCGATATCGAAATGCGGACCAACGGCTCGCTCATAGCATCCGAAACAGGTACCGCCTACGCCTATTCAATCGACAAACTGCAGGATCGCGGCCGCTTCTTCATCTCGCCTATGGAGCAGGTATACTGCGGTCAGGTGATCGGCGAGAGCACCCGCAGCGGCGACATAACCGTAAACGTCACTAAGGCCAAACAGCTCACCAATATGCGTGCCTCGGGATCGGACGACAAGGCGGTGATCGTTCCGCCGGTGGTATTCTCGCTCGAGGAGGCGCTGGAGTATATCAAGGAGGACGAATATGTCGAGGTGACCCCCAAGGCTATGCGTCTGCGCAAAATACTGCTCAACGAGGTCGACCGCAAGCGCGCCGCCAAGTAGCACGCTGTACGCGATCATAATGTACGCCGTTCGGGGAGTATCCGGACGGCGTTTTTGTTCGCACGGCCTTGGTTTAGCGCTTCGCTTCACACCCCGAATCGGGCGGTTGACGGCCCGAAAATGGCGATTGACCGCCCACGGTATTTCAGCTTTCGGATTGTTTTGCCAACTTTGCTGAAAGAATATTTCCGAGGCCCCGAAATACTAACCGAATCATAAACCGCATTAAAACCAGCAATTATGAAGACGTCAGCAATAATATCGGCAATAATGGCGATACTGTTCGCCATACAGGTATCGGCTCAGCCCGTCGCCCACTGCCCCGCATCGGCAATGGACATCGCCGTACGGTTCACGCACGACACCGCCATAACATTGGGTCTCAACGACCGGCAGGAGCGGAAACTCTACCGCCTCAATATGCAGTGGACGACCGAATGCGCCGACCGTTACGGGCGAATCGACTGGGATGTGGTTCTGGCGCGTCGCTACGCCGAGTACACCCGCGATCTCAGCCGCATACTGAACAGCCGCCAGCTGCGGCAGTGGCGGGCGTTGTACGAGCATCGCCACTTCGCACTCGCGCACCGACACGTCTCTGCGCATCGTCCTGCAGCCATACACCGTCCCGCTCCGCATCATAACTGCCGGCCGGTGAACCGGTTCGACAGGGATCATCGTCACGACAGACCTCAGGCCCGTCCCGACAAAGACCACGACCGCCGGCCGCAGATGCGCCACGATGACCGACGATTTGACCATGGGCCAAATCACAACAACCGCAAGAAAGACGGCCACCGCAGACCAAACAACAGATAAACCGACAACGGAAAGTGCTTTCGAGGCACTTTCCGTTTTTTTACGGTGCGCATATATATTATGCTCGCACAGAACGAAAAACGACATCCGAAGAAAACATTCGCAGCCCGATATGTTTCGACAGATTGCAGCCCAACAGGCCGTATAATATGCGGGGAGGGGCAGGCAGGCGCGAATCTTTGCGACAAATCTTCCCAGTCACAAAGTTGCGGCTTCATTGAAGCCGCGCGGGCCGAAGCCTCGCCCAGCGAGGCCCGCTGTTCGCGGTCCCCGCAGGCTTCGACCCGTGTTCTCTGCATATTATATATGACAAAAACGGGTTGCGTGAGCAACCCGCGCGCCCGCCCCAAGGCTGCGGCTCGCGCGGCCCTTTCAGGCCGCAACTTTGTCGCGACAGGTTTTGCGACAATTGTGGTTACGCAGGCTTCGACCCGCATCCCAGCCCCATTAATTCGCAATTTAATAGTTGCTATAATTTCTTGCTAATAATTGCAGCTTCGTCGGTTCTGCCGGCAAAAAACATATAGCCTCGCTTTCATGCTTGACTCCGCCCCAGAGATTTATTGCTGCAGGAATTTTGCGGTTTCGGGAAATTTTCGTAACTTGCCGAATTAAATAATGTTCTGCGGAGCGGAGTGAACGTTTCGCAACTGAAAAAAGCGATAAATATGTCCGAACCTCTTATATTCATCACCAACGACGACGGGGTCAATGCCAAGGGTTTCCGGCGTTTAGTCGAGACGGCGGCA